>NZ_AQGQ01000092.1 GCF_000388115.1 Aeromonas molluscorum 848
CCAGATCCCTGGCAAGGAAACCTTGCCTGCCAATGTACCTTCGTTGCTACAACGTTGTGATAATTGGCTGATGGGTCTGTGCCAGCGGTTGTGCTATTGGCTCGGGCAGTTTTTGCTGTTGGGGTTCGGATGCTGGTACATCTGGACATCCTTCACGACCATCTTCGAATATGGTGAGGGGATGGCCGATCTGGACATTGTTGAGAAAGGAACGTTGCTGTTACTGGCTTTGTTGCTTTGGCGTCATTGGCGGTACTGCCAATATTGTTCAACGCCCTATTGGCAACGATTGCTGCGCCCCTTGCTCAGTTGGGGGCGTTTATTCGTGGTCGGGCAGGTCATGGTGGGCATCATTTTTGCTATTGATGCAAGCTGGCTAGCTGAAGATGCAGGGCGGTTTCAGGAATATGCCATTTATGACCGACTGTTAGATTACACGCTGTTTTTGGTGGCGCTCTATCTGGCGGCACCTCGATTCCAACCCCTATCACCCATCTCTTCGACTGAGCAAGTGTCATGATGCTACGTTATGTTCCAGTGCTATTTATTCTTATGTTGCCACAGATAGTCGGTGCTGAGACGAATAGGTCTATGTTGATTGAAGGCTGTGCTGAAGCTATCCAGATTTACGAGGATAACCAGCGCTACAGGTGGCAGGCGGCTACGATGACGTCACTTTCTGAAGCGTTAAGGGCTGGCTATTGCAGGGGCGTTATCGATGAGTATGACCGTAACCATCATTGCGGTGGGGACTGGTTAGAGCGCGCTCGATACATTGCAGATCATAAAGAGGCTAAGAGCTTGCCGCCATCAACCGAGTCGCTGTTACGAGGTGCTTGTCAGTCATGAGATCGTACACCTTGGCAGAAGCCATGCGACACCTGTTCGGGATCAAGTTGGCGGATTATCCCAAGTTGAAAGATCAGTTGAATAGCTTGGTTCGCAACAAGCTGATCCATATGGATGCCGAGCTTGTCTCTCATCGAGATCGCAGGCGCTTGCCAGAGCGTGAGCTGACAACCTTGTTCAATGCAACCTTGTTGTTGGCGATCTTCCCTGATCCCGGCAGGGTTAAGTTGATTTTTAATGATGTGGGGGCGCGGCAGAAAGCAGCTAGATTGGTGGAGTTGATTGTGATAAATCGCCAGTCTTTGCTGGAGCTTGTCCATTTGAGCGTGAGTGCGGCAACCTTCGTCAAGGCGCTAGCGTCACCCGATGTAGACCTCCGACAAAACAGGTTGGATAACCCATTTGAGGCGTTACCCCAGACCTTATTGGATGGAGACGTGGGGCTGCTTGATTGCAACGTTGCACGTAGTGCCAGCCTCACCAAGGCCGATCCCATGCTACGTTGCTACTTGAATGGCGAGCTGGATATCGCAGCAGAGCATGCCGCTCGCATGCTTTTGGCTTCTGAAATGATACCTCATGAACTGGTTTACCTGGCTCAACATATTGAAGCGGAGTACCGCGCCGCAAAGGAATTCTCTGCGACTGTCGATCTTTTGTTTGGAAAGGCTTTTTAGTGCATTGCACTGATTGATGATGATCCCTGTCAGCACAACGTTGGGCTGACAACCATCAACTTTCAAGGAGTCTTTTATGTCAAAGCATGCCCCCATCAAACCGGCAGATAACAATGCCAACATGCAGAATCGAAACCCTGGTTCTTCTGGGACCAATAGTCAGTACGACCAGAATCAGGGGAACCGTGGTAAAGAGATGAACCCGAATCGCAAGTAACCGCAGAGCCTGCCGTGGCTTGCAGCAGAGCATTGCCATGGCTTGGTTGACCGTAACGGCATGGAGCCTGTGATGTCCAAAAAAGATGATGACGATAACCATTCACGTCAGTTAAACCCTGAGCATGATGCTTATTGGCAGAGCCGGGGATATGACGAACGTCCCGATGAGGACGAAGAGTAACCTAAACGCGGGGGCCAATGAGCCCCCCGTTCTTTTTGCTCATGTTCTTTGCCGTTGCTTGAATCGCCCCTACTTTTCTAGACACCTCAAGAGCCTCAAACTGAGGTCATTCAGGAGGTGTTATGAGCAAGCAGCAACGTTACACGGAAGAATTCAAACTGGCCGCCGTCAAGCAGGTGACTGAGCGCCATTACCCAGTGGCAGAGGTCGCCGAGCGACTTGGTGTTTCCAGTCACAGTCTTTACGCCTGGATCAAACGCTACAGCCAGCCCGAAGTGCAGCAACAGCATGACTCCAGCCAGCAAGCCGAGATTCGGCGCCTCAAGGCTGAGCTGCGCCGCGTCACCGATGAGCGAGATATCTTAAAAAAGGCCGCCGCGTACTTTGCCAAGCTGTCAGGGTAAGGTACGCCTTCATCCGGGAGCACGCGTCCACACATCCCATCCGCCGACTGTGTCGGATGATGAATGTCCACCCGAGCGGTTATTACGCCTGGCGGCACCAGCCTTTATCTGCCCGAGCACTTGAATACCAACGCCTCCTGGGCCAGATCAAGCAATGTTGGCTAGAAAGCGGCGGCGTCTATGGTTATCGCAAGATCCGGGACGACCTGCGAGAGATGGGCGAGACCTGTGGGGAACACCGGGTGGCGCGATTAATGCGTCATGAAGGTTTACGTTCACAAACCGGTTATCGGCGCCGTCCCGGTCATTATGGTGGCCGGCCAACGGTGGTTGCACCGAATCATCTTGAACGCCAGTTCGATGTGACTGAGCCAAATAAGGTCTGGGTAACGGACATCACTTATATTCGAACCCATGAAGGCTGGCTCTATCTGGCCGCGGTATTGGATTTGTTTTCACGACAAGTCATTGGTTGGTCAATGGGACCACGGATCGACCGAGAGTTGGCCATCAGCGCGTTACTGATGGCGGTGTGGCGACGGCGACCCGAACAGGAAGTGCTGGTTCATTCTGACCAAGGGAGCCAGTTTAGCAGCTATGACTGGCAGGATTTTTTGCGGGATCACCGGCTCAAGGCCAGCATGAGCAGACGTGGCAATTGTCATGATAACGCGGTGGTGGAGAGTTTCTTCCAGCTCCTCAAACGCGAGCGGATCCGACGTAAAACCTATGCGGATCGCGAGGAGGCCCGGCAGGATGTGTTCGATTACATTGAAATGTTTTACAACCCCAAGCGTCGGCACAGTTTCAACAATGGGCTATCGCCAGTAGAGTGTGAGAAGCAATATTTCGAACGGCTCAAAAGTGTCTAGAGAAGCCGGGGCGATTCAATCATGTGGCAGAGAACTAGCTACCGGAGCTGGGGCGTTCATTTACTGGTTGATGAAAAACAATCGCCACGTCATCGCAGGATGTTTCATCTGCCATTCTGATAGGTGAAACCTTGAGGCGTTCGACGACAATTGTCGTAAAGCTAGGCAGGTCAGGAATGTCGCCGTCACCAAAGTGTGGGTGACATAGAACCCCATCTGGATTCAGGAGGCGCTTCATCCGTCCAGCTGTATCTGCACGATCTTTCTCAGCACCCTGTCCGCTTGGTATGTAATCAAACGGATCAAAAAAAATGAAATCGTACCGTAGATCGATAGCAGACTGCTTCCAATCTCCGCAGTAAGGATGTACCGACGGATAAGCCTCAGCGAAACGTACCAGATCTTGGTAGATGGCTTTCTCGATTTCGAAAATATCATGCCGGGTAGGTTTCATATGCTCTTGGATGAGAACTGCTGAAATTCCAAGCCCATAACCAACTTCCAATACAGTATCGGGTTTGAGATAAGCGAGTCGCTGAAAGAGAGCCTGGAAGTAGGCCTCTTCGGTACGCGACATGACCACCTGCCCGTTCCAGATAAGCACGTCCTGATTTTTCTCGTCAAACTTCAACTTAATAGAACTCATATAGCACCCAATTATGTCGATGGCTAGATTCGCGGAGAGGCCAGCTATACCGCAATAGCCTTATTGCGACGACAGCGCGCCTTTGTCTTCACCGTCTAGGGGGCATCGGTAGCAGCCAACGGCTCCCCGACCTTACTAAGAACCTGTCTACGCCAAACCAGCACCAGTTGAGTATCTTCATGCGCTGTTGCCTCAACAAAACCGGCATGTTCAGCTGCCTTACGCGATGCGGTATTGGACTTGCGCATGTGCGCATAGACGACATCATGCCGGCTGAGCTCGCAACAACGCTGATAGGCAATGCGACCGATTTGTCGCCCCTGACTAGGTCGATTCAGGAACACGTGAAAGGATGGATGGTGGCCTCGGATCGGGTCATCGACCATGTTGATATAAGCAGTACCTGCCCGCTCGCCGTTGGCCAAAATGATCCATGCTTCACATCCAGGCCCGCCTCCGCGCCCACGTGAGCCAGGGGTACTAATGAGTTCGATTGCGTCAGTCGTTACGGGGCCCAGCTTCGATTTGGCTTTTACTACAGGGGGTTTGAGAGTCTTCTGTTTGGTTGTTCTGGGTTTCGACTTACTCAATGATCGAGCCATTGTGATTCTCCCAAGCCGGCAAGGAGGCGAGCGCAACTCTTGGCCCAAAATTCCGCTGGGAAAAAACCTGGAGAAAAGGCTATTACGATGTCAGCGAGGCGTTCCAATACGTGGTGACCGTGCAAGGCCTGGGTGAGTTCGTCGACTCGATTCAAGACCTCTGGCAACGAGCAGTTCAAGGGGCCTGGATGTTCTACAGAGTCGCTGTCACCGTCATATCGATTGCAGAAGTAGTCCATGTCAATGTGAAGCAGAATGGCAGTATCCTCTCCTGCAATACTGTCAACCCCTTCAAGCCAGGCGTCGAGGTCGTTAGTGAACCGATAACGTCCGCGCCCCACACCGTTGTCATCAGGAACGAGCGAGATCCCAGGCCGACGCTCATCGGGATTCAGCAACGTGTCTGGCAAGGACTCCAGCTTGATGGCTGAATCGACAGTTCCGATGCATTTGGGCCCTTGGCAAAGGTGACGCACATCAGTATTTGGGGCGTAGTGGAGGAAAGGCGTCAAGAAGCTCCCCATTCCCAATGCACCACTCTTGATCGCGCTTGTCACAGTGCAGGGATGGTGGAGACTTACGGTTTGTCCTTCGATGGGATCAAACCAGCCGTTAGTGTGTTGGAAAATTCGGGGTGCACCCAAATCTTTGTGATCATCCACGTGTAGTACAGTAATGTGCGGGTGCTGGGGGTTGCGAGCCAACCACTCGCTCCAACTCTCCAACGTCCAAGTATCGTTCAACGATAACAGCAGTCGACCTCTACGCTTGCGAGCCAGCGCCATATCTTGGTACCGAAGGTGACTGCCCCACCAAGCCAGTCCCTCATCAAGCTGAGGATCGACATAACGGCGCGGGTCATCTGACCATCCCAGCACCAATGCCCACTGGTCATCGACTTGGGTGGCTACCGCGTCCTTATCGCAGAAGTAGTCCCGCAGCTGCGCGTGCCGTTGCTGCGGATCAAGCGATAAACGGGATATTGGAATGGTGATCTGCGAACTCATTGGGCTCTGTCCCTTCCTTGGCGGCACGGTTCAACACATCAACGAGGCTCAAGCCCATCTCTGTCAATGGGCATTCTTTCAACGTGACAAACGCCTGTTTGAGGTGCAGATCGGTATCTGCAATCTGGTTAACAGCTCGTGATTTGAGGCTGGCTGGTCCGTGATCACGCACGTACAACCAAAAACGCCTGAGTTCGACAAACACAAACACTGCGTGGAGCAACCCCGAAGGTGGACGCAAGTCTTCACGCCAAGGAGAAACGACCTGGACAGAGGTGCGCTCCACGGTCGGCGCGTGCCTCTCCAGCAGGTAGAGTTTCTGGTGACGGTGCTCATGGATCAGTGAGTCCGCCAGATCGTAAGGATCGATCAGCCCATCACCTTGCGAAATTGATACGTAAAGCGCCCCAGGGACGGAATTATCACTGAAGGAAACGATCTTGCATGGATCAGCCGTGGGATCACGAACGAATTGAACTGCGCTGCATGCTGCTAACATTTCCGTCGCAAGATCTGGGCGCCAGGCCTTGACAATATCCATGGCGCGCTCGACGAGAGCTCGTCCTACATCTCCAAGTTCATCATCTTCGAAGATGATAGCCCCACCGAATGGCGCCCTCAGCCAGAGGTCATTACGACCAACATCAAGCTTGACGCTATCCATGTTCTGGTTCGCATGCTCGAGCAGCATGTCCAAATAGTCCGGGCTGACCGTAATGGCCTGACCATCAACTGTCAGCAGGACATGTCCGCGCTTGTAAGCCAATACTGCACTTGACCAGGCGATAGCTCCGGGATGGAAAGCAACTTGCTCGAAGTTTGCTTTATGCATAAAACTGAACTTGGCAGCACGCCTGTCATTTGGAAACAAACTCAATGACTCTCGTAGCCGCTGAATCGCGTCTTCCCTTGCGCGAGCGCAAAGCCAGCTCAGGTGAGGGTTAGACGTTTCTGCCTGCTCGAAACTAGCCAGATCGAACGTCTCAGGGAGAGGTGCCAGCACCTCCTTTAGCATCTCAGACGAAAGATGTTCTCTGAGACGATTGTTGATGTGCGTGACCAGGCGCTTCATCTCGTTACAGTACACCGTAGGATTAATGAATCCACTCTCACCAAAGCGGTGAGGCAGTGAGCCGCCGCCGCAGATTTCTACGATTTCACACGACTGGCAAGTTTCGGACAGCCCTTCTTTGCGCAGATAACGCCGATGCTGCTCAATGGCGGGGGAAAGCGCCACCTGGGTAATGGGAGTGTCTGCAACGGTTCCCTTAAGCCTAGTCGCGCCATCCTGTGTGACCTTCAAGACGTCTAGGTCGTGGTAGCTGCCATCCGTCTCGATCGACAACAAACTCACATCACCAAAGCCAAAGGCATCGGTGCTGGAAGGCAACCCTGCACAGAGATCTAGTAACGCTTCGAATGTTCTCAGCGGAATATGCGCGTACTGGTCGAACCAAACATCAAATGCGTTGACCAGCCATTCCTCATACAGTTCTGGGTTTTGGTTGCGTCCTGGTGGAGGGCGAAGCCAATGGGCATCCGGCAGCAGGAAATCCAGACGTGGGATATTGAAGTTATCGAAATATTCAAACAGTTCGGTCGCACTGGTCGAGGGGTCTACAACCGCGATAACGCCGGCGAAGATCGATGGATACTGCTGAAGGCGCGTGAGAGCCTGCTCCGTCTGCTCAAAACTGGAGAGCCCCTTCCTCGTCAAACGATGTTTGTCATTAGCAGACTTGGGTCCATCAAGGCTAAGCGAAACGCCGATGTCAGCTTTGGCAAGGATGACCAAGGCTTCGTCAGTCAATAGCAGTCCATTGGTTTGTAGACTGACATCCACTGGAATGCTGCAGGTTTGGCGGAGAAGCCTTGCAAAGTCAGCGAGCGCTTGGGCCCCAGCCAGTAACGGCTCACCGCCATGCAAAATTACTGCGCAGTGCTTCAGTTCACTCTGGAGCACATACTCTGCTAGCTGGCGGGCGAACGCCTCACGATGTTCAGCGGAGAGGAGCTTTGGCATGGAACGCCAACTCTGATCCGCGTGGTGGTAGACGTAGCAATAATCGCAATCGAGGTTGCACCGTGATGCCACTTTTACCAAAAACGACGAGAACCTAGCGGCGTCCATGCAGATGACTCACGAACGGTTGTGGCGGTGGTGCATGCGATCGTAGCTGGTGATGACTTGGCTCGCGTCTGACTCAGTCAATACACGCGAACGCAGACGTTGGATGGCTGGGTTCGTGCTTTGCCCTTTAGCCAGGCTGTGGCGGATTGTCGACGGAGTCGACTCTTCGATTTTGATTGCAGCAGACGACATCACGTATTCCTTGACATGTTGAAGTGTCATTATGATGGACGACTAATGCACAGAATTTCAAGGATAATTGTCGAGTTTGTAATAGATCGGTTAAATGACGGCCGTGCGAATAATTTTGGTCGCTGATTGGTGCATTTTCAGCGCTTTTCGCGGGCCTTTCATCGCTAGAATAGCTCCTGCCTCCTAAGCACACCTAAGCGCACGCGACGTCGACACAGTTGGCGTAGGCAAGCTAACTAGAATACCTCGAACAGCCCTTCTAGGCGTTTGTAAGGCGCGTCGGCATGGATGCATGGCTAGGATGCTAGGACTTGCCCTCGGTTTAAGGGCCCCGATTGAGGGTGCTTATAAGTGGTGACGAAGTGATTGCGGCCTCAAGGGAAGGAATTTGTGGAAGGGGGTGTGGATCTTGGTAGAGGGGGAAGGGCAAAAAACTATAAGTGTAGGTTTAAATGTAGACTTTTGGTTTTAGTGATAAAAACTGTTTGCAAATCAATGCAAAGGCACCCATGCATCATGGGCGTGTGTTGGCTAAGGGCTGCCTTGGGAGCCCCTGTCTGGGCGGATAATGCGTTCATGTTCGATCCCGGATGGTGGCCGAATGGCCTGTGCAGATGCGTCTGTTATGAGGGGCCATTCTACACAGAAGCCGGGGATGGGGGGAACCCAACCTGATGATGACCAAGGCGGGCCCGGTTGCGAGAGCCAGAGCCGGGATAGCATAATGAGGGCTAGATAACGGGAGGTACCATGACCCTTGATAGAGAGATTGTTTGCCTTGCCGAAGAGCTGGGCCCCGCCCTCATCGGCCGGGGCTGGCTGGCGGCCACCGCAGAATCTTGCACCGGGGGTGGGGTTGCCTACGCCATCACTGAGGTGGCAGGCAGCTCGGCCTGGTTCGATCGCAGCTTCGTCACCTATACCAATGAGGCCAAGCAGCAGATGCTGGGGGTGAGCATCGACAGTCTGGTGCGTCACGGTGCCGTCAGCGAAGCCGTGGTACTGGAAATGGCCAGGGGCGCCCTGGCGCGTTCCGATGCCCGCATCAGTGTTGCCATCAGCGGGGTCGCGGGGCCGGGCGGCGGCAGTGAGGAGAAGCCGGTCGGCACCGTCTGGTTTGCCTGGGCCGAGCAGGGAGGGCGTCAGCGCTCGCTGCTTGCCCGTTTCGAAGGGGATCGCCATCAGGTGCGACAACAGGCGATCAGACAAGCCTTGTCCGGTCTCTGGGCCCTGCTCAAGTAAAAGGGGTTGATACTGTATGAATAGACAGTATACTTAGCCCAACTTCACCTTATCACGATTTCCAGCGGAGATTGGCATGGATCAGAACAAGCAGAAGGCACTGGCGGCAGCGCTGGGTCAGATTGAGAAACAGTTTGGTAAAGGCTCCATCATGCGTCTGGGCGACAGCAAGACCATGGACATCGAAGCCATCTCCACCGGCTCCCTCTCCCTGGACGTGGCGCTCGGTATCGGCGGTTTGCCCTGCGGTCGTGTGGTCGAGATCTATGGCCCGGAATCATCGGGCAAGACGACCCTGACTCTGCAAGTCATTGCCGAGGCCCAGAAGAAGGGCAAGACCTGTGCCTTCGTCGACGCTGAACATGCACTGGATCCTATCTATGCCGCCAAGCTGGGCGTCAATGTCGATGATCTGCTGATCTCCCAGCCTGATACCGGTGAACAGGCGCTGGAAATTTGCGACATGCTGGTACGATCCAACGCGGTCGACGTCATCATTGTCGACTCCGTTGCCGCGTTGACTCCCAAGGCGGAGATCGAAGGCGAGATGGGCGATTCCCACGTAGGTCTGCAGGCTCGTTTGATGTCCCAGGCGCTGCGCAAGCTGACCGCCAACATCAAGAATGCCAACTGCCTGTGCATCTTCATCAACCAGATCCGCATGAAGATCGGTGTCATGTTTGGTAGCCCCGAGACCACCACGGGTGGTAACGCCCTCAAATTCTACGCCTCAGTGCGCCTTGATATCCGCCGTATCGGCGCCATCAAGGAAGGGGACGAGGTGGTCGGCAACGAGACCCGCGTCAAGGTCGTCAAGAACAAGGTAGCCCCGCCTTTCAAGCAGGCAGAGTTCCAGATCTTCTACGGTGTCGGCATCTCGAAAGAGGGCGAGCTGGTGGATCTTGGCGTCAAGCACAAACTGATCGACAAGGCGGGTGCCTGGTATAGCTACAATGGCGAGAAGATAGGCCAGGGCAAGGCCAACGTCATGAAGCTGTTTGCCGAGAACAAGACGATGGCCGCTGAAATCGAAGCCAGATTGCGTGAGCTGCTGCTGGCCAAGGATGGTTCCCCGAACGAGAAAGCCCCAGTGGCGCCTCTCGACGCGCTCGAGCCTGAAGACGAACAAGAATTTGAGTAACAGACAGGCCGGGCTAACCCCCGGCCTTGTTTTTATGGACGAGGGAGCCATGACGGAACAGCCAGAGTTGTCATTTGAAGAAGCCTTTACCGCCGCCCGCGCCTACGCCATGCGCAGTTTGGGCAGGCGGGAAAGTGCCGAGTCAGAGCTGCTGATGCGCCTGCGAAAGCGGGGTTATGATGAGGCCGTGAGTCAGGCTGTTCTTGATTATTGCCGTGATCACCAGTGGGTATCCGATGAGCGTTATGGGGCCATGGCGGTGCGGGCCGGAGCGGCCAAGGGTCATGGTCCCACCAAGATCCGCTTCGATCTGCGCCGCAAGGGGCTAAGTGATGCCGAGTTGGAGCTGGCGTTTGATCAGCCCGAGCTGGACTGGTTCGAGCTGGCCCTTACCCTGTTGCAGCGCCGCACCGATGGTGCCGTTCTCAAGGAGTTCAAGGTGCGCATGAAGTGGCTCAAGTATCTGCTGGGGCGAGGTTTCAATCAGGATCAGGCTCGTTATGCCCTGGATACTCTGCTGGCCGAGAGCGAGGCCGGCGACAACTGAATGGCAAGCATGATGGCTTGCTCAGCCAGGGACTTGCGCCTTCCCTCGTCACGTTAAGTCAATCCCTTCTTGGTGTGAGGCTCATGCCTCTTGTTCCCTGCCGTCACGCGTCTTTTCTGTGGTGTACCGCCGTCCCCCCTGCTTCCCTTTCTTTGGTGTTTTGTCGTTGACGTTTGGTCGTGGCATCTTGGTCACGGCTTCCTGCCATCCTTTTTGGCTAGGGGGTCGGGGCGTCGACTATTGGCGATCGTCATGGGGCTGCCGCTACTTTTGGGTGCGTTGCGCTGCATGTTCAGGTCTCTCGTCAGTCAGGATCTGAGCCCGGCCGCCGCTTTTTGCGGGTGTCATGCCCTGCATGTCGCGCGGGGTCTCTTTTCATCGGCTTTTTAAGGGAGGAGCGGCCAGTGGGTTTTACTTTACCCCGCAGAAAACTTACATTAAGGCGATTAAAAGTCCGTATCTGAATCAAGCAGGATTTTCCATGTATATGTCCACATCAGAGATCCGTAACGCGTTTCTCGAGTACTTCCGCTCCCAGGGGCATCAGGTAGTGTCGTCCAGCTCACTGGTACCGCACAACGATCCGACCTTGCTGTTCACCAATGCCGGAATGAATCAGTTCAAGGATGTCTTCCTCGGTGCCGACAAGCGCGCCTACAACCGGGCGACCAGCTCCCAGCGCTGCGTACGTGCGGGCGGCAAGCACAATGATCTGGAAAACGTGGGCTATACCGCCCGTCATCACACCTTCTTCGAGATGCTGGGTAACTTCAGCTTCGGCGATTACTTCAAGCAGGATGCTATCCGCTTCGCTTGGGAGTTCCTGACTGGAACCCTGAAGCTGCCCAAAGAGCGCCTGCTGGTCACCGTCTATGAAACCGATGATGAAGCCTTCGACATCTGGGCCAACGAGATTGGCGTGCCAACCGACCGCATAGTGCGTATCGGTGACAACAAGGGTGCCGCCTTTGCCTCCGATAACTTCTGGCAGATGGGTGATACCGGTCCTTGCGGCCCCTGCACCGAGATCTTCTACGACCATGGCGATCATATTTGGGGTGGCCCTCCCGGTTCACCGGAAGAGGATGGCGACCGCTTCATCGAGATCTGGAACGTGGTGTTCATGCAGTTCAACCGCCAAGCCGATGGCACCATGGAACCGCTGCCGCGTCCATCCGTGGACACCGGCATGGGGCTGGAGCGCATCTCCGCCATCATGCAGGGCGTGCACTCCAACTATGAGATCGACATCTTCCAGGCACTGATCAAGAAGGCGGCCGAGATAGTGGGCACCGAGGATCTGAGCAATCAATCCCTGCGCGTTATCGCCGACCACATCCGCTCCTGCGCCTTCCTGATCGGCGACGGCATCATGCCCTCCAACGAGGGGCGTGGCTATGTACTGCGCCGCATCATTCGTCGCGCCGTGCGTCATGGTCGCAAGCTGGGTGCCACCGATGTCTTCTTCTACAAGCTGGCCGCCGAGCTGGCCGTGCAGATGAAAGATGTGGCCACTGAGTTGAGCGCCCAGCTCTCTCTGGTCGAGCGGGTTCTGCGCATCGAAGAGGAGCAGTTCGTCCGTACGCTGGATCGGGGCCTGTTGCTGCTCGAAGATGTGCTGGCCAATCTGGGCGATGTCAAAGTCATCCCGGGGGACGTGGTGTTCAAGCTGTATGACACCTATGGCTTCCCGGCGGATTTGACCGCCGATGTGGTGCGCGAGCGCGAGATAGCTATCGACGAAGAGGGCTTCCACAGCGAGATGGCGAAGCAGCGTGCCCGCGCCAAGGAAGCTTCCAGCTTCGGTGTCAATTACAACGATGTGCTCAAGCTCGACTTCGAGACCCCCTTCACCGGTTATCAGGCCCTGACCGAGCAGACCCGTGTGCTGGCCATCTATAAGGATGGTGTTCAGGTGAGTGGCCTCATCGCTGGCGAAGAGGCGGTCGTGGTATTAGAGAAGACGCCTTTCTACGCCGAGTCAGGCGGTCAGGTGGGCGATACAGGCATCATCAAGGTAGATGACGGTATCTTCGCCGTGACCGACACCCGCAAGGCGGGTAAAGCCATTATCCATACCGGTTATCTGGAGCTGGGCACCCTGGAAGAGGGGGATGCCGTGGTGGCCGAAGTCGATGACGAGCGCCGTCAGGCCGTGGCCCTGAACCACTCTGTCACCCACTTGCTTCATGCCGCCTTGCGTCAGGCGCTGGGGGATCATGTGACCCAGAAGGGATCCTTGGTCGGTGCTGAGCGGATGCGCTTTGACTTCTCCCATTTCGAAGGCTTGACCATGGCGACCATTCGTCGCATCGAGGAGTTGGTCAACGCCCAGATCCGTGCCAACCATGACATCGCTACCCAGGTCATGGATCTGGAGGCGGCCAAAGCCGCCGGCGCCATGGCGCTGTTTGGCGAGAAATATGAAGAAGATGTGCGGGTGGTGCGCATGGGGGATTACTCCACCGAGTTGTGTGGTGGTACCCATGCCAAACGCACCGGCGACATCGGCTTCTTCAAGATCATCGCCGAGAGCGGGATAGCCGCGGGTATCCGTCGTATCGAAGCCGTGACCGGCAAAGGTGCCATCGACTTCCTCCACCAGTTGGCCGAACAGATTGAAGAAGCCGCTGCGCTGGTCAAGGGCGATCAGTTCTCCCTTGGCAGCAAGGTGCGTCAGTTGCTGGACAAGTCCAAGCTGATGGAGCGTGAGCTGGAGCAGCTCAAGGCCAAGCTGGCTGCCCAGGCAGGCAGCGACTTGCTGAGTCATGTCGTCGAGATTAACGGTCAAAAAGTGCTGATCGCGGCCCTGGATGACGTGGATCCCAAGTCCCTGCGCGGCATGTTGGACGAGCTGAAGAACCGCATGAAGTCCGGTGTCGTGCTGCTCGCCACCAGTGGCGAAGGCAAGGTCAACCTGATCGCCGGCGTGACCCAGGATCTGATCGGCAAGGTCAAGGCGGGTGAGCTGGTCAATCTGGTGGCTCAGCAAGTTGGCGGCAAGGGCGGTGGTCGTCCTGACATGGCGCAGGCTGGTGGTACTCAACCGGAAGCCGTGCCGGCGGCACTGCAGTCTGTCCACTCCTGGCTGGAAGAGCGCCTTTAATAGGGCGAGGTGATCTGTGGCACTCTATGTACAGAAATTCGGTGGCACCTCGGTTGGCACCCTGGATCGAATCGAAGCGGTCGCTGAACGGGTCGCTCAGACCCGCAGCCAAGGACACGATGTGGTGGTGGTCGTCTCCGCCATGTCGGGGGAGACCAACCGCTTGCTGGGCATGGCCCAGCAGCTGGATCCGGACGCCAAGCGGCGTGAGATGGATGTGCTGGTCTCCACCGGCGAGCAGGTCACTATTGCTCTGCTCGCCATTGCGTTGAATCGGCGTGGCTGCCCGGCCGTCTCCATGACCGGGGATCAGGTGCGCATCCATACCGATTCGGCTTATGGCAAGGCGAGGATCACTCACATAGATACCGACTCGCTGCAGAGTGAGTTGGCGAGTGGCAAGGTGGTGGTGGTGGCTGGCTTCCAAGGTCGTGATGAGCACAATGCCATCACTACCCTGGGCCGGGGCGGTTCCGACACCACGGCGGTGGCGATCGCAGCAGCCCTCAAGGCCGATGAGTGCCATATCTTCACCGATGTGGACGGTGTCTATACCACGGATCCGCGTATCGAACCCAAGGCGCGCCGTCTCTCTACCATCACCTTCGAGGAGATGCTGGAGATGGCTAGCCTGGGGGCCAAGGTACTGCAGATCCGCTCGGTGGAGTTTGCCGGAAAGTACCGGGTACCACTGCGGGTGCTGTCGAGCTTTATCGATGGCGAGGGAACCTTAATCACATATGGAGGTGAGAGGATGGAAGCTCCCCTGGTATCGGGCATTGCGTTCAATCGCAATGAGGCCAGTCTGACCATTTTGGGTGTGCCGGACAGGCCTACCGTTGCGGCTCAGATCCTCGGCCCTATCAGCGATGCCAACATCGACGTGGACATGATTGTTCAGAATACGTTGGGGGACGGCACCGCAGACTTTACCTTCACGGTGAATCGCGATGACTATCGCCGTGCCCGTGCTCTGCTCGAGCTGACGGCCAGTGAGCTCGGCGCCGCCTGTGTTCAGGGCAATGGTGAGATAGCCAAGGTCTCCATTGTCGGGGTGGGAATGTGGAATCATCCCGGCGTGGCCCGCACCATGTTCAAGGTGCTGGGTGAGGAGGGGATCAACATGCAGTTGATTTCAACTTCAGAGATCAAGATTTCCGTAGTGATTGACGAGAAGTATCTGGAGCTGGCAGTACGCTCACTGCATGCGGCCTTCGGGTTGGATCAGGAGCCGAGTGAACAGCCTCTGGGCAACAATCCCGGATTGATTTAGTTTCAACCATTTACCATATCGGTATCTTTGTAAGATAATGTCGATTATCGATACAAAAACAAAACAGAATACAGGAGCAAGCGAATGCTTATTTTGACTCGTCGTGTAGGGGAAACCCTGATGATAGGTGATGAAGTGACAGTGACCGTATTGGGCGTGAAAGGCAACCAGGTCCGTATCGGCGTCAATGCACCGAAAGAAGTCTCTGTACACCGCGAAGAGATCTACATGCGGATACAGGCCGAGAAAGTACCGGGCCAGCCCAACTTCTAAGCCGCTTTTCATGGCAGCGTTAAGGCGACACACAACAGTGTCGCCTTTTGTTTTTCTGGGGTGGCAACAAGTCCGTCAAGGGCATAAACAGTGGGATAAGTATCGATTTTGTTTGAATATTCCACTCTTTGGCCAAATGCTGAGCGAACGGTCTTTTTTCTCCAAAAAAGTGTTTGACTAAAAATCCCTGTGAAGTATTATCAGCCCCGCAAACGGAGAGGTGGCCGAGAGGCTGAAGGCGCTCCCCTGCTAAGGGAGTATGCGGCTTATACCCGCATCGGGGGTTCGAATCCCCCCTTCTCCGCCATTTGCGCCCGTAGCTCAGCTGGATAGAGTACCTGGCTACGAACCAGGTGGTCGGAGGTTCGAATCCTCCCGGGCGCACCATATTACGACTCAAGCAAGAGTCATGTGTTGACCATCAGCAAGTCGACACCTTAGAAAAGGCTTACTGATAAGTAAGCTTTTTTTATCGCTGTTAAAAACA
>NZ_AQGQ01000093.1 GCF_000388115.1 Aeromonas molluscorum 848
CCTTAGGTGTTCATTATCCAAAATCCACATTTTTCTGAGATTACTGGAAAGGTCGAACGCTGGATAACCAACCAACGCCACCGCTGAACAGCTCAATCAGCGCGACCTGACCATCGGGTATTGCGAACTGGTGGGCCACATCAACACCGGTATAACTGTCGTGATGAGTCAGTAGCTCACCATTGAGCAGCACATCGAAGTTCACCTCGTCATTTTTGCGTACAGTAAATCCCGCCGATGCTTTCGCCAGCTTGGGCTGAAAATAGACACTACCATTGGTGTAAGTCACCATAGAGCCATCAAATGCCACTGGAGTTCCCACAAGTTCCATTAGAGCAGTGTAATCCTCATCGTTGAACCATAGTTCAACAACATCTTTCCCTGATACTTCCACCCAGAACTTCATGCTGGCGTAGCTCAGCTTTCCGCTCAAAGTTGCAGGCACCTTTGTCTCAATCTCCAAAGTACCATCAACAGCGAAGGTAGCCACCGAACAGGTCAATAGAATACTCAATAAAGCCACGCGTAATATTTGGGTCAAAAAGTGGGTCATGATTTTCTCCATTGGTTTTGGGTAATCCCTGTTCACCTTTAGGGGCGTAATGACCCCTTCGCATAGGGACTCATAGATATTGGAATTCAGAACATGACCTCACTATTGGTTAAATAGGCTAAGCATTTTTAAATTCAATTAAGTCATTGCAACTTCTTACAGTTTTCCAACCACATCGCTGCATCAATTTTTCCATTTTGTAGATAACGCTGCTGGTTTGCCCAGTGAGTTGCAAGAAATGGTCTAAGTCCATTCAGCTTTTTGTTAATTGTCAGCATTTGATTAAAAACTGATACTTGCTCTTTAATTGGGCTCTCACCATATATGGATGCAGACTCAACCAAGCCACTGGCGTAATAGCCCGTAAGCTGGCTGAGTCGCTCTTTTTGCTCATCCAGTTTGGTCTTGCGAGCTGCGCAGTTTTGATCTGCTTTATCACTGCAGAGCAGCTCATAGTTGGAGCTAAGAAAATCCAAGAACTTGCCATCATCTTGTAACTTGGTGCAAAGAAAGGCACCGAGGTTAAGGCTGGCGCGAATCGACTGTGCACGCTCTTCCTGCTGCTTTTGGTTGCTAGCTCTGAGCTGGCCTTCCAGGTTTTTCAGTTTCTGCTTGAGCGCCTCATCGTCAACCCCGGAGGCCAGCGTGCTCAGCTCGCTGACCGCATCC
The DNA here is from genome assembly GCF_000388115.1 of Aeromonas molluscorum 848. GTDB lineage: Bacteria > Pseudomonadota > Gammaproteobacteria > Enterobacterales > Aeromonadaceae > Aeromonas > Aeromonas molluscorum. Next base: position 1,223 of record NZ_AQGQ01000093.1, read on the forward strand.
TTCTTATCACTGGCCTCCCCTGCCGGTTTGTTTTCTCCCAGTTGCCGCCAGCTGCTCTCGATACTCTTGACACGCTGAGTCGAGGTCATAGTGGGGGAAACCAGCACCAACCGTAGCCCGGTACTCTTGCTGGTAAAGTGGCGATCATCGTCGTAGTAACTCACCTCTTTGCGGGCCGCACTGCGCAAGGTGGCCTGCTCGGTGAGATAGTTACCTCCGCGCACCACATAACCACCTGCCTGACCATGCTGACGATCGAGCTTGTTGAGATAGAAGGGTTCGAACATCATCTCATCCACGTTGCCCAACATGTCGTGCAAGCCCAACGGGTTAGGAGCAAGCAGCCCCACCAGTTGCAAACGACCATTGGCTGACTGAGCTCCGGCAAACCATTCATGTTCTTTAAGGTCATTCATTGGATAACGAATATCACGAAACTCGGCGCTGTTGACCTTGAGCCCGCCACGAGCGGCAAATTCCCACTCGATTTCGGTCGGCAGGCGTACAAACCCCGCTTTACCATCCTCTTTAGGAATCTGGTCAGCAGCATGCTGTCGCAACCAGAGATTGTATTTATCGGTTGCCGCGACCCCATCAAACCAGCTTATGGCGCTCACCGGCAGGCTAAGCTTCTTCGATGGTGTGGGGCAGGTATCTGCGGTAAGTGCCTGATATTGCAGCTGGGTCAGCTCATATTTAGCCATCAGGTAATAGCGGCCCTGCTCCTTAGCTGACTGAGTGAAACTACCGGCAATGAAAGCAGGATGAGTGTGCTCGACAAAGCCCCAGTCGCCGCCATCTTGACCTACCTGAATTGGTAAGTCTTCCAGCGGGCCGCTGACTGGCACCTGCACTCGCCGAAAGGCCATGGACCCCTCGCATGGCATCGGCAGGATCACATCTTCTGCATCGGGTTTGGGATTGTAATTTTTCTCTGGCCATGGCTCAGCAAATGCATTACCGCTGGACAGGGCACATCCCATGATGATGAGCCGGGATAAGGTCTTCTTAGAGTTCACGCAGACTCTCCGCAGGTTGAATGGCAATGGCTCGTCGCGCGCCAATAATGGCCACCAGAATGGCCACCGTCAGGGCCAGGATCAGAGCCAGTAAGCTGTGAAATGGGGTGATCCGGCAGATCATCTGCTCGGTACTCTGGCTACTAGCCAGCGTCCGATTAAACAGTGCACTGCCGCTCAGATAGAGCAAAATGCCGCCCCCATAGGCAAGCAGCGTCAGAATCACACCCTGCAAGATGATATAGAGACCCACCGCCGGGCTGGTGAAACCCAGTAAGCGCAATACCGCTATGTGCTTGCGTTTACGATCCACGTTCGCGAGGAAGGCACCGACCAAGGAGGCAATACAACCAATCAACGCGGTGCCAGCAATGACGTTGAAGATAAGGCTAAGTACTCGGTTGATACTTTTTATGTTCTCGATATCGGCCAACCGGCTCACGGTCTCGATGCGTTGCTGCTTGAGCCAAAGATCAAGCGCCGCCACCTGGTCAATGCTGTTTGCATAAAGGCGGGCGCGGGCAAACATCGGGGGTTTACCCGTTAATGGCTGACCTGTGCTGATCCCCAGCATAGGGATACGATAGCCATCACGAAATGACTCCAGCGCCAAGAGCAAGGGCTGCTGCACGAACAGGGCGGGACGGTTGAAATAAGTGGGTGCCAGAATCGCCCCCACGGTCAGGGTGCGCTCTCCCCATTCGCGCCGAGTATCTAGCTGGCGCATGACGCGCAAGCGGATAGTATCACCCTCACGAACGGCCAAGCGGCGCGAGGCCTCAGCACTGAGGATCACATCCACTCCCCCCCCCCCAACTGCAATGCCCCAAGCAGCGGGTCACCAAAATCGGTCGGGATCACCTCTGCATTTTCAATGAAATGGCTCATATCTTTCAGCAAATCGGCTTGGGTATTGAGAGATCGGGTTTGTCCGATGGCAAAACCTACCTCCGATTTTTGCCGCAAGGCAGCGATCCATTCTGCTGAATAATGGCCACTACTCACCATGCGGATCTCCAGATTGCGTGGATCTCTCGCAAGCTCCTGCTGCAACTGGCTCACCACTCCATAACGCAGCCCAAACATCAGGAGCAAAGGGGCGATGACGGCCACCAGCGAGGAGATAATACAAAACGATACCGAACGATCATGCCAAAGATCTTGCATGGCCAAGCGCAGCAGTAGTCCGCTTTTAGGAGAGCGCAAAATGAGTTTCTCCCCGCGTCAAATTAGCTTTGAGACAGGGCAAGCCAAACGTCTTGACTAGCCCCCAATCATGGGAAGCCACCAGCGCCGCGATGCCCCACTCTTGAACTAACTCGATAAAGAGCGCAAAGAGCAACCTGGCCGTGTGGGGATCAAGCGACGCGGTAGGCTCATCGGCCAGTAACAGCTTAGGTCGATGCGCTATCGCCCGCACAAAAGCAACTCGCTGGCGCTCCCCGATAGAAAGCTGTGCCGGTTTCTTGTGCAGAAATTCAGCTAACTTGAGGGTCTGGACGGCCCGCGTGAGTAACCGTTCATCTTCTGCGATGCCTAGCAGTTGGCAGGGCAAGCGGATATTGTCTCTCACCGTCAAAAAGGGCAGCAAGCCGCCACTTTGCAACATAAAGCCTATTTTGGCTGCGCGAATAGCGGCTAATGCGGGTTGATCGTTGTCCGCCAGTAAACGGGCAATATCGACCACAGCTGGGGTCGAGTCAGTAAAGTCCATCTCGAATCGGCCTACACGGTTGGGGGTGAGTAAGAGCCCTATCACCTCAAGCAGGGTGCTCTTGCCGCAGCCACTTTCCCCTGTCACGGCGACCACCTGCCCCAGAGGCAAGTTCAGTGAGGGCAAACAGACCCGGTGGGCCTGTTCACCGCTGCCCCGCACTATGCTCATCGTTTCGATACAAAGCATCAGGGCATCATTTCCAGAGGAACCGGATAGACATGATCACGGGGATCGCTATCCTTGGCCAGCGCCACCCAGCGACTGACATCCGCATTGTAACGCTGGTAATGGCGCAACTTGGTCGCCAGGGTGCGGATAAACTTCTCCTGTGCCAACCCATCCCAACTCTTCCAGGTCTCTTCATCCAGATTGAGCACATCGCTGCGATAAGGCAGATCGGCAAGGTATTCCCCCATCACCCCCAGATCCGTGATGCTGGTGTTATCCAACTGCTTGAGCTGATTGGGATCAGCCCCCATGGTCGCAGCCACCGAGCGCAAGCGCTCGAACATCTTGGCCGGTGAGATCATTCCTTCATTAGCCGCATCCAAAATCTGTTTCACCACATCGCTAAGATCACTAAGCTGGCCCTTGGTGAGCAACACCCTGACCTCGGTGGTCGGGATATTCTGCTTGATCAGATCCCGGTCGCTGATCCAAGCCTCGAACACCAAGGGAGCCTGCGTTCCGCTCTTCTTGCCGAGGTAGGAAAGCTGCATGGCATGACCGATTAGCGCGGTATCTTGCAGCAATTTTTGCTCCGGGGTGAGCGAATCATCCTCCGTGGCGTTACTGGCACTGCCGATGGCAGGTTCGCCAAAGTAGGATGCTTTTACCTGCTCGGTGATGGCGGTCGCCAATGCATCAACCTTGTCACCAAACTCGTTTACATCGCCAGCATTCACCGGATAGTAAAGCGAGGTATTGGTACCACTGTAAGTCGATAACTCCTGATATTGGCTCGCAGCTTTGGCGTGATCTTTCTTACCCGCCGCCGTTTTCAGGTGCAGGGTATATATTGCCACACCAGGGTTGGCAGCTTCCAAGCGGATTTGCTTGGCATCCAATCCTGTTGTAGATAGCTTGTTATCCCCCTCAATCGCCCCTGCATCGGTGATCAACACCACATAACGGGCCCCAAAATGGCTCCAGTCTATCTGGTCTATCGCCTGCATCACTCCTGCATACGCATCCTCATTGAACAGCTTGCTCGACACAGTCGCCTGTTTGAGATCGGCCACTTTTTTCAAAAAGTCGGCACCGTCTTTGATTTCATTAGGATCGGCATACATGCGGGTGGTGTACTCCAGACCAGGCACCGCCTTGGCGTTGGAGCGAAAGGAGATCATGCCAAACTTCACCTGCTGACCCAGATTTTCCTTGTTGATCCGTTCATAGACCTTACGCACGGCCTCGCGGGTACGCTCGATATAAGGCCCCATCGAGATGGTGGAATCCACCACGAACACCACAGCGGCATTGAACTCCTTGAGCTGGCTTACCTTGGCACTGGGTTCAACAGTGGCCGCATCGGCCTTGCTAACCGAGGCTACATTGAGTAAACGGGTGTAGAAACCATCCTCGGTCATGACCTCCTCACCACTGAGGATGGGTAACAAATAGAACTGTTGCTGCAGATCAACAAAGTACTCGGGTTCTTGCGCCAGCACCCCGCCAGCATTGCCCTGCTTCTTCAGCGCAGCGCGCAGCGGTGCAACCTTGGCGACCGGATCCGCCGCCTCCAGAATCTGGTTGAGCTGATCTCTCTCCTTGAAAAAAAGCAGGCGATCCCGGTTAGCCGGATTGGTGAAAGCCAGAGTCAGCTGCATCTTCCAATCCACAGTACAAGACTGGGGTAACCAACCGATACTCTGGCCATAGCTGTCGGGGCCGACCTTCACCCAACCGGCCCCCTTGGCATTGACCTGCTCATAGACATAGAAGCTACTGAAGGCTGGTTGCAACACCCCAGACGTCTGACCCGCCTCAGCCACCAACTCGCAACCGGGAGTGGTCAATACTCGTTGATATAGGCTCTTTTTCCCCTCCTGTAACAATGGACGATGCTCCGATGTCGTCTCGGTCGCCGCCGCACCTGCGCCACCCAACAGCAGTATGAGTGCTGCCGCGCCGCGCAATGACCTGGTTGTTGCAATCACTTGCTTAACTCCTCATAGCGCTGTTTGGCCTCGCCATTGTCGGGCTCAACCTGAAGTACTGTGTCATACCAATAGGCTGCAGTGGCATTATCTGCCTCTTTGAAGCAGTCGTTCGGCTGGTGGAACTTGGGATCATATTCACGGGCATAGGCCAGGGCCACCTTGCTATCTCCCCCTTGCGCACGGTTGGCATAAAGGCGCTGCGCCACACCACATTTCTGGGCTGACTTGGCGCTTTGGATCACCGCCAATAAGGTATCGGTTGGCGGCTGCTGTGCAATACAGGCCTGCACAAACTCCAATTCGCTCTTCGTTGCCAAATGAGCGGTACTGCAACCATCCTCCGTTGCCTCGCCGCTGGCTTCATTAACCACTGGTTCTGCCGCCACAGGTTCGACAGCCGTTTCAGCAATAGGATCGGTCACTGGTGCAGCTGCTGAGCGGCTAAACCAGAAGATCAGGGCACCAATTAGCAGCAACAGCACCACTCCACCCAGGATCAGCGGAGTCTTCGATTTAGAAGCAGCCGTAGTGGCCGCTGGTAATGGCGTCGCCACCGGCACGGGCGCTGGTTCGACCTCAGGTTCCGCGCTGAAGGTTGGCGACTCAATCTCAACCGGTACCTCAACAGGAGCTAGATCTGGCACCGGAGGCGCATCAATCACGGGGGTGTTAATGATACTGCTGCCACCATATTCACCCACCTCTCCTCGGGCGCTGGAGGGGAATACCGCCTCGCGTGCCACTTGCAAGGTGGTATGACGGATTTCACCAGAAACCAGCTTGATGTTGATCTGAATTGGACTGGCGTTGACCAGCAAGGGATCTACAATCGCAGCGCCCACCCGAAAACCGCTGCCGCTTTGTAGCGGATAACCGCCGCTGATGCCAAACCAGTGGGGTGCAGGGCTCCACTGCCCCCCCTCTTGCAAATAGTTCTGCTGATTATTGAGAAGAGAAAATTCGAGCCCCTCCACCAGCTCGGAGATGCCCCGCAACCGGATTAGTAGTTGGGCTTCACCCGGTACAGCGGGGTCGGTAGCAATTATTTTGGCTAGCATGGTGCTTACTCTTGTTTTAATTGATGGATGATCTGGCCCAGACGCTGATTCTGATCGTGAGAAATATCCCGTGTGGCACTATGGCCCGCGTTATCTTGGGTGATCAGCACCAGGGAAGAGAGCCAATCCCCCAAATACGCCATGGCAGGATTGAGCGGAGTGGCAGGCAGGCAAGGTAACTCGTTTTGGCCTATTGCTGAACCACGGGCAAATAGCTTGCCCTTAGTGCCCGCAAAGCTGTGTGGAACCTTCTCTGCTGGCATGGCCAAAAAACCAAACCAAGCCACGAAATCGCGCAATGTGAGCTGAGCCTTCATCACTTGCCGTGCAAGCTGTTGTTCTCGTCGTACCCCCGCCTGCTCCTGACCAGCCAGGGTTCGTTTCAACGTTCCCTCCAGATCCAGACGGTTAGCCGCAGTGACTAACTCTTCAGTAAGCAAGTCTATCAATTCGGTCTCGATACCGAGCTGAGCCAGCAGGGTTTTCCGGGTGGGCAGATCCCGCAAATGAGCGACCCATGCCTTGAATGCCTCACGGGCGAAGCCATCATCCTGGCCTACCCGCTCTTCAGCCTTGGCGGCTGTGTTCACCACGGCGACATCAGCCTGATCAAAAGGATTACTCGCAAAGGGGCTGCTATCAAAAGGACTCGCGCCAAAGGGCGTCTGCCCAAATGGGCTGGCAGGGCTACTGCCATAAGGAGATATTGCGGTGGCTTCTCCCCCATCATCCTTGGGGACATTCTCACGAATACTGAGGTAGATATTGCTCAGCTCCGCTGAGGGCAGATCTAGCTGGCTAATCAGCTCACCAAGGGAGTTAACACGGGCGCCAAGCCCAGTCCAAAGCTGCTTGCCTATCTCCCGCTTTTTCGCCAGTTGCCCATCACCATCTTGCTCATACCAACGCCCCAGCAGTTGCTCCGCCAGCTCTTTTCGCTTGGCGTCGAGCTGCTGCTGGAGTCGATCAAGCTTGAATTCAAGATGCGCCACCCCCCTCAGCTCTTGTCCAAGCAGGGCCATACCACCATCATTGAGCGACAGCATCGCCCTCCACGCAGCTTCGGGATCAGCCAAATGTTGCGCAACACCTTTTCCTGCAACAAAAGAGGTCGCCATCTGTTGCAAGACATCAGCGTATTGCGGTGCAACAGCCACTTCTCGCCCACCGTCTATGCTCAAGAAAGGGACCGGCATGCTAGGCTTGCGTACCAAGAAACAGTTGTTAAATGGGCGCCCCGGAGCCCACTCCTGGATCCACTCATATTGGCCAAAACGTTCCAGCAGGGTTTGCTGCATCAGGCCATCCCAGCCTTCCTTGAGCTGAGCAGATGTCAGGTTAAGCCCGCTATTGATCCGTATATCAAACATGGTCAACGCCCAAAACAAGCCTGGTTTGCGACTCTGCCGCTCACTGGCACACTTGCCCTGGGTCTTTTCTACCCAGCGCGTCAGCACGGGCCCCACACTGGTCACATCACTCTGCTTGGCGGCGCTGGCACAAACCACCAAGGCATTCATCTCCTGATTATCGGTATAACGCTCGAACAAATACGCGACCTTGCCACGTAGCAGCAGCTGAGAAATAGGACTACCACCTGCGCTGGCTGCCTCTTCCAGTTTACTAATTGCGAGGCGACCTCGGTAGCCGGGGAAATCGAGTAGATCCACCTGCTCCACCAAGCTACCCGCTGCCCCCTCGACCATAGGAAAGATCAACTCGGTGGTCAGGGCTGCCAGCTGGGCCTGGGCAATCGAGGCTGGCATATGCCGGCCGTCCGCCCCCAAGAAACAGATCTCGACGGTCCTGTCCTCGGCTGAACCCAACAAGCCGAGACTGTCCACGTTCATGATGCTGACGCTGCCGTTACCTTGATTCAACAGGCAATCAAGAGGCGCGTAAACGGTCTTGGCATGGCCCAGTCTGGCAAGGCTGGTTGCCAGGTTACGATAAATCTCAGTCAGCTCGGTTTGCTCACCCCATAGCAGGGAGAACAACTCTGCCCGCTCAGCGGGCATCAGTGTGGGTGCCAGTTGTAATACCCGTGGCCAATAGCCATGCTCGAGCTTTTCCACCGACTTCCTAAAACTGCCGTTCAAATAGTCCCACAGGGCCACCACATCATCACGGCTGACACCATTGTTGGCGACCGGGTTGATGGGGCGATGCTCAAACGGCTGCAACCGCGCCTCGATACGCGCCTCATCGAGCTGATAGCTCAGCAGCTCGTGGTTGAAATCGTTGAACCAGGTGTTGGCCAGGATCTTGGCTAAGTCGATCTCGCTAAACAGCTGTAAGGGCACGGGGTAATTCACCGGCGCAGCGGTTTTGGCACGAGTAAACCTCGTGACCAGACCTGTAGCCTCTTTGCCGCCGCCCACAGGGTTCACCTCTTTGATGAAGTCAACCTTACGCTCCCCATAGCCCCCCTCCAGCGCACCATTACCTCCGGCTGCCAAGGCTGATATCAGATAGGATTTACCCGCTTGGGAAATGCCGAAAAAACCCACCGTCATGGGGGTCCCCGCCACTCGCTTGAGGCTGTGAGCCACATTGCGAGCCCGATGTAAACTGAGGTTAAGCTTATCCGCCTCATTATCGAGCCGGTGGGAGTCATGGCGCACTACATCGACCCAGCCAAGTGCATCTTGGGCGCTGCGCTCGATTGTCGCCCACCCCTGACTTAAGATCTCCTGTTGAGGCTTCATTGTTGTTTTACACTCCCGCTATCTAACCAGTGTCTGCTATCTATGAGTCCGGCATCTGGCATAGTGTTGAGCTCCAGCTCCAGATCCCGCTTATTAAATGTTTTGTCAGTATTGCTACCTACTTCACTGACTATCAGCTTGTCACTGATAAGCCCCAATGCCCTAGCCCGGTTATCCTTGCCGATGGCCAGCTTGACCTCCAGATAGGGTGAGCTGCCATCCAAAGACTTAGCCTGGGTATATTTGGCTCGACCCTCATCACTGAAACGCAAGGTATAGAAGGGGGCGGCGGTCCAGCGTTCAGCATCAAGCTGGCGATATCCTAGACGCAAGTCACCGCGCATGATCCAGACTGGGGTATCCGTATCTTCACTACCAACCTTAGGCAACCGGATCTGGCCCTCGAACGACTGAATATCACGGTAGGTCACATCGTGATCGCGAATGATATTTTGCAGATCGATGATCCCCATATGGCGAATGGTGGAGTAAGGCTTGAGCGCTGCTGTACGGAAATGGAAGTTAGGAATACTGTGATTGGCACACAGCAAGGTGATCATGGCCCCCACCGAGGCAGTACTCTTTGGATCATCAATTTGACCATTCTTGTGGAACGGATACCAAGTGCCAGTATGGTAACCATGTAGCGGCAAAATGCGTCCCGGTGGTAATGGCAGACACATCCGAATGAAGGCCTGAATTCCCGGTAGCAAGGAGGGGCGCCCGGTTAACAGCAGCATGTCGCAATGGTAGTTAGCCATCACCTCACACAACGCGGTCAACACCTTGCAGATGTTGAAACGACCAGACAGCAGAGCCTGATGCACTTGTGCCACATTGAAGGTAATGGGCACCTCGCGCAGCTTGAAGTCACTGCCGCCGCCCGCTTTTTGCACCTCCCGCTGTACAAACGCCTCGACCGCCGCACTGATGTTATTGGCTGGCACCAAGTCGCCATAACGCAGGCTCTCGCTCACGTTCGCACCCAAGCCCTGCGGATCGTACTGTTCATAGCGACCCAGTAAATCAAGGGCTATCGGGACAAATACCTGTAAGTTGAGTTGCTGGCGCAGCACAGCTTCCGCCGCGCTCACGTTATTGGCACCACAAAGCTGCGACATGAGGGTATCAACCGAGCCAACACCACTCTGTTTGAACGAGGTTTCCAGCGCAGGCAGCACCAACAGCTGGATAACATCGAGCAGCACATCGTCCCCCGCTATCTTGAAACTGTCGCGAAAGCGCTGCTGTGGCACGATATGGGCATTGACACCAGCCCCCTGTTGCCCGCTGCGATCGAGAGCATAATCGGTGATGACCAGATCCGTGGTGCCGCCCCCAATATCGATGGAGGCTAGGGTAATACTCTCACGGTTCTTTCTATCGGGGCGGCCCAGCACGGCAAAAAACTCCTCCGGATGACCGGCAAAGTTCTGGTTTATCTCGGTATAGAGATAGACCAGCTGAGCACAGGAGGCCTCATCCCACTCCACTCGGACGCGGGGCAATGGCACTTGGATATTATCCTGTACATCCCCATCTTCCTGGCGAAGATAAGGGTCTTGTTCCCCCTGATGCCAGCGCAGCGCCTTCCACACCAACCCCACGGCCTGGTGCATCCGTTCATCAAGAATACAGCGTTCGGCCATCGGCATGCCGGGCGGCACAGTGAGAATGATATTGCGCAACTGACGCGGAATACCTGCATGCCCCTGGCGAGTTCGCTGCGCCGGGCTGTTGATCTGGGTCAGCGCCTGGGTCAATACCTCTGCCAGCATAAAGGTCATCAGGGCACTGCGCGAGTAGCGGGGCGTAAACACCGGGATGCGATCCATCTCATCCTCTATGGTGTGCAGCGCTTCCCCTTTTTCATTGATAAGGTTCGCAAAAGGGGCCGCCGTTGCCAGCGAATGGGTATCGTGCTGCTGATAAGCCGAGTTGAAGCGCCAACCCTGGCCATAGAATTTTTCATCCCACAGGTAGCGCTTCGGGCTAGATAGACCTGTCGACCCTTCACTGCCGCGACGGCGGCTGGCCAAACGGCCAGCCTCATTGCCGATCCGGGCTATGGTCGGCCATTGAAATGCATCATGGCGCCCACTGCGAACCGAGCAGTGATCCTTACCAAAGAAGGCCTGAGAAAATTCGATGCGACTCTCGAAGGGCTGGCTATATACCTGTTCAGGGGCGTTTAGATCCCGCAGTTGCAATACATAGTTGTGCATCAGGCCAGAACCGGACTGACCATGATCCTCAATCAAAATGCCGCAGGTACGAGAGTTACCCACATCGAGTACCAGATCCACCGGGATCGGCTTGATGGCATTGGTCTCGCCGTTAGCGATGATCCGAAATTGCGGGATCTCGACCCTTGGCGGCTCTTTGCTTTGCTGATCAGCGACCGGCTTCGCCAACAAGGAGAGCAGATTAAGGTAATGTGCAACTGGGTATTGTTGCTGTATCTCGCTATCCCGTTCCTCTCTATCACGCCCTTGGCTTGCATCATTAAAGACCTCAAGCAGCCACTCTTTTAGCCAAGGCTGGGTCAAATACCAACCAAGGGCATAGGTCGAGGTGGCAAGTTGGAAGGTGGCCCCTGCACTGACATCTTCTTGATTGGGCCCCAGATCGGCTGAGCCGTGCAACTTGGCCATGATCCGGGTATCAAAAGCCAGAGTCAGACGATGGGTATGGCCATCCAAGTCCGGCTCTTGCAGTTTGACCAACCGAAAACGTGCCCAGTTGATCGGTCCCTCGTTGTAGAAATGGGGAGAATTAAACCGGAACAGCGGCAGCGGTAGCCAGATCCCGTCTAGCAACTCGAGACTGCTCTTAAGTGCGATATCATACTTCGCGCGCGCCTTTTCGATGGCGTCGGGCCCTGGCTGGAAGAAATGGAAATCCTTCTCTTCGTTGTACAGCAGACGAGTGAGCACGCCGCTGGCCAGCTCAACAAACTCACCTGCCTGCTCGCGCCCCAGCGTCAGACCGAAATCCATAAACTGGATTCCGGAATCACCCACCAGGGTGACCTGACGATCAAATGGTTTTATTTCTGGCAACATGATTATCTCTTCCTGCCCTTAGGGATTTTTCTGGCGCATCTTGATGGGGAACTGCTGCTCACCCTCATTGCGGCCCACGCAATCGGTACCATTGTCCGTTCCTGGCTTACATTCGATTTGAGGGATCATATAGCTGGATCCATCTGCACACCGCGCTTGCCCCAGATTATTAATACTCAATTGGCCGTCTTTCATTACGCCGCTAGCCGCGCCCCGACACACAACCCCATTGGACTGGCGCAAGCTAACTTGGCCTTTACCCTCTTTGAAGCTGTATTGCAGTTGCAAAGGCTTGCCGGTCTGGGTGTCCTGAATACCCCCGTTAACTTTCCAGTCACCGTCTAAAAACTGGGCGGGCCCATTGGCAATGGTCGGCGGTATCGTCAGCTCCTTACCTTGAGGTACCGGATCTTGCGGAGTGCTATTACTCGGTGCGACATCAGTGCTAGGGGGACTTGCTGGCGGTAATGTGGGCGGCTCTAGGTCTGCAGCTGCGCCCGGCATCGAAGCTTGCGGGGGGCTTGCTGACACAGGCTCCTCACCGCTAGCCAAGGGGGCTGGTGGAGGCGTAAGCGGATCGCCTGACGCTAAAGCGGCGCTGTCCACCGTGGTATGCGGCTCTGATGCTCGACTAGGTACTGTCGCTGCCACATCAGCAGGACCATGCGCCTCGGGCAGCGCTTGCCCTGATGAGGGTACAGCTACTGCACTATCCCTGAGTATTGGCAAGCCCATCGATGATACGCCTGGCAGCGAAAAGCTGGGGGCACAGGATCGCAAACCAAACAGCAATAATGCCAACAGAGCCAGCAACAACAGCGGCCAGAACAACCAACTCCAACGCCAGCGACTCCACCAACTCGCGCTCTGGATTGTCGGTGTTACCGGCTGGGCATACATGGGGATTGCCGGCACCGCGCCTGTTGTTGGCACTATCTCACACGCAGGGGCAAGCTCTGCGACGGGGGCACTCGCGGCTACTCCCGGCATAGTCAAGCTCGGGCTCACAGGCTTTAGCCAGTGCATCGGGTCACGTTGTTCGTCGTTATCGTGCACAAATCCCCAAAACGTGATTACCAATACCCCATCCACCAGATAGACAAAATCCTGATCCGGAAAATTGACTACCTGTTTGAGCAAACTGGCAAAGACCCGTTTGTCGCCACCTCTGTCCTTGTTATCAGTGGTCAGCAGCTGCTCGCTCAGTGCCAGCACAGCTAGCTTAAAGGATTCAAGCTGCGAGTAAGCAGCAGCTCGCTCAAACTCAGTGGCACTGTTCCATGGGATCACATCTCCCGCAAAACTACTGTACCAGTCGGTTCTATCCCCCCCTTGATGGTTTTGCGGAATTGCCAAATGGCGTGCAAGATCGTGCCCCGTATCCAGACGACGAATGGTCTCCCGTAATTGGGAAGCCATACGGTAGACAGGGAAACCCGTCTCACCGAGCGCCTTAAACGCGGAATTATGACCACTGCGTAGTAATGGACCCTGGATGGAATCCTGCATCTATAAACCCTCAAAAAATCTAATTATGTTATTGCGAGACTCCGCCCTTGTGCCAGCAGGACAGCTCAACCTTTACCCTTGGTTGAATGCCACTCTAGCCCCCATCCAAATGCCTTATCGATGCTCTCTCGATCGTCAAAATACTGGTTTATCCGTTCAACTTTGATCGCACCATCAACATTGATTAACCGAGCGATGACACTAACGGGCATATTTTCACCCCCTTCGGTCAAACGAGTCGTAATGGGTGGTTGACCGGGAATATGGATGGTGATGGTGGCCTGAGTATTTTGCCAATTGGAAGCACCGCTATAGATGAAGGCATAAATCAGCACCTCATCGAGCTGCTGCCAATGAGAACCGTTAATTAGCAACCACTCCCCATGACTGTTGTCCCCACTACGATCATCTCCCTCCAACGCCACATAAGGCACGTTGTCATAATCACCAAACAGACGACTGAGCGCTTCAACCCCGGTTTTTTTCTGATTTTTCAGCCGAACAAAAGCAGCGACATCCAGATCAATCGCATTGTCTGGGTTAGGGTTAGTCCAATTGAGATTGACCCGAATACGGCCATAATCGTGTTGCTTGACTAGGCTGACGTTGGGCTGTTCTTTGGTCAACTCGGTTAGCCGCTTACCGCCAGAGGGGAGATCAACTGGGAATAACGTAGGCCAGCAACGCAGCAGCAGGATCCCTAGTAGCAGCGCCAATAATATCGCAGCCAGACAGCCATGATGCCTGGCGGTAATCCAGTGCCCCTTATGAAGCCTCGGGGTGGGTTCTTCTAGCAGAATTGGGTCTGCAGGCTGTTGCGGGATCCCCCAGTGAACCAACACCGGCTCACCATTGATGCCGTAGCACGTGAGTTGTGGTGTCTGCTTGAGCAAGTTATGCAGTCGCTCGGCAGGAACTGGCTCACCACGGCGAGCCAGCTCTTCTGCCAGTTGACGGATCGCCTCTTGGCGAAGCAAACATTTCTCCTGCAGCATGGCTTGTTCTGTAGCAGGGAGCGCATTCAGCAGTATGGGTTGCCCTTCACGCTCGCTCCACCACTCCAGATTACCATCGCGGCTACGACGCGCCGTCGCAAACAGGCTGGTAATAAGGGGAGGAAAATAACGGCAGAGTACTGCAAGGCTCTGCTCATAATTTTCGAGCGCATTTTCGTCAATCGGAAAATCCGATATTATTCGCTGCATAAAGAGACTTCATATCCAAAAGCGCGCTAAAGAGTGCTTGCTAACAAACACTCTGCTGCCAAGATGGCCTTAAGCTAGGTCGAAAAAATCAGCTCTAATAACCCAGACTTTGATTCAGCTCTTTAACCTTGGCTTCAAGGAGCGCAGCCTCCTCT
>NZ_AQGQ01000094.1 GCF_000388115.1 Aeromonas molluscorum 848
GCCTACCTCGTCTTGATGGCGTAATGACGCTCGGCCCACTTCAGTGCCGAGGTGGAGACAGCCGTGAACACCAGGAAGATGAGGGCCACTGCCATGTAAAAAGTGAAGGGCATCTGGGTCGAACCCGCCGCCAATGACGCCTTACGCACCATGTCATCGAGTCCGATGATGGAGACCAGCGCCGTGGTCTTGAGCAGGACCAGCCAGTTGTTGCCAAAACCCGGCAGGGCATGGCGCATCATCTGCGGAAACAGGATGCGGACGAACACCTGGGTGGCGCGCATGCCGAAGGCACGAGCCGCTTCCAGCTCCCCCTTGTCCACCGCCAGGATGGCGCCGCGGAAGGTTTCTGTCATGTAAGCGCCGAAGATGAAGCCTATGGTGGCCACCCCGGCGGCAAAGGGGCTGATATCGATGTAATCGGGGACCAGGGAGACCCAATCCTGATTGGGATTGCTCGACAGCAACCAGGCGTTGTATTGCTCGTTGATCCAGGTACAGATGCTGTTGATGAGCACCTGACCGCCGAAGAAGAGCAGCATCATCAGCACCAGATCAGGGATACCGCGAATGAGGGTGGTGTAACCGGTAGCCAGGCCCCGGGCCCACTTATAAGGGGAGAGCTTGGCCAGTGCGCCGAGCAGACCGAGCAGGAGCGCCAGCAGCAGGGAGGCCAGTGCCACCTGCAAGGTGATCCAGGCACCTTCCAGCAGGGAGGCTTCGTATCCTTTCAAATCAAACATGTGCAACTCCATCGCAATCGGGCCCGCCGTTTTCTTGGGAAAAGCCGCGGGCCCGATGACTACTGACTGGGGTCAGCCTGTCGTCCTGTTATTCACCGTACACATCGAAATCAAAGTACTTGTCATTGATCTCTTTGTATTTGCCGTTGGCACGCAGGGCCAGGATGGCGGCGTTGAATTTCTCTTTCAGATCCTTGTCGGCCTTGCGCACCGCGATACCGGCGCCCTCACCAAACCACTTGGGATCGGTCAGTTTCGGGCCGACGAACTCATAGCCGTCACCACCATCTTTCTTGAGCAAGCCATCGCTGATGGCGGCAGAGTCGGCCATCACGTAATCGACACGGCCGGACTTCAGATCCAGGTAGGCTTCATCGGCGGTGCCGTAACGCTTGATGGTGGCGTTGGGGAAGTTGTCGGTGATGTAGGTATCCATGGACGTAGCGCGCTGCACGGCAATGGTCTTGCCATCCATGAAGGCCTTGTCGAGTTTGACCTCAGTGCCTTTCTTGGCGGCGAAGCGGGCCGGAATGTGCTGGTACTTCTGGGTGAAGTCTACCTTCTTCTTGCGCTCTTCGGTGATGTCCATGGTGGCGATGATGGCGTCATATTTACGCGACAGCAGTGCCGGAATGATGCCATCCCAATCCTGCTTGACCATAGTGCACTTGACCTTCATCTCATCGCACAGGGCGTTGGCGATGTCGATGTCAAAACCTTTCACCTCGCCGCTTGGCTCGGTCCAGGAGAAGGGAGGATAGGCGCCTTCTACACCAATCCGTACCTCTTTCCACTCCTTGGCCATCAGGCTACCGGATGCCAGGGTGCTCAGAATGGCCGTGGCCAGTATCAGTTTTTTCATTGTCATCTCTCCTTGATAAAACAATTTGGATAATGGGAAGACTCGTCCATCAATAGATGGAAGATATGAATTGTTTGAAACGCTCTGACTTGGGATGGGCAAAGATCTCTTTCGGATTGCCCTGCTCTTCCACCACCCCCTGGTGCAGGAACATCACCTTGTTCGACACATCACGGGCAAAAGACATTTCGTGGGTCACCACCATCATGGTGCGCCCCTCTTCGGCCAGCTCGCGCATCAGGCTGAGTACCTCCCCCACCAATTCAGGATCCAGGGCCGAGGTGGGCTCGTCAAACAGCATAACCTCGGGGTCGACCGCCAGGGCGCGGGCGATAGCGGCCCGCTGCTGCTGACCGCCGGATAGGTGGCCGGGATAGTAATCACGACGCTCCCAGAGCCCGACCCGGTTGAGCAGGTGCTCCGCCTTGGCGACCGCCTCGGCACGGGGCACCTTCAGCACCTGGATTGGCACCTCTATGATGTTCTGCATGATGGTCATGTGTGACCAGAGATTGAAGCTCTGAAAGACCATGGCGAGGCGACTGCGAATGCGTTCAACCTGGCGCATGTCTTCCGGGGTACGTTCGCCGGTTCGGCTCGTCTTCATCCGGATCAGTTCCCCATGAAGGGATACGCTACCGGAGGAAGGGGTTTCGAGCAGATTGACACAGCGTAGAAAGGTCGACTTCCCCGATCCAGAGGAGCCGATCAGGGAGATGACATCTCCCTTGTGGGCCGTCATATCGATGCCCTTGAGCACTTCGTGGGTGCCAAAGTACTTATGCAAAGCACGAACTTCCAGTGCGGCAACGTCGCTCATCCACTACAACCTTGTCTGTCCCTAGACGCCGCAGGGGCGTGATACCACCATCACTCCATTAACAAAATGTTAACCGATGGCAACCTTCAGCGAAAATATCATCCACATGGTCAAAAAACAATACAGAGTAGAGGTTCTTGGTGTTTTATCTGTATTTTTATTGGCCTTGGCAGTATTTTTCAGCACTTTGTATGCATAAAACTCGACTTAATACCGCCAGGGCACCGGCCTGTTTCACTCCTAATACCTCAGTTAATCCGGCACATCATCGCTTTTTCATCATAACAGCATAAAAGCCTGTTTATTCATACCAGCTGACGATGCAAACTGGCAGTGGATCCATGTGATTTTCTTGGTTTTTTTGGCAAAAAAAGCCCGCGGGGGCAGATAACGCCCTCGCAAAGAGCCTCGGCTCCCATAACAGCCGGATAAAAAAGAGGGTCGGATGAGCCAACTTCTCTCACAGATATGTGACACCCGCTTAATAACTAATGATAAGGTGTCGTTTTTGTCATTCTCTTCTTTGAGGCCCCGATGCTGCTGAATGTCTTGCTGATCCTGCTGCCCCTGGTGATCGGCTACCTGGTTCCCCTCTCCTCCAAGCCCCTGCTCAAGCTCGTCAACGGTACCCTCGGCAAGCTGGTCTATCTGATCCTGTTCCTGATGGGACTGGGACTGGCCTTCGTGGAGGATCTGGGCGCTAACCTGCCGCGCATTTTCGTCATTGCGACCCTGATGCTGGCCTGTATCTCCCTGTGCAACTTGGCCGGTCTCTGGTGGCTGGACAGACGCAATCCCCCAGCCCACGATGGCAATGACTCCCAGATGCCGAGCAAGTGGAAGATGTTGTGGGAATCCGTGCAGCTCTGTTTCGTGGTATTGGCGGGGACCGTCATTGGCCTGCTGTTCGAGCCACGCTTCCTGCCCATCGACAAGTTGAGTGAGTGGGCACTGATGCTGCTGCTGTTTCTCATCGGTGTGCAGATGCGCAACTCGGGCATGCACCTGCGCCAGATCCTGCTCAACCCCTGGGGCATGAAGATAGCGGCCACCGTCATCCTCACCAGCTGGGTGGGCAGCCTGATTGCCTCCCTGCTGCTCGGCCTGCCCTTCGCTCACGGGCTGGCCATGAGTTCGAGTTTTGGCTGGTATTCGCTCTCCGGCATCCTGGTCGCCGACAAGCTGGGGCCGGTGCTGGGCTCGGCGGCATTTCTCAACGACCTTGGCCGCGAGCTCATTGCCATCCTCATCATCCCCATGCTGATGCGTCGCCACCCCTCGGCGGCTGTCGGCTATGGCGGCGCCACCGCCCTGGACTTCACTCTGCCGGTGATCCAGCGCTCGGGCGGCATCACCATGGTACCGATCGCCATCGTTTCCGGTTTCATATTGAGTCTGCTCGGCCCCATATTGATACTCGCCTTCCTCGCGATCTGATCCCTTGCCGGGGGCATGGCGAGGCCTTCACCACGCCCCCTCTGAACTCGGCTAAGGTTCACTCACTCACCCGGCGAGGATCTCATGAACTATCTTGCACACCTGCATCTGGCCAGTCACTGCGACAGCTCGCTTACCGGCAACCTGCTTGGCGACTTCATCAAGGGCCCCTTGCCAAGCGGGCTGGAGCCATCACTGGACGCGGGTATCTGGCTGCATCGCAGAGTCGATGCCTTCACCGATGCCCACCCCGAGCACAGGGCTGCGGTCGGCTGTTTTGCTCCGCCCTGGCGGCGTTTTGGCGCCATCCTGGTCGATATGCTCTACGACCATTGGCTCAGCCTGCACTGGGCCCGCTTCAGTCCGGCGCCCCTGCCGCTCTTCTTGCAGCAGAGCTATGCCGCCCTGCTGGCTGATGAGGCTCGCCTGCCCGGTGGCCTGCCCTCCCCGTTAACCGCCATGGTGCGCCAGAACTGGCTCGCCTCCTATGCCGAGCTGGACGGGCTGACACGGGCCCTCAACGGCATAGGTCAGCGGCTGCGTCGCCCGCAACCCCTCGGCCTGGCGCTGGCAACCCTGCTCCCGGCCCAGTGGCACGCCTGTGAACAAGGCTTTCTCGCCTTTTATCCCGATCTGATGCGCTTTACCCAGCAAGAGTGGCAGGCGCGCCCCCACTTTCCGGATATCCATCGCCCATAAAAAAACGCCCCTAGGGGCGTTTTTGGTGAGCGGCAACCTAGGGCTGCGTCTCTTTCTTCTTGCGAATGCTCAACCCCAAGCTCGCGGCCGCGCAGGCGGGCGTAATAGATGGTACCGATGAAGGCGAGGATGGTGAACACCAGCTCCACGACCGCCAGCCAGCGCTCCCCTTCATCCGCAGTGATCAGCGTAAGGGAGTGCAGAAAGTAGGGCATCAGCACGAAGTTGCCCCAGGCATGGGTATAGGGATTGCCCTGCACTATGCCCTTGAGGGGAAACAGCAGCGGGACAGTCCAGATCACCGGCAGCAACCAGGGATTGAGCTCAGGGTGCGGAGAGAGCCAGACATGCCAGATAATGACCCAGGCCAGCAGACCAAGGAAGCCGACCAGTGTCAGCAGACGGGCTTGAAAAGTGGTCACTTGAGGATCTCCAGCACCTGCTCGGGAGGTCGGCCTATCCGGGCCTGGCCATCCTTGATGACGATGGGGCGCTCGATCAGCTTGGGATGTTGATGCATGGCCTGGATCAGGGCCCCGCCACTCAGATTTGCCAACCCCAGCTCCTTGTAGAGATCTTCTTTAGTGCGCATCAGCTGACGGGGATCCGCGAAGCCAAGCTGAGTCAGCAAGCTACGGATCTGGGCTTCGCTCGGTGCTTGCTCCAGATAGAGCACCACCTCGGGCTGGATGCCATGCTGCTCAAGCAGGGCCAGGGTCTCACGGCTCTTCGAGCAGCGCGGATTGTGGTAGATTTGGGTCTCGCTCATGATAACTCCCTGATTTATCGCATGAGAGGGGAAGAAACGGCGCTATTGTATGGCAAAGCCTGAGGCGCGTCTTCCATTGATGGAATGAAACCAGATGGTTATCAAATTGTATGAAACACCCGCCATTCGGGCCCGAAGAGGTCACTGCCTGATGACAGGTCTCAAGGAGAGGCAATGAATGCTATCCATGCCATGGCGCTGACCGCTCTGTTGAGCGCCTGTACCCCTCAACCCGAGTTGACCGATGACAAGGGGGATACAGTCAGCCTGCAACAGTTCGCGGGCAAGCCACTGCTGGTCAACTATTTTGCCCAGTGGTGCGCCCCCTGCCTGCGGGAGATGCCCCTGCTCAATGCCTTGCAACGCGAGGGCCGAGTGCAGGTGCTGGCGCTTAGCTTCGACAGCATGAGTGCGCCCGAGCTGGCCGAGCTGGCCCGCCGTCACGATATCCAAGTGCCCATCATGCAGGCCAACGGCGAGGCCGGAGCCAGATTGCCCTTCCCCCGCCCCAGCCAGCTGCCCACCAGCTATCTGCTCGATGCAGATGGCAAACTGGTACAGACCCTGGTCGGTGAGCTCAACCAAGCACGACTCGCGGCTCTGATCCAGGCCACGCCATAATCGTCATCAAATAGCCTGCGCGTCCCTGAGCGAGCAGGCTGTCCATGACGCAGCCAACGCCCGCCAAGTACCTGCTCGATGCCGATGGCAAGCTGGTACAGACCTTGGTCGGTGAGCTCCATCAAGCACGACTCGCGGCCCTGACCCGGACCACGCCGTAATCGTCATCAAATAGCCTGCATGTCCCTTCCCTGAGCGAGCAGCCTGTCCATGACGCAGCCAACGCCCGCCAAGTACCTGTCAAAAAAAAGGGTGCTGCGGTGGCCCGCTGCGCCCTTGTCTGCCGCAAGACGTGTTACATCTTGAGGCTCTCCAATGCTTTTTTCTCGCGCTCCAACTCGGTGATCCTGGCCTCGATACGCGCCAGGTTCAGCTTGTTGCTGGTGGTGCCACGGGCCACGATCAGTTCATCGATGGCAGCCTGGTAGTCGCCACGCAGGGAGAGGGTCTCGGCCCGGGCCATATGCAGCTCCTCCATCCGGCCCGCCTTGCGATACGCATCGGCCAGCAGGCTCCAGGTCAGGCTGTTCTCTTCGTGATCACGGGCGTAGGGATCCAGAGTGGCGATCGCCTTGGCGGTGTTGCCGCTCTCCAGATAGGCGTTGCCGAGGTTGATCACCACCACTTCATTGTCCGGCATCCGGCGTTTGAACTGTTCGAGGCGGGCGATGGCCTGGGCATTGCGTCCCTTGGCGAGATCGATGTCGGTCTGGCCATCCAGGATGAAGAGATCCTCCGGATGGCGACTGGCCAGCTCCTTCATGATGGTGTCAGCCTCATCCGCGCGTTTGAGCTGGAGCAGCACCAGGGCCTTGCCATAGAGCGCAGCATCCCTGAGGGGGTAATCGCCCCGGCTCAGGCGCTGTTCGAAAAAGGTGAGCAGGGCAGCCTGACGTTCGGTGCCAAACCGGGTCTGGATCCGCACCTTGGCAAACCAGAAATCCAGGCTGGGGGGTAAGGTGCGTTTGCCGTAGCTGGCCGCCCTGGCACGGGCCTCGGCGATCCGGGTCTCGGGCAAGGGGTGAGTCAGCAGCATCTCGGGCGGCTTGCTGGCGTAGCGATACTCCGCCGCCAGTTTTTGGAAGAAGGTCGCCATGCCGCTAGGGTCGAAGCCCGCGTCATAGAGGGTCTTCATGCCAATGCGATCCGCCTCGTACTCGTTGTCCCGGGTATAGTTGATGGCAGACTGCATCGACAATCCGAGGGTGGTCTGCAAGGCGGCGATCCCGGCGGTCGGGTTGATTACCGCCAGGGCGATGGAACCGACCAGCCCGGCCAGGGTCATGGCCGAGCTGCTCGCCTGGGATTCGAGATAACGGGCGATGTGGCGCTGGGTGACGTGGGTAATTTCGTGAGCCAGTACCGAGGCGAGTTCACTCTCGCTGTCGGCATAGAGAAACAGGCCGGTGTGTACCTTGACCCGACCACCGAGGAAAGCCGCCGCGTTGATGCTGGGATCGTTGATCAGGAAGAAGGTGAAGGGGAAACGGACCCCGTCCGCGTTGGTAAGCAGTCGCTGACCCAGATCATCAATGTACTGGCTGAGCACAGGGTCATCGATAACGGGCAAACCGGCACGGGCAAAGCGCATGAAGGCGTTGCCATAGCGCACTTCCTGCTCGATAGGTAGCGCAGCCACTCCTGCGGTGCCTATGTCGGGCAACTGGTTGTTGGCCTGGACGGTGAAGCTGGCACTCATCAGGGAGGTCAACAGAGGGATCGTTGCCATCAGGGGGGAAAAACGTGCCACGTTATCTCTATCTCCTTTAGGAAGGGGCCTCGGCAGAATACCCTTGCCCCCGACGGCCCACAAGCGTTGTTTCAGGCAGGCATCACGGCCATAATGACGGCGTCTCGCCTGCTGGAGCCGTTATGGAACACCTGGATCTGACCCCTTATCGCTGCCCTGAGCCACTCATCATGGTCAAACTCTGGCTGCGCCAGGCTAAAAACGGTCAATCCCTCGCCATCAGCCTGTCCGATCCCGGCTCGCGCCGCGATATCCCGGCCTATCTGACTCGCCTTGGTCATCGCATTCTGGTCTCTGAGCAAACCCCTTCGTGCCTGCACCTGCAATTCACGGTCGGGGAGCCATCCTGTTGTTGAGGAATACTCCATGTTTGAAGTCCTGAAACGCTGGTATCAGACTCGATTCTCCGATCCCAACGCCGTTACCCTGTTCCTGTTGCTGCTGTTTTGTTTCGCCATACTCTGGCTGTTTGGCGACATTCTGGCCCCGCTGCTGGTGGCCCTGGTGATGGCCTATCTGCTGGAGTGGCCGGTGAGTCGCTTGCAACGGTTCGGGCTGGAGCGTACCCCCGCCACCGGCCTGGTATTGCTCCTGGTTCTCACCCTGACAGTGCTGGCGCTGCTCGGCCTGATCCCGACCCTGGTCAGTCAGGGGATCAATCTGGCCAAGGAGTCACCCGCCATGCTGGGTCACACCCAGGACTATGTGCGCACCCTGCCCGAAAAATACCCCGAGCTCATCGATGTCAGCCTGGTGGAGACGCTGATCGACAACATACGCCAACGGATCCTGAGCGGCGGCGAGACCCTGGTCAGCGCCTCGCTAAGCTCCCTGGTCAACGTGGTCGCCCTGCTCATCTATCTGATACTGGTGCCCTTGATGGTGTTCTTCATGCTCAAGGATAAGGGTGTGCTGCTGGCGGGTATACGCCGCTTCCTGCCCCGGAACCGCACCTTGGTCAACCGGGTCTGGATGGAGATGAACGATCAGATCATCAACTACATCCGTGGCAAGGTCATCGAGATCCTCATCGTCGGCATCGCCACCTATATCCCCTTCGCCCTGATGGGGCTGCGTTACTCGGTCCTGCTGGCGGTAGCGGTCGGTTTCTCCGTGCTTATCCCCTACATAGGAGCCGCGGCGGTGACGGTGCCTGTGACCATGGTGGCCCTGTTCCAATGGGGGCTGGAGCCTCAATTTGTCTGGCTGATGGTCGCCTATCTGGTGATCCAGGCCCTCGATGGCAATCTGCTGGTGCCGCTGCTCTTCTCCGAAGCCGTCAATCTGCACCCTGTGGTGATCATCATCGCCGTGCTGGTATTTGGTGGCCTGTGGGGCTTTTGGGGGGTCTTCTTCGCCATCCCGCTGGCGACCCTGGTCAAGGCGGTGCTCAATGCCTGGCCCAAGCGGGATGATAACTCCCAGACCATCGCTTGATTGAGAGGGGCCCCAGGCCCCTCTTTTTCCCCCGCCATCCAGGTGACTCGCCACAAACCGCTGACGCCCCCTTTCAAAGCCTCTCGTCATGACAGATCCCCTTGAATACATGCTGAATAAAATAAGCGTTAGCCTGGCTATCGACTTGAATTTACGAAAAAAACAGGCTTCACTGGCAATATTCGTCATGGCACCTGCGCCACCATGAACTCATTCGGCCGCTGACCACAAGGAATCTCTTCATGCCCTCTGCCCACCCCCTGCGCCCAGGTCCCCTTGGCATCGCCGGCTTGCTGGCCCTGCTGCTGACCGGCCCCGCCCGGGCCGACATCGATCTTGGCGCTCTGAGTGCGTTCTCCAGCGACAGTCCAACCAGTCCCATTCCCAAAGGGTTGGTGCTGGGCGGCGCCTTCATCGGTGGCCAGGCTCGCTATCAGCATCAGGATGACACCATGCTGCCCATTCCTGGTGGCCTCTATTTTGGTGAGAACCTGATGTATCTGGGGGACAGGGCCCGTTATTACCTCTCCCGGGATGGCAATCTGTCGACCTATGCGTTCGGGCGACTACGCTTTGGCAACCTGGATCCCGATGATGATCGCTTCTTCGATGGCATGAACAAACGCAAGGGCGAGTTTGAAGCCGGATTCGGTGCCGATCTCGTGACCCCCTATGCCCTGTTGACCCTGCGGGCCACCAGCGACGTCACTGGTACCAGCAAGGGACAGGAGATCATGGCATGGGCCAACTTCCCCATCATACGGGGACCGCTGCTGGTCATGCCGGGAGCCGGCTTGATGCTGCGCAGCCACAACTTGGCCAACTACTACTTCGGTGGCGTGTCGGACAATGAGGTGGCACCGGGTCGTTCGCAGTGGAACACAGGCACGACTATCTCCCCCATGGCCTCCATCATTGGCAGCTATCGATTCAGCCCCAACTGGATTGGCGGATTCGGCGTCAACTACGAGCTCTACGATAACGACATCGCCGACAGCCCTCTGGTGCAACATGACGGCGAACTCTATGCCGGTGTCGGGCTGGGTTATATCTGGTGATCCTGGTGAGCTGTCCTGCACAGCACACAGGAAAGAGGCCCGCATGATGCGGGCCTCTTGTCATTTCGAGGCGCTGCGGATTACAGCTGCGTGAGGAACGCCGCCAGGGCCTGATTGACGAAGGCGGGATTTTCCAGAGACGAGATATGGCCCGCGGCCGGGATCTCCTTGAAGGGGCAGCCCAATACCTCGGCCATCAGATAGCCCTCCAGCACGGGGCGTGCCTTGTCTTCACAGCCGGTCATCACCAGCGCAGGGACAGCAATCTCTTCCAGCCAGTCGATGCGATCCTCCCGGGTCACGAAGCTGCGACCCACCGCCACCATGGCGGCAATCTTCTCGGCGGGCCAGGTGGCGAGTCGCCCCTTGAAGTCGGCCATCAGCGCCGCATCCGGCTGATTGGCAAAGAACAGCGGCGCTACCTGCTCGACGATGGGAGCGGGTATGCTGCCGAGCTGCCCTATCATGCCCAGCATGCCGAGGTAACGCTCGCAGGTGATCTGTGGCTCCAGGCCGACGAAGCTGTCCATCAGCACCAGCCCCTTGAGACGGTTCGGCGCCATATTGGCCAGCTCCACCCCCCACATGCCGCCGATGGAGAGGCCCACCAGCACGCATTCGTCGATACCCAGGGCATCGAGCAGGGCGAGGTGATCCCGGGCCAGGGTCGCCAGGGTGCAAAGGTCGTCCGGCAATCGGTCGGAATCACCGTGACCCCACAGCTCGGGTACGATGCAGCGGTACTGGCCCTTGAGCGCCTCGACTTGCGGCGCCCACATGGCGCTGTCCCACAGATAGCTGTGACCGAACAGCAGAACCGGGCCCTGCCCCTCGTCCAGATAGGCCATTTGGCGGCCCGCTATCTCCATAAATTGCTTCATGTTTTCTCCTGTTGCCAACTGACGGGGCGGCAGTGTAACACGTCCTCCTTGGCAGTTGAGCTTCCCTGGTGCAAGCTGGAAAGACTCAAAAGAGGGAGAGAGACATGAGCAAGGACACCAAGCTGGGCAAGAAGCAATATGAGAAGGCATTAGTCAATCTGCAGGCAGAACTGGTCAGGCTGCAGGAGTGGGTCAAACAGGAAGGGCTCAAGGTCGTAGTGCTGTTTGAGGGGCGGGATGCCGCCGGCAAAGGTGGCGTCATCAAGGCCATTACAGCCCGACTCAATCCACGGGTGGTAAGGGTCTCCGCCCTCCCGGCGCCCTCCAACCGCGAACGGACCCAATGGTACTTCCAGCGTTACGCTTCCCACCTGCCCGCCGCTGGGGAAATGGTGCTGTTCGATCGATCCTGGTACAACAGGGCTGGGGTCGAGCGGGTAATGGGGTTTTGCGATGATGACGAATACCGTGAATTCCTGCGCGCCTGCCCCGAGTTCGAGCGCATGCTGACCCGCGCTGGCATCACTGTCATCAAATACTGGTTCTCGGTATCGGATGAAGAGCAGGAGAAGCGCTTTCTCGACAGGATCAACACCCCGATCAAACGCTGGAAATTCAGCCCCATGGATCTTGAATCACGCTCGCGCTGGGTCGAATATTCCCGCGCCAAGGATGACATGTTCGTCTACACCGACACCGAGGATTGTCCCTGGTTCGTGGTCGAGGCGGATGACAAGCGCAGTGCCCGCATCAACTGCATCTCCCACCTGCTGGCCCAGATCCCCTACAAGGCCATCAAGTACGACAAGATAACCCTGCCACCGATAGACACCCAGGGTTACGAGCGCCCCGCCCTCGCCACACAGACTTTTGTGCCCGATGTGGCCCATCGGCTGCGCAAGGGCAAAGATCTCAAGGAGTCCAAAGCGGACAAGAAGGAAGCCCCAAAAGAAGCCAAGCCAGTGGCCGCAGAGCCACAAACAAGCGCGGCGCCAGCCAAGAAAACGGTAACATCAGCGGCCAGCAGCGCCCCGATGAAGAAAGCGGCACCTTCAAAACCAACGACCAACAACGCCCCGGCGAAAAAAGCGATATCTGCAAAGCCAGCGGCCAGCAGCGCCCCGGTGAAGAAAGCGACATCTGCAAAGTCTGCAACCAAGAGCCCCCCTGCCCCCGATGCGACACCTGCCGAACTGCCGGCTGAGGCCGCCTTGGCGGTGACTTCCTCTGTCAAGGCGGCTCCGACCGAGAAGCGCCAGGGCAAAGGCAAGGCCCCCGGCACCAAGCAGTAGCGCCCCTTCCCCTCGATTCCCCTGCCAATAAAAAGCCGGTCTCACGACCGGCAAAAGGCATTGAATGAACAATCAGGCCAGACAACCCCTGGCCCCTCGGGCCGACTGTCAGCCGCGAATATATTTGGCAGTACGCGGGAAAGCCTGCTCCTTGATATCAAACAGATAGCAGGCCTCGGCCGGGATGCCGACGCTGTAGGATTGGCCGCTACTCACGTCTATGTCCGCATTGGCCTTGACGGTAAAGTCGTGCCCTTCCACATCCATATAGACGAAAGACTCGGCACCCAGGTGTTCGGCAACTTGCACCAGTCCCGTCACCTTGCTGTGAGCATGGGGGTGATCCAGGGTCACCAGATGCTCGGGACGCACGCCCAGTTCGACCTTGTCGCCGACGGCAGCACGGCGGGCATCGACGCGAGCGCGCACCATATCCCCCGACACCAGCTTGACCAGGCACTCCTGCTCGCCAATCTCGGCCAGCTCGCCGCTGAGGAAGTTCATCTTGGGTGAGCCGATAAAGCCTGCCACGAACTTGTTGTCCGGGTTGTGGTAGAGATCCAGCGGCGTACCAAACTGCTCAAGATTGCTGGTTGCCTCCCCCTTGAGCGGGCTCAGCACCACGATGCGATTGGCGAGGGTCATGGCCTCAATCTGGTCATGGGTCACGTAGATGATGGTGGAGTTGAGTTCTTTGTGCAGCTTGGCTATCTCGATGCGCATCTTGACCCGCAGCGCGGCATCCAGGTTGGAGAGCGGCTCATCGAACAGGAACACCTGCGGCTGCTGGACGATGGAGCGACCGATAGCTACGCGCTGGCGCTGACCGCCGGAAAGCGCCTTGGGTTTGCGCTCAAGCAGGGGCTCCAGGCCGAGGATTTCGGCGGCACGCATCACTCGCTTGTGAATATCGTCCTTGCCCATCTTCTTGATCTTGAGGCCAAAGGCCATGTTCTCGTAGATGTTCATGTGCGGGTAGAGTGCGTAGGACTGGAACACCATGCCGATGTTGCGCTCCACCGGCGGCACGTCGTTCATGTAGCGGCCACCTATAGTCAGCTCGCCGCTGGTGATGTCCTCGAGCCCCGCGATCATCCGCAGCAGGGTCGACTTGCCGCAGCCAGAGGGACCGACGAAGACGATGAACTCTCCTTCCTTGATAGAGAGATTGATGTTGCGCAGCGTGTCCTTGTGGATCGCCGGATCGTAATTTTTGCGAACGTTGTTGAGTACTACTTCAGCCATGACGAGCTCCGCTCTTAAATCTGTACAAATCGTGATAGCGGGGGCGCCTTGCACCCCGGCCAGAAAGCCAAACCCTGCACACCGCTGGCGATGATGTCAGTCACCGGCGGCGAGACCACCAGCCACCGAGCCAGCTAGTGGCAGGGCACAGGGGAGTCTGCACTCCCCCATATATCAACGAGCAACCTTACCCCTTGACGCCACCTGCGGTGAGGCCACCCACCAGCCAGCGCTGAGCCAGCAGGAACACCAGAGTGATGGGCAAACCGGACAGCACGGCTGCCGCGGCGAAGTCACCCCAGAGGTAGTTCTGTGGATAGAGGTATTGCTGGGCCCCGACCGCCAGGGTCAGGTTATCCACGTCCTGCAACAGGATGGAGGCCATGGGCACCTCGGTGATGGCACCGATGAAGGAGAGAATGAACACCACCGCCAATATGGGTACCGACAGGGGCAGCAGGATCAACCGGAACGCCTGCCAAGGGGTGGCGCCGTCGATGGCCGCAGCCTCCTCCAGGGAGGAGTCGATGGTTTCGAAATAGCCCTTGATGGTCCACACATGCAGCGCTATGCCACCCATGTAAGCCAGGATCAGGCCACCGTGGGTATTGAGGCCAAGCCAGGGAATGTACTCCCCAATCTTGTTAAACAGTGCATAGATGGCCACCAGTGCCAGCACGGCCGGGAACATCTGGAAGATCAGCATGCCCTTCAAGATGGTCTGCTTGCCACGAAAACGCAGGCGGGCAAAGGCATAGGCGCAGGTGGTCGACAGCGTCACTATCATCAGCGCCGTGATGCCAGCCACCTTGATGGAGTTCCACAGCCAGGTCAGCACCGGGAAGGGCGGTGGTGTCACGCTGCCATCGGCATTGGTGATGGTCATGCCCAGCGCCAGCTTCCAGTGATCCAGCGTCGGGTTGGAGGGGATGATCTCCCCCACCGAGAAGTTGCCGTTTCGAAACGAGATGGCGATGACCATGATCAGCGGGAAGATGATCACCGCCAGGAAGCCCCACATCACCAGGTGGGTTGCCCACACCCGGTATTTGACAGACTTGGGTTGTACGATAGCCATATAGCTCCCCTTACAGTTGGTCAGCTTTGGAAAGCTTGAGGTTGAGCAGTGCCAATGCCCCGACGATCAGGAAGATGGCGGTAGCGATGGCGCTGGCAAGACCATAGTCCTGGCCACCCGAGCCCTGGAACGCGATCCGGTAGGTGTAGCTCACCAACAAGTCCGTGGTCCCGGCCGGGGTACTGGCCCCTATGATGTCCGGTGCGCCATTGGTCAACAACTGGATTAACACGAAGTTATTGAAGTTGAAGGCAAATGAGGCGATGAGCAGCGGCGTGAGCGGCTTCATCAACAACGGCACCGTGATCTTGAAGAAGTTCTGCACCGGGCCGGCCCCGTCCATGGCGGAGGCCTCATAGAGATCGTCCGGAATCGCCTTGAGCAGCCCCATGCACAGGATCATCATGTAGGGGTAGCCGAGCCAGGTATTGACGATAAGGATCATCGCCTTGGCCAGGAAGGGATTGGTGTACCAGTCCGGCTTGATGCCGAATGCCGCTTCCAGGAACAGGTTGATCTCACCGAAGTTCTGGTTGAACAACCCCTTGAACACCAGGATGGAGATAAAGGCCGGAATGGCGTAGGGCAGGATCAACATGACCCGATAAAAACCTCGCCCCTTGAGCTGTTCCCACTGCACCAGGCAGGCGACGACCATGCCGATGGCCAGGGTCAACACCACCGAGCAGGTGGAGAACACGACGGTCCAGATGAATATCTGGAAGAAGGGGCCCTGAATACCCGGGTCGGTCAGGATACGGGTGAAGTTCTTCCAGCCAACCGCGACCACGAAGCCGGGTGCCACGCTCTTGCCGACAAACTGCCCCTGCTCGTCGATGTATTGATAAAAGCCCGTATCCTTGTTGGGCATCATCAGCTCGCCGCTCTGGTTATCACGCAGCAGATTGCTCTCCTTGAGCACCACCCCGGATTTCAGCACGGCGCCATCGGACAGCTGGGTATAGAGCGGCTTTTGCGCGGCAAACTTGCGCAGGCTGCTCATGGTGAGCTGGATACCGCCTTCGGGCAGCACCAGGTCCAGCTCGGAGAGGTGGGTCTTGTGGGCGATGAT
>NZ_AQGQ01000095.1 GCF_000388115.1 Aeromonas molluscorum 848
ACACGCAATAACCGAACCTGCCATGCAAATCTGGTCAGCCGTAAAAACAGGCAAAGAAAAGCCCAGCATTGCTGCTGGGCTTTTGTGTTGGCTCCTCCTGCTGGACTTGAACCAGCGACATACGGATTAACAGTCCGCCGTTCTACCGACTGAACTAAGGAGGAATTGTACTTGGTGCCCAGAGACGGAATCGAACCGCCGACACGGGGATTTCAATCCCCTGCTCTACCGACTGAGCTATCTGGGCAGTCTATAATAGGTGTCGGCCTACGGATCGAACGTAGTTGTTACTACTGTATTACAAGTTTCAGTTGGCGTCTAGGCCTACTGAAGGGCTAAAGGCCGGCACACTTTAACTGCTGTGCATGAACCAAATTTTTTACTTCATAGGCACCTAATATGGTGCCCAGAGACGGAATCGAACCGCCGACACGGGGATTTTCAATCCCCTGCTCTACCGACTGAGCTATCTGGGCGTGGCCGCTATTAAACGGATTTTGCCCTTGGTGGTCAACGGGAAATTTTACTTTTTGTCTCGTTCGTCTCTTTTTTGCACAACAAGCGGGCTTTTGTGCATTTCTCGCCCGGCTCAACCCCGATCCTGCCCCCGCCTGCGCCACAGTCTGGGCTCTTCGCCCTTGAGCAGACGGGCAATATTTTCGTGGTGGCGGATCAGGATAAGACAAGAGAGCAGTGAGACCGGCAGCGTATATTCAGGTTTGAGCAGGTAGGCAAACAGGGGTGCCAGCAGCACGGTCACTATGGAAGCCAGGGAGGAGTAACCACTGAGCAGGGCGACCAGCAGCCAGCTCACTATGACCATTGCCCCCATGTCGAGCCCGATGGGCAGCATGGTGCCGAGTGCCGTGGCGACCCCCTTGCCACCACGAAAGTGAAAGAAGAGCGGGTACATGTGGCCCAGGCAGGCTGCCACGCCGATAAAGCCCAGATAGACGGGCTTGATGCCAAGAAACCAGGAGAGATAGACGGGCGCCGTGCCCTTGAGCATGTCGAGCAGCAACACCAGCAGGGCGGCCCCTCGCCCCCCGAGACGCAGCACATTGGTCGCCCCCGGATTGTGGGAACCATGATCCCGCGGATCCGGCAGGCCGCTGGTGCGTGACACCAGCACGGCACTGGACAAGGATCCGCCCAGATAGGCCAGAATAATCATCAAAATCGTCAGGGCCGTCATCTTGGTCGTTTTTACCACGATATGAATGGGGTATGATGCGGGCCACATTCTCCGGTCCGGTTAACCCGGTCCGTTCGCCAATGGCACGTGATCTGCCAGGCCAGCATCCCTGCGCTGTTTCACAGCCCATCAAGAGTAAAGAAGAAGTACTGTCATGGACAAGGTGTTTATTCGTGGACTCGAGGTTTTGAGTACCATAGGGGTATACGAGTGGGAAAAAGGCATCCGCCAGAAGCTCCGTTTTGACCTCGAGATGGGCTTTGACAACCGCCCCGCCGCCGCGGGCGACGACATCATGCTGGCGCTCGATTACGCCACGCTCTCCCAGAAAGTGTCGGAGTACGCCAGCAGCAAGGTAGTGGAGCTGGTGGAAACCATGGCCGAGCAGGTCGCCCACCTCATACTGACTGACTTTCGGGTGCAGTGGGTCAAGGTGACGCTGACCAAGCCTGGCGCCGTGCCCAACGCCGCCGGTGTGGGGGTCGAGATACTGCGCCATCGCATACCGGCCGCGAGCGAACAGTGATGATCCGCGTTGGCATCCAGGGGCAGTGGGGGAAGGCCCTATGACGCGTATCTACATCAGCCTGGGCTCCAACATTGCGCGCGAACACCATATCCGTGCCGGGCTCGATGCCCTGCACGAACTGTGTGGCCCCCTTGAGGTTTCCCGGGTGTTTGAGAGCGAGGCGGTCGGCTTTGCCGGTCGCCCCTTCTACAACCTGGTGGTCGGCGCCGAGACAGAGCTGACGCTGGCCGAGCTCTGTCGCCAGCTGAGGGCCATGGAGTTTGCTCACGGTCGTGAGCCCGATGCCAAAAAGTTTGCCCCCCGCACTCTGGATCTCGACCTGCTGCTCTATGGGGATCTCGTCTGTCAGGAGCCCGTCGCCCTGCCCCGTGGCGAGATACTGACTAACGCCTTCGTGCTCTGGCCCTTGGCCGAGCTGGCCCCCGCGTTGCTCCATCCCGAGACGGGCCACCCGCTGGCCGAGCACTGGACAGCCTACGACAAAGCCTCCCAGCGACTCACGCCCATTCCCTTTGCCTGGATGCCCGCTCACGCCCTGGCCTGATCCTCGGCGCGCTGGCGGGCCAGCCTCTCGCCCGCCAGCTAACCTATGGTCTGAGGGGGGTAATCTCTGATAAGAAGTTCTGATTAGTCAGTCGAGGGCAGAGGGGGCACTATGGGGACCACACAGGAGCCCATCATGTCCCAAGACCACAGCACAACCCTCGCGACTGCCAGTGCCGATATCGAACGCCTGCACCAGATCCACGCCTTCAACCTGCAACTGCTGACCGAGCTGCCCCATCGGCAATACCGCCATGAACCCATACTCGATTACGCCACGGACGAGCGGGTCAAGGCGCGCCTCGGCTGGCTTGGGGTGTTCAGCAAGACACTGTTTCTGCGCTTCAAGGATGGTCGCTTCGCCCTCTTGCTGACCCACAAGGAGGGACGTCTCGATGCCAAAGCCGTTCGGGACCATTTCGGCGCCAAGCCCTCCATCTGTGGCCCGGACCAGATGCAGCAGGAGACAGGCTGCCTGCCCGGCGCCGTGTGTCCCTTTCTGCCTCGCGCCGACATCCCCCTGCTACTTGATCCCGCCCTGCTGACCCACGCCTCGTTCACCTGGACCCCGGGGTTGCCCGAGTTGACCATGGAACTGGCGACTGATGCCCTGCCCACCCTGCTGGATCGGCTGGAGTGCCAGATTATTTATCTGTATGACAAGGCCGTGACAGAATCCATCGAGTCCTGAGTTACCGAGTTCAGCATAAAAGTCCAATCTTGCCTTCAAGATATAGCTTCACGCGCCGATACGCTGTGCACATCATTTGCTCGTTGAGGTCGCCGTGAGCGTCAAGCAGAAACTCTTGTTATCCGCCATCCTGGTGCCGGGATCCAGGCCATCGTCATGGGGGTCGTGTTCTACTTCTCCGCACAGGAGTCGCGCAGCAGCGCCGAGATGTTGCTGACCAAGCAGGCTGAGGCCGATCTCATCGCCCTGAACCTGAAAGAGAAAGAGTTTCTGCTACGCAGGGATCCCGCCGCGGCCACCGCTTTCGCGGCCTTGCGGGATGAAACCAGCCGCCTGCTCGCCGACATGGCCAGCCACCACGAGGGGCGCCAGCAGGGCGACATCCTCACCTTCGCCAGCCTGCTGCAGGACTATGCCCGCCAATTCGAAGCCCTGCGTGCCCAGCAGGAGAAGATCGGCCTCACCCCGGAGACCGGTTACTACGGCGCACTGCGCGAGGCCATTCATGCCCTCGAGAAGGAGCTCAAAAGCCGTGGCCAAGAGCAGGAGAGTTTGCTGATGCTGCAACTGCGCCGGGACGAGAAAGACTTCATGTTGCGCCGCGAGCTGCGTTATAGAGACAAGTTTGAGCAAAACTTGGCTCCCCTGACCGCCGCCCTGGCCTCGGAACCGGCCCTCGCCGCCCTGCTCGAACGCTACCGTCAGAACTTCACCGCCCTGGTGGCGGAAGAACAACGGCTGGGTCTGAGTGCCGAAGAGGGGCTGCGCGCCGATCTCAACCGCAGCGCCGAGCAGATGCGCCAGGCCGGCATAGTGTTGGCTCAGGATCTGGCCAGGGAGGCCGAGACCAACCATAGTCGCATCCTCTGGATCATGGGGCTGCTCTGCTCCCTGGGCATTGTGGTGGCACTCTGCCTCAATCTGCTCATCGGCCGCGACGTCATGACCGGCCTGCAGCGGCTGGCCGACATCATGCGCCGGGTCACCGCCAGCAGCGACCTCACCCTGCGCGCCCGCATCAAC
Source organism: Aeromonas molluscorum 848 (assembly GCF_000388115.1). GTDB lineage: Bacteria > Pseudomonadota > Gammaproteobacteria > Enterobacterales > Aeromonadaceae > Aeromonas > Aeromonas molluscorum. The sequence continues at coordinate 3,982 of NZ_AQGQ01000095.1, forward strand.
AGCAAGGACGAGTTTGGCGCCATGGGCCGTGACTTCGATACCATGCTGGAGCACTTCAATCAGGTCATAGGTCAGGTTATTGCTTCGGTCACGGACCTTGAGCAGCTCACCGCGCAGCTGCAGCGCAACGCCAATGCCGCTCGGGAAGGCACCCAGCAGCAGTTGCAAGAGAGCGATCTGGTCGCCACCGCCGCCACCGAGATGGAGAGCACTGTCCAGGAAATCGCCAGCAACACGGAGAGCGCCGCCGACAGCGCCCGCACCACCAACCTGAGTGCCCAGCAGGGCCGGGAGAGCGTGGAGACGACGATGGCAGTGATCCACTCCCTCTCCGCCAAGCTGGAAGCCTCCAGCCTGGTGGTGCAAGAGCTGGCCGAAGAGAGCCAGCAGGTCGGCAATGTGCTGGCGGTGATCCGCGCCATCGCCGAGCAGACCAACCTGCTGGCCCTCAACGCTGCCATCGAAGCCGCCCGGGCCGGTGAGCAGGGCCGCGGCTTTGCCGTGGTTGCCGACGAGGTACGCAACCTGGCCATGCGCACCCAGCAGAGCACCAGCGAGATAGCCACCATCGTCAGCGGGCTGCAAAACCGCACCCACAGCGTGGTCAGCCTGATCGGCGAGTGCCGCACTCAAGGGGAGCGCAGTGTCGAAGCCGCCGCCGAGGCGAGCCAGCAGCTTGCCAACATCACCCATCAGATGAGCCAGATGATGGACATGAGCACCCAGATAGCCACTGCGGTCGAGGAGCAGAGCTCGGTGGCCAGCGAGATCAACCGCAATGCCGTGGTGATCCGCGACATCGCCAACGAGGCCATGGTGCAGGCCGAACAGAACAGTCGCGCCAGCCAGAATGTGGCCGAGCAGGCCAGCCTGCTGCACAAGGCGGTCGATCAGTTCAACGTCTGATCCCCGCACGCAACAAGGGCGGCCATGGGCCGCCCTTGTTCGTTTCGGCGCCCCGTCACGGGGTACCAGACAGAGGGAGCCTTTCAGTCCGCGCCGTCCCGCCTCTCCTCCCGCTCATCGGCCAGCTGGGCGAAGATCATGGCCGCCAGCATCGACATCAGCCCGATGCTGAGATAGGTGAGATGAAAACCGTGCAACCAGTTTTCGCTCTGGGCGGCGGCAAACAGACCAAGCAAACTGGCGGCAATGGCAACCCCCAGGCTCATGGAGAGCTGCATCACCACCGAGAGCAGGCCGTTGCCACTGCTGGCATGCTCGGCGCTCAGGTCTTGCAGCGTGAGGGTGTTCATGGCGGAGAACTGCAACGAGTTGACGGCACCAAATACCCCCAGCCAGATGAGCAGGGCCCAGTAGGGCAGATCGTTGTCGATGAGACCGAAACTGGCGATCAGGGCGCCGAGCAACAGGGTATTGCTCACCAGAATGCGGCGATAGCCGATGCGCGGGATCAGCCGGTTGACCAGGGTCTTGGTCAACATGGCGCCAAGCACGGTCGGGATCATGGTCATGCCGGCTGTGCTCGGCGAATAGCCCAGACCGAGCTGGAGAAACAGCGGGGTGAGAAACGGCATGGCGCCGCTGCCCAGGCGGGCGAACAGGTTGCCCCAGACCCCGATGGCGAAGGTCTTGGTCTGAAACAGCGCCAGACTGAACAGGGGTCGCTCGGCATTGGCGGCATAGAGCCAGTAACTCGCCATGGCCGCCAGCCCGGTGATCAGCAGCAGCAACGACCAGCCGGTGGAGAGGCTGTGCTCCCCCAATCCCTGCAAGCCAACCGACACCAGCACCATGCCGGCGCTGAACATCACGAAACCTCGCCAGTCGAACCTGGGCGTCTCCCGTCGCATCTCGGGCATGTAATGCCAGCTGGCGATGAAACCCAGCAACCCCACCGGCAAGTTGATGAGGAAGACCCAGTGCCAGCTCGCCACCTCCACCAGCCAGCCTCCCAGAGCCGGGCCTATCAGTGGCCCCACCAGGCCCGGTATGGTCACAAACGACATCACCCTGAGCAGTTCGCGCTTGCTGAAGGCCCGCAGGACGGCCAGGCGCCCCACCGGCATCAACAGGGCGCCGCCCACCCCTTGCAGCACCCGCGCCACCACCAGCATGGTGAGGGTATTGGACATGGCACAGGCCAGGGAGCCCAGGCTGAACAGACTGATGGCCCACAGATAGACACGGCGGGTGCCGAATCTGTCTGCCAGCCAGCCGGAGGCCGGGATAAGCAGCGCCACCGTCAGCATGTAGGCGATGATCACGGACTGCATCTGCAGCGGACTCTCGCCCAGGGTCTCTGCCATGCTGGGCAGCGCGGTATTGAGGATGGTGCCATCGAGAGTCTGCATGAAAAAGCCGACCGCGGTCAGCCAGGGCAGCCACTTGAGTTGGGCTGCTGAGAGTTCCGGGTGTGGCTGCGTCATGGTATCTCCATCAGGGTTGAGGGGGGTGAGGCCCTTGGAAACAGCTCGATGCAACTGAGCAGCCAGACCTCCTGCTGTGCCGGGCTCTCACTGAGGGGCATGCAGCCCCCCTGGCGACCCTGCTCTCCTTCTACTTCACTCCGGCCGACTTCGTGCAACTACGCGCTCAGGGAGCAAACCAGGTGGCGAGCAAGCCGGATAAGCCTCCCTTGGGGCTGACCGGCCAAGGACAGGGCCAGGATCTGCTCACCATCCTGCCCCTCACTCGAATTAAGCGTCCGGCGAACCCAGCATAGCCTTCAGCCGCTCCTCCATGCTGGGTTCGGGGGCCTTGAGGGTTCCCAGGAACAGGGCCTCGATAGCTGCCCTATCGGCGCACCTGACGATGAATACCAACCTGGACTGGGCGCGCCCTTCCGGCCAGTCGAGCAGGGTCTGCAGCGGATAGAGCTGGCCGTGTACGCCGTGGATCACCACGGGCTGGCTCTCCCCCTCCAACTGCAATATGCCCTTGAGCCGCAGCAGGGCATCCCCGTGAGCAAGCTGCACCGCCTCGATGGCGGCCAGCAACCGGGCCGGTTTGAGGGGCTCACCGATCCGCAGGGAGAAGCTCTCTATGTTGCCATGCTCGAAGTGGGTCGGCGCCGCCAGACCTACCTTGCCGCTGGCTGGCATCAGCCGAGGTTGCATCGGCGAGGCCAGCCCCTGCTTGGGAGACTCGGTACGCAACCAGGCGAGCAGACGACGCACATCCCGTCCCGCCCCTTCGTTGTAAGCACCTAGGGTCTCCAGCACAGTCGGGGAGAGCGCGCCCTGAGTGACATGTTCCACGGGGGCCGCCGGGTTGAGGGCCACCAGCTGGGCGTTGACACGCGCCAGGGTCTCCCCATCCACCAGATCGCCCTTGCTGACCACCAGCAGATCCGCCAGTGCCACCTGCTTGACCGCCTCGTACTGGCTGGCCAGCTGCTGCTCGATATGACCGGCATCCACCACAGTCACAGTGCCGTCGAAGCGGTAGCGCTGGGCGATAAACCCCTCCTCGGTCAGGGTGAACAGCACGGGAGCGGGGTCGGCCAGGCCAGTGGTCTCGATGATGAGCCGCTTGAACGGCTTGATCTTGCGCTGGATGGCCTTCATGAACAGCCCCTGCAACGCCTCCACCAGAGAGCCCTGCACCGAGCAGCAGATGCAGCCGGAATCGAGCAGCACCACCTGCTCGTCTATCTGCTGCACCAGATGGTGATCCAGCCCGACCGAGCCGAACTCGTTGATGAGCACGGCGCACTCGCCGAGCTCGGGCTGCTTGACCCAGTGGTTGAGCAACGTGGTCTTGCCGCTGCCGAGAAAGCCGGTCAGCAGGGTCACGGGAATACGGGTGTCCTGATTGTCAGTCATGGCTCTCTCCTGCTGCCGGGGCAAACAGCTGGCCCAGCCAGCGGTTCTCGAAACGGCTCTGGGGATCCAGTTCGGCCTTGAGCGCCATGAACTCATGCCAGCGCGGCAACAGGGCCGGAAAGTCGTAGAGATCCATTGCCAGATGCTTGCCAAAATGCGGAATGCCGCCGAGCGGCACCAGCAGCTGTTGCAGTTCGCGCATCTGCTCCATGGAGCCGCCCACAAAGGTGCCATCCGCCGCCAGGTAGACGAGGAAGCCTATCCAGCATACATCCTGTTGATAGGCGCCGCTGAGCCAAGCCTCGGAAGGCCCGGTACAGCGCAGGATGAAGGGGTAGTGCAGCACGCCCGGGTTGGCCTCTTGCCATGCCTGCAGTATCTCCAGCGCCTCCTGCATGCGATGAAGCGGCACCGCCACCTCGCAGTTGATCTGGGGCGCAGGTATCCCCTTGCAGAGGATCTGATAAACGTTGCCCACCAGATCCGTGGCATCCTTGAAGCGGCGCACCGTCTCGAAGTGTTCTCCGGCCTGGGACTCGTCCTTGGTGTCCTTGCCCATCTTCTGCAAGGTGGCATCTATGGTGGCATTCATGGCAGTGTCAGTGCCGTCCTCCAGCAGCAGGGGCTCGCTGCCTGCGGCGCGGTAACGGGCCACCTCCTCCTCGGAGGCGGGATCCACCAGCCAGACATGGCTCTCGCCTGTCCAGGCAAACCACCAGCTCTTCACGAAGCCATGCTCGCGATTGAGCCGCTCGTTGTGTTCCAGCAGGAAGGGGTAGTCGGTGGTGAACTTGGTGCAGCGCATGATGCGATTTGGCACGGTGCGCAGGGTCACTTCAAGCAGTATGCCAAGCAGCCCCAGCCCCATGACGAAGGCGCCAAATTCGGGATGTGCGCGGTCAATGGTGCGGATCTCGCCATCAGCCAGCATGATGCGCAGGGCCAGCACGGCATCGCACAGGGCCGCCTGATGCAGCCCCTGACCATGGGTGCCCGTACTGAGCGCGCCGCCCAGGGTCTGGATGCCGATCACCCCGGGGGATGCCGGCAGCATGCGATCCATGGCGATGAGATCGGCATACAGGGCATCCAGCGGGGTCGCAGCATGATAGGTGACGCTCTCTTCCGTCACCCCGAGCTGGCCGGTCATTTGGCAGAGATCCACCAGCAGCGCCTGATTGCCTTCGGCATAGACGCTGTGGATGGGTTCAAAGGAGAGGCCTGAGCCAATCAGCCGGATCTTGCGGCCGGGCTGTTCGCGCAGCAGTCGCTGCAGTTCGTCGCGGTTTTTCGGGCGCCACACCTGATCCAGGGCGCCGAGGGGATTGGTTCTGGACCAGTTGAACAGCACCTCCCGATTATCAATCGCCTTGATGCTGTGAAATGCCTGGAACTGGACCGTCATACCGCGCCTCATCTGACTTCAAAATGAGCGGTGATTCTACCGAAAAGTGAACCACAAGGCATGAAAAACAAGCCCCTATGCACGGCGAGGTCTTAGCTTGAGCGCTACTTTCCCTGTCAGCCGGAGCCCGCCGAACCAGACAGGCCTCCTCTACTTTCCGTCAGCCCGGAAACCACTGCCACTCTCTTGCGCCGCCAGCAGCAAGGCATCGACCACGACGCGCAGCTTGAGCTGCATGTGCTGGCTGCGGGCCCAGATGACATTGATCGGCATCTCGCCACCGGACTGATCAATAAGCACGGGGATCAGGGCGCCCGAGGCCAATTGCTCGCTGACCAGCCAGGTCGGCACCTGAACCAGGCCAAGGCCAGCCAGGGCCGCGGCCCGTACCGCCTCACCATCTCCCATTTCATGGCGCACCTGTATGTCGTACGCCTCGGTCTGGCCCGCGCCATTGTTGAGTAGCCAACGATGACGATAGCCAGATCGCCAATCGATGATGCAGTCGTGCCGTGACAACTCATCCGGGGTCAGGGGCACCCCGCGCAGGGCCAGATAGGAGGGCGCCCCGCAGATGACCAGCTTCTGCTCCCCCAGACGACGCGCAACGAGGTCGGCCTGATCCTCCAGCGCGCCAATCCGCACCACCAGATCGATGTTGGCCTGAATAAGATCAACCTTGCGCTCGTTGAAGGTCACCGACAGATCCAGCTGCGGATGGCGACTAGCCAAATCCAGCAGGAGTGGCAGCACATGCCGACGGCCAAACGCGGCGGGAAGATCGATGCGGACCCGACCCGACGGGTTTCGTTGCCCCGATGAGAAGCTGCTTTCCGCCTCCTCCAGCACCCGGGTAGCCTGGAGGCAACTGGCCAGATACGCCTCTCCCTCCAGGGTCAGACTGACCCGACGGGTGGTTCTGTGCAGCAGCTTGACCCCCAGTCGCGCCTCCAGGCGCACTATGCTTTTGCTCAGCGCCGAACCGGTCAGCCCCAGTGCCAGCGCCGCCGTGGTAAAGCTGCCCGACTGCGCCACGGCGACAAAGTGCCTGACACTCAGAAAGGGATCTTGTGTGGCCATCTATTCAGTCCTTCAGGGAAATAGAGATTGTAATAATAGCCACTTAATCAATCTCAAGGAATCAATCATATTGTTCACAGGTTCATTCAACGCCACTTTTGCTTCCTGGCTGAATGGGCTCTAGTTCCCAACTCGCTCAGACATGACTTCATTTTCAGACAGGAGATATCAGATGTTGACCGTCAAATCACTCAGTGGACAGGTTGCCTTCGTACAGGGCGGTTCGCGCGGCATTGGTGCCGCCATTGTCAAACGCCTCGCCCGTGACGGCGCCGCCGTAGCCTTCACCTACGTCTCTTCGGCCGGCAAGGCGGACGAGATAGCCGCGGCCATCACCGCCGCAGGCGGCAAGGCGCTGGCCATCCGTGCCGACAGCGCAGATGCCGTGGCCGTTCAGCAAGCCATACGCCAGGCCGTCACCACCTTCGGTCGACTGGACATCCTGGTCAACAATGCCGGGGTACTGGTGTGGGGCAACATTGAGGATCTGACTCTGGATGCCCTCGATCGTACCCTGGCGGTCAACATTCGCAGCGTGTTCGTGGCCAGTCAGGAGGCCGCGCACCACATGGAGAACGGAGGGCGCATCATCAACATCGGCAGTACCAACGCAGACCGCATCCCCGTCGCGGGTGGTTCAATCTACGCCATGAGCAAGTCGGCCCTGATCGGTTTGACCAAGGGCATGGCCCGGGATCTGGGCCCGCGGGGCATCACGGTGAACAACGTGCAACCAGGCCCGGTCGATACCGACATGAACCCGGCTGACGGCGAGTCGGCGGAACAGCTCAAGGGCCTGATGGCCCTGGCACGCTACGGCAAGGATGAGGAGATCGCCAGCTTCGTCGCCTATCTGGCTGGCCCCGAAGCAGGCTATATCACGGGGGCCAGCCTGACCATTGACGGTGGTTTCTCCGCCTGACCCTCTGTTTGACGACACAAAAGAAAGCCCCGGCACTCGCCGGGGCTTGTCATCAGGCAGACAGCAATACAGTCATGCCCTGGTCGCCACCGGTTCGGCTCAGGCCGGCGCAAGGAGCGTCCCTTCGGCATCGATGGCTGACACGGAATTCCCCGTCAAACGCTCATCACAAAATTGCCGTACCGGCACAGGACGACCAAACAGATAGCCCTGCAAGTAAGTCACCTTGCCCTTGAGATAATCGGCCTGCGACCGGGTTTCGATCCCCTCGGCGACCAACGCCAGACCAAGCCGACCGCCGAGATCGATCACGTTGTCGACTATGTGTTCGGACAGCGATTCGGTGCCGATGCGACCGATGAAGGACTTGTCGATCTTGAGCATGTCCACATGGAACTGCTGCAGGTAGACCAGGCTGGAGTGCCCGGTGCCAAAGTCATCCATGGCCAGTTGCACACCCAGTGCGTCCAGTTGACGGAACAGGGAGAGGGTATGGGGATCCGCCACCAGCAGATCCCGCTCGGTCAGCTCAAGCACCAACACCACCTTGCCTGGCGTGAAGCGCGCAAGGAAAGCACGACACTCACGCAGCAGGCGGTCATCGCGGCAATGGGCCGCACTGATGTTGAAGCTGATGTGGAAGCCATCCGGCAAGCATGCCTGCCTGGCGGCCAGCACCTCCCCCACCTCCGTCATGATGAGGTCGGTCATGGGTACGATCAGGCCGCTGGCCTCCGCCTGGGGAATGAATAGATCCGGACGGATCAGTCCCGCATCAGGATGCTGCCAACGCATCAATACCTCGGCTCCCACCAGTTGCTCGCTGTCACTTGCCACCAGAGGTTGCAGGAAGGGAACAAACTCCCTGGCCTGCAAGGCACGAGCAAGCTCGTGGATCGGCGAGCGGGGCCGACCCAGCAGCCACCACATGATGCAGGCAAAGCCGGCGCTGAAGCCCGACAACAGCCAAAGCCCGAAGCCGTGATGCTGCCACAACCCCATGAGCGTAGGAGAGGAGGCGTAGCCAGCATAGATGGAGAGGGGGTAGGCGGCCGACTGGATCCGCACATGATCCTGGCTCGCCAGGGGGGGCTCGGCGGCGAAAAAGTGGCCCTCATCATCGAGCCAGCAATCACCAACCCTGAGCATGACGGGCATGGCTCTCTGGTTGAGATTCAGCATGAAGTTGAGGTAATCGCCATCGATCAGGGTCATGACGGCCCCCTGTGGCGAGACGGCTCGCACCGAGAGGATGGGATGCTGTTGCCGTACCAGATTTCCCGCCATCAATCTCAGATGACCCTGGCTGTACTGATCGGCGGTATAGGGGATCTCCCGCAGGCCAAACTGGGAGGTGCAATAGACGCGGTTCCCCTCACTCAGGTTGACCGAACGCACGAAAGGCACCATGGCGACCAGCGCCCTGAGGGTCGGCATCGCCGTGGCGCAGGGTTTGCCCAGAAACGGCAATGCCTGGCCATTGGCCTCCTCGGCATGGGCCAGCATGGTCTCCATCAATCCCAGGGTATGGGTCGCAGCCTGTCTCGACTCCCACTGCAGATCGGCCCGATAACGAACCAGCAGCGCCCAGCTGCCGAACAGCATGGGCAACGCGAACACCAGCAAGGTGATCAGCACTCTGGGCCTGACCGTATCGACACCGGAGAAATAGCGCATAGTGGATCCCGCTCATGAAAGAGGCGCCATTCTAGCAACCCCCCGCTGAACCGGACCCTAATCGCTCAAAAGACGAGCATTCATGATGCCCGCTCAGGTCGCCAGCCGATGGCGTGCGGCATGCCGCCTCAGGGACAGGGTGCAAGCTCGACCCCGCACGGTGTCGGCGGCGCCGAGGATCTCAACTCCCCGCAGAACCGGGGCAGCGGCACCGGGCGACCCAGCAGATAGCCCTGCAGATAGGCCACCTTGCCCCTGAGGTAGTCAGCCTGCTGGCGGGTCTCGACCCCTTCGGCGATCAGGGCCACGCCGAGCCGGCTGCCAAGGTCGATGACGTTGTCCACTATGTGCTCGGACAGCGACTCGGTGCCGATGCGGCCGATGAAGGACTTGTCGATCTTGAGGTAATCCACCCGGAACTGCTGCAGATACACCAGGCTGGAGTGGCCGGTGCCAAAATCATCGATGGCCAGCTTTACTCCCATCTCGTCCAGTTGCCGAAACAGGGAGAGGGTGTGGGGATCGGCCACCAGCAACTCCCGTTCGGTCAGCTCCAACACCAATACCACCCGCCCCGGGATAAAATGGGCCAGAAAGGCGCGGCACTGCGCCAGCAGGGAGAAGTCCCGGCAGTGAACGGCACTGATGTTGAAGCCGATATGAAAGCCGTCCGGCAGCTTGTCCTGCCAGCTCGCCAATTGCTGGGCTACCGTCTGCATCAGCTGGGCCGTCATGGGCACTATCACGCCGCACTCCTCCGCCTGAGGAATAAACAGGTCGGGGCGGATAAGTCCGCAGGTGGGGTGTTGCCAGCGCATCAGCACTTCGGCCCCCATCAGCTTGCCACCGTCGCTTGCCACCAGGGGTTGCAGGTAGGGCACGAACTCCCGGGCCCGCAACGCCCGTTTCAGCTCCCCCTCCATGGAGCGAGGCCGCCCCAGCAGCCACCACACCAGCAGCGAGATGATCAGGGAGAAGCCCAGCAGCATCAAGATGGTCAGGTGCCTGACCTGCCAGAGCGAATACCAGCTGGAAGGCAGCGCCAGGCCGGCGTAGATGGAGAGGGGGTAGCGCCTCGACTGGACGCTATGGGGAGCCAGGGCTGGCAAGCTGGGCTCCTTGCCCATCAGCTGCCCCAGGTGATCCAACCACTCTTCCCCAACCTGGAGTAGTACTTCGCCGCCGTGGGGCGCACTCAGGGTCAGTATCATCTTCAGATACTCCCTGTCGATGGTGCTGAGGACGGCGCCGTGCCCGCTCTCGGTGCGTATCGCAAGCATGGGTTGGCTGCTCAGTTCCGCATGACCCGGCAGCAGACGCAAGAGACCTTCACTGTAGGCACCTGGCTCATCGTGCCACTGCACCTTGCCCATCACCGAGTTGCAGTAGACTCCATGGCCATCGACCAGGTTGAGGCTGCGCACGAAGGGCACCAGCGCCACCTGCTTGCGCAGAGTGAGGAGGGTGGACTGGCAGGGGTGATTGACCAGGTGGGCTACCTTGCGGTTGGCCTCTTCGACATGGTCAAGCATCCCCTCCATCAACTGCACGGCCTGGGTCGCGGCCCGTTCAGACTGCCGATCAAGCGTACGTAGATAGTTGGCATGCAGCTCCTGCAGCCCCACCGACATGGGCAGGGCGAAGACCAGGACGGCGCTCAGAAGGCGCCAGGCAGGTCTTGATATATCGAACCCGAACAGGAACATAAGGTGGTATACCCATGGCATGAGAGGATGGCGGCCTTCGTGGCGTCGCCCTTTCTTCTAACGGTAAACTGCGCGCCTCCCTTGCCACAGTCCAGAGGCGGCAGATGATACTGCGGCCCGGCGACGATTTTCATGGTCTAGATCATTTTTTGTTCAATGGTATTCGCAACTCAGGTCACCGGATTCCCATCCGGTGCACAGACGAAAAAGCCCCGGCATCGACCGGGGCTTTTTATCAGAGTACTGGCGCCGGTTCGGCGCCTACTCCCTTATACCGCTTGCTGCAAAATCACCGCATCGGCCTTCTGGGTGTAGGAGGCGATCTCATTGAAGTTGAGGTAACGATAGGTATCAGCCGCAGTGGCATCCAAGGTCTTGGCGTACTGCAGGTACTCGGCCACGGTCGGGATCTTGCCCAGGATAGCCGCAACGGCGGCCAGCTCGGCAGACGCCAGATAGACGTTGGCACCCTTGCCCAGACGGTTCGGGAAGTTGCGGGTGGAGGTAGAGACCACCGAGGCTCCTTCCGCAACCCGTGCCTGGTTCCCCATGCACAGGGAGCAGCCCGGGATCTCGATGCGCGCACCGACCCGGCCGAAGATGCCGTAGTAGCCCTCTTCGGTCAGCTGGTCGCGGTCCATCTTGGTCGGCGGCGCTATCCACATCCGGGTCGGCAGTGAGCCCTGGTACTTGTCCAGCAGCTTGCCGGCGGCACGGAAGTGACCGATGTTGGTCATGCAGGAACCGATGAACACCTCGTCAATCTTGTCGCCAGCCACGTCGCTCAGCAGACGGGCATCGTCCGGATCGTTAGGCGCACAGAGGATAGGCTCCTTGATGGTAGCCAGATCGATCTCGATGATTTCGGCGTACTCGGCATCCTTGTCCGCTTCCATCAGCACCGGATTGGCCAGCCACTCTTTCATTCCCTTGATACGACGGGTGATGGTGCGCACATCGCCGTAGCCTTCGGAGAGCATCCATTTCAGCATGACGATGTTGGACTTGAGGTACTCGGCGATCGGCGCCTGATCCAGCTTGATGGTGCAACCGGCGGCGGAGCGTTCGGCACTGGCATCGGCC
>NZ_AQGQ01000096.1 GCF_000388115.1 Aeromonas molluscorum 848
AAAACCACCATGAAAATAGTGTCGGCAACCGTGTTGCTGGTATTGGCTGACCCCCGCCTTGGCGGCAAAGGGCGGCACTCAGGATTTCCTGGATGCACTGCGCAACTTTGAATCCGGCATCAATCCGGCACTGGCAGATTTCTATCTGCAAAACCTCGACAACCCCGTCTACACCTATGCCCAGGTGACGGCGCCAGGTCGGTTGGTGCGGGACTGTTCGACCGGCACCATGCTCTCCGAGCCAACCACCATCAGCGGTTTCTTCAACAAGCTGGGAGTTGGCAATATCTATAACGCTTCCACCCCGAACGATGCGGCCATGTTCAGGACGATGCAGTACAACTCCTTGAATGCTTGGGGTTTCATCGGCTATCAGCTGGGTGAGGCCGTGCTGATCGATGCTGGTTACTACAGCCCGCAACAGGTAACGGTCGACGGCAAGGAGTACGACAGCTTCTACATGTTCGTGCCGGATTCCACCTGGGCGGGTTGCAAGACCGAAGCCCTGGCCGAGATCGAGGGGTCTGGCGGCAACAAGGTCTATGTGACCGATGTAAACCGCTGGCAGGGCACCTTCGTCGGCAAGAATGGTGTCAACTCCCTGGCCGATCTGCGCCTGCCCGAGAAGCAGGAGCTGGTGATGCGTGACGCCATGCATTTCAACTATCAGGTAATAAGCAAGCTGCTCAAGGACGCCAACATGACCTGGGCCCAGGCCCTGGCCAAGAGCTGGCCTGATACCGATGACAACGGTCAGCCTATCCAGGTGCAGGCCACCATGTCAGGCATCCTGGCGGCGGCGCATCTGCGTGGCGCCTGGGGGGTGGGATCCCTGCTTACCAAGGATCAGATCACCTGCGATGAGCTTGGTACTTGCATCACCAAGTACGTCTACAAGTTTGGTGATTACAACAGCCTGTTTGATACCCCGGGCGACAGCACCACCCAAGGCTCGCCTTATGATGAAGTGCTGACGGCGGGTTGGGGCAATGACACCGTCATCACCGGCGGTGGCAAGGATCAGATCCTGCTCAACGAGCAGGCAAACGGTCTTACCACTGTCAATGACTTCACCGTCGGAGACGATCTCATCGTGTTGCGTGGCTGGAGCATGGCCGAGCCCTTGGCCGATCTGGTGATTGGCGATGTGGCCGATGGCGCCGAGTTGCAGTTCGCCGGTCAGCGTGTGCTGCTCAAGGGCGTCAGCGCGGCCTCGGTACAGGCCAATCCGGCCGCGGTCATCACCAAGTCCGACATCTACACCCTGGCCTGGAACTCGGGCAAGCAGGTAGTGCAGGGCTTCGATCCTGCGGTCGACAAGATTGCAGGCAGTGCGGGCATCGGCTTCAAACATCTGAAGGCTTACGAGACGGCCACTTCCGTGGTGATGGGCCCGCAGGCGGAAGATGGCGGCATCTACTCCTCCTATGAGCTGGTGGGATTGACCCTCAACGACATCCGTCCCGAGATGTTCACCAATGTCACCGGCAGCTACGATCGCCTCGGCTACATAGTGCCGCTCAGTTCTCTGAACTGGGGCTGGAACATGACGCTGGTGGCCAATCGCTTCGATCCGGCCAAGACGGTCATCACTACCCCGAGCAATCAGCCGGTGCCCTTCTCCGGCATCAAGCTGACTCAGGAAGGGAGCGACGTGGTCATCACCCTGGTGGAGCCTTATGCCAAGGGAGATGCCAAGAAGATAGTGTTGAAGAACACGGCGGTGAACAGCATCACGGCCGCCAACTTCGCCGGCTTTAGCGGCAACTACAGCGAAGCCACCATCGACATCCCTGTCTTCTTCGACATCAGCGTGAACATAGGGGCGGGCGGTACTGTCTCCCCTGCACCGGCGAACGGTATCCTGCAAGCGAAAGGCGGTACCAACTTTACCGTCACCCTGCTGCCCAATACCGGCTACAAGGTGAAATCCCTCACCGTCGATGGCGTGGCTCAGGCCGTGGCTGGCAGCTACACCTTCAGCAGCGTCAATGGAGCTCATAGCCTGTCGGTCAGCTTCGAGCAGGGCAGCAGCTGCCCGGCAAACTGGGCAACCGGCTCCGTCTATACCACGGGTAATCAGGTGACCTACAACGGCAACATCTATGAAGCCAAGTGGTGGAGCAGCGGCAACGTGCCGAGTGCGGGAGATCCCTGGAAGCTGATTGGCGCCTGCAGCTAAGGCGCCGTCAGTCACCGTCAGGTGATGAGATCCACCCTATGAAACAGGCCCCGCTTCGGGGCCTGTTTTTTGGCTTGTTGTCGCAGGCGGGCATCATCCGAGTTGTGTCAGCAACTCGGTGACCACGGGGAGCACAGAGATGACCAGCAGGAGTGCCATCGTGTAGTTGAACCACTGGCGGGCCTTGCCATGCTGCAGCCAGCGCTTTAACAGGGAACCAAACAGCATCCAGACACCGACACTGGGGAAGGAGACGATGAAGAAGGTCAGGGCTATGGTCAGATTCTGGCTGTAAAAGCTCGCTCCCACAGTGGTGAATGCGGCAATGGCGCCGGTGGCCACCACCCAGGCCTTGGCATTGACCCACTGGAACAGGGCACCCTTGATGAAAGAGAGCGGTTGCTGCTGCTCCTTGCTGGTCGCCATCCCGGCCGAGCGGGCGATCAGCCAGGCGAGATAGAGCAGATAGAGGGTGCCTATGACTTTGATGAGCAGGTGCAGGTCGGGCCACAGGCTGAACAACTGGCCAAAGCCCAGGCCAACCAGCAACAGCATGATGGCGAAACCGACGCAGATCCCGGCCAGCAGTGGCAGGCTTCTTCTGACACCAAAATTGAGCCCCGAGGTCATCACCATGATGTTGTTGGGGCCGGGCGTGATGGAGGAGGAGATGGCAAACAGCACCACGGCGTAGAGGTAATCCATGACAGCATCCTTTGAATAGTCCTTTATTGAATCCATTAGATGGGGACCGATTTCGCAAATGCAATGGCGGTGCCCATGCTGGCATTGTCTGATTGATGAGCACGGTCTGACTGAGGATTCGCGATCAATCGGGGCGTGAGGGCACTTGCCAACATGTGGACGGCCAAAAAGAGAGGCCCTGCAGCAGGGCCTCTCTTGGTCAGCGCGTCACCAGTCAGGATCAGACCGGTTTGCCATCCTCACGGGGGAGGGCAGGGTGAGAGGCAATCTGCTGCTCATCCCCATGCAGGTTTTTGATGTAGACATCCATCTGGTTGAAGGAGATATCTATGCCATTCTCCTTGAACAGGCTGTCTATGGTGCGGTTGAGTTCGTCTATGGCGGGGTTGCGATCGCCGAGTTCACTCACGAAGAAACGCAGCTCGTGATCCAGGGTGCTGGCGCCAAAGGTGAGGAAGTAGACGATGGGCGCCGGATCCTTGAGCACCCGGCTATTGCTCTGGGCGGCTTGCATCAGCAGCTGACGAGTCAGCTCCAGATCCGAGCCGTAGGCCACACCGACCCGGGCGATGACCCGAGTGACGGTATCGGACAGGGACCAGTTGATCAGACGTTCTATCATCAGCTGCTGGTTGGGGATGATCACCTCTTTGCGATCAAAGTCGGTGAGGGTCGTTGAGCGGATCCGGATCTTGTTGACCGTGCCGGAGATGGTACCAATGGTGACGGTATCGCCGATCCGTACCGGGCGCTCGAACAGAATGATGATGCCGGAGATAAAGTTGGAGACGATCTGCTGCATACCAAAACCGATACCGACCGAAAGACCTGCGGCCAGCCACTGCAACTTCTCCCACTGCATGCCGAACATGGCCAGGGAGGTGAGGGTTCCCACCCCAATCAGCACATAGTTGAGCATGGTGGTGATGGCGTAGGCCGAGCCTTGGGCCAGCTTGAGTTTGGAGAGGACAAGCACCTCCAGCAGACCGGGCAGGTTGCGGGCCAGCGACCAGGCTGCCCCCAACAAGAAGAGACCGGTGAGGACATCGCTCAGACTGATGGGATAAAGCACGGCATTGGCGCCGGTCCCTTCACTCTTGTGCCAGAGCACCACACTATCGAGGTAGGTGAATACCGCGATGAGATCGGACCAGAGCCAGTAGAAGGCGACCCCGAAGATGCCAAGCAGCACTATGCGGGTCAAGCGCAGTGATTGCTGGCTCACCTCTTCCAGTGCCATGGGCTGCTCTTCGATGGCATCTCCCCCTTCCGCATCTTCTTGGGCTTTGTGTTCCCGCTTGGCAACGGCGCGGCGCCAGGCGAGGCGACGGGCTGCCAGCTCCAGGCCGCGCAGGGCGGTGCGATAGACCAGGCTCCACAGCAGCAAGAGATAAAACGACTCTATGAGGCGGCCAGTCAGCTTGAGCGCGGTGTAGTAGTAACCAAACAGCACCAAGCCCATCAGCACTATGGGGGTGAGCAGCAGCAGGAAGGAGAGCACCGACTGCACCATGCTGACACCGCTCTTCATCCTGGCCCGGAACAGGGGGTAGAGCATCCAGGCGGTAGCGCCCAGCAAGATCAGGGTCAGGGCCTGGCCGAGGGCGTCATTGCCCAG
Source organism: Aeromonas molluscorum 848 (assembly GCF_000388115.1). Taxonomy (GTDB): domain Bacteria; phylum Pseudomonadota; class Gammaproteobacteria; order Enterobacterales; family Aeromonadaceae; genus Aeromonas; species Aeromonas molluscorum. The sequence continues at coordinate 4,506 of NZ_AQGQ01000096.1, forward strand.
GGTCGAGGGTTCTACGACGGCCTTGGTTGACAGCATGATGAGTGGCATCAGGGTGAACCAGAGATAGCGGAAATGCTTGCGCTTGCTCGCCAGCTCTTCCCTGGGCAGTCGGAAATGGCTTTCGGCCACGCCACCCGGGCGCATGACTCCGAGATAAACGCTGAATACCAGATACCCCAGCGCCAGATTGAAGGTGATCTGCATGGTCAGGTTGATGCTGAGCAGACCATTGTATGAGAGCAGCAGACCTGCGGCGCAGATGAAGAGGGCGCCCGGCAGGGAGAGCAGTGTCATCAGCAGCAGCGCCTTGGGGGTGTGCAACTGGCTGTCCTGATGAAAACGCCCAAGGTCCTTGTTGATCTTCTGTAGGCGGGTCTTGATGGCCTGACGCTTCCAGAGCAGCAGCCATCCGATGACAAGCAGCGGCAAGGCCAGCAGGCTGACGGCAATCAATACGTCTAGCCAGGCTTTGGGAGTCAGGGTCCAGTCGCTGATCTGTTTGGCCACCTGGCTCGGCCAGGAGAGGAGCCACTTGCTGTCGATGGGTTTGTTGCTGCTCACCCAGAAGATGTGTTGTTGCAGGGTCAATTCGATGGAGTTATAGATCCGCTTGATCTGCTGCTGGGTCAGTTGCAGGCTGATGGCGTTGGTCAACTGTGCATCGAGTTGGCGATTGAGCTGGTCGAGCAGCGAGATACGGGTGTCGAGCAGGCGAGAGAGGTTGTCCTTGTCTTCGGCACTGACGGCCAGGCCGCTGGTCTCGATCAGTTTGTCGAGGAACTGGTTCTTCTGGAACAGCTGATCCCGCTGCTGGCTCAGCTCGAATTGGGCAAGGTGCAGGTCAGCGATCTGCTCTTCCAGGTTGCTTACTGCGCTGGTGGGGGCCGCCTCCAGTTGCTGATAGAGCTGATACAGGATGCGGGACAGCAGCAGATTCCCCTTGAGCATCTCAACCTGTTCATTGAGATTGCGTTCGGTCTGGGTGCCGCGTTCGAGCCAGCTCTTGGCCTGCAGGTTCTTCTGCATCAGGGTATTGAGATTATTGGTGGCGGAGATCAACTGCTTGCTGAGCTGGTGATTGGCCTCCTGCTCTTTCTGCACCAGGGGATTGTTCAGGCTGGCAACCAGTTCGCCGGTTTGTTCGGCCGTTTTTTCGGTGTTGCCGAGTCGCTTGCTACTGATCTCTTTTTGCAATAACTGCAGTTTCTGCTCCTCCTGCGCCAGGCGAGCATTCTGATAGTCCCGTTGCTTGACCGCGAGATCCTGCATGCTGGTTCTGTTATCCAGCTCCTTTTGCAGATAGGCAAGTTGCAGATCGATCAGTGTCTGCTCCGTGGTGAGCTTGCCCCGCTCGGCGCTGCTCACGGCATCTCCGGCATTGAGGCGGGAGCGGATCTCCTGGCTGCGTTGATACGCCTTGCTCATGGTGCTCTGGGCACGCTCTGGCAGGGTCTGCAGATTGGTTATCTGGCTAGCAATGGTGCCCAGAGATTCCTGGGCATCCTGCATGCTGGTCATCACCTCGGGCTGGCGGCTCTCGAGCTCTTCCAGGCTCATGGCACCATACTCTTGTGCGAGTTGCTCCGGGCTCTTGCTCTTGTTGAGAGCATCGATCCGGGCCGAGATCTCCTTGAGATCCGAGGGGAGCGTCTTGAGACGCTGGTTCTGTACCTTGGCCTTGGCATTCTCCTTGTCGATGCTGTCGAGCAGGGAGAGGGTATCACTCAGAAACTTCTTGTCAGCCTGTTGGCTGACGGTCAGGTTGTCCGATTTGGATAAGGCCTCGAGCTGACGTTGGACAGTTCCCTGCTGGGGCAGATCCTGAGCCAGGGCCTGGCCCACGGCGAGGCTGGAGAGCAGGCACAACAGAGTGACGACTCGTTTGAACGTGAGTGAGAGCATAGTGGTTCCGTTGGTGACCATATGACGGGGTGGATCCGATCACTGTAAATTGCGCGTGATTCTAGCATTCGCCTCGGTCATCCAGCAGAGGGGGGAGATAAAAAAAAACGGCGCCCGCAGGCGCCGTTTTATTGGTTCAGTACCGATTACAGTACGTGAACGGAGGCAGTATTGGTGGTACCGCTCGGTACCAGGGCACCGGAGACCATGACCACGATGTCACCTTTCAGACCCATGCCGCTTTCCAGCGCAGCGTCTTTACCGATGCGATAGAAATCGTCGGTGGAGGCGATGCTGTCAACCACGTGAGCAATCACACCTTTAGTCAGAACCAGCTGGGCAGCCGTTTTCTTGTTGGTGGTGATGGCCAGGATCCAGGCTTTCGGGAAGTACTTGCGAATGGCCTTGGCAGACTTGCCGCCTTCGGTCGCAACCACGATCAGCGGGGCATCCAGCTTCTGGGACGTTTCGACCGCGCCCTTGCAGACCGCTTCGGTGATGCGCAGTTTGTTGCTGTCATTGGCAGCAGACAGGTTGGACGGCATCACGGCATCGGTACGTTCGCAGATGGTGGCCATGATGGTCACGGCTTCCAGCGGGTACTTGCCCTTGGCGGATTCGCCGGACAGCATGACGGCATCGGTACCATCCAAGATGGCGTTGGCAACGTCGCCAGCTTCGGCGCGGGTCGGACGCGGATTCTTGATCATGGAGTCAAGCATCTGGGTCGCAGTGATAACGACTTTGCGCGCCTTGTTGCACTTGGTGATGATCATCTTCTGGGCGAAGATAACTTCTTCAACCGGGATCTCGACACCCATGTCACCACGAGCGACCATGATGCCGTCGGAGACTGCCAGGATCTCGTCGAAGTTGTCCAGGCCTTCCTGGTTCTCGATCTTGGAGATGATCTGGATGGCCTCGCCACCATGAGCCTTCAGGTGCTCACGGATTTCCAGCACGTCTTCTTGCTTGCGAATGAAAGAGGCAGCAACGAAATCAACACCTTGCTCACAGCCAAAGATGAGGTCGCGCTTGTCTTTCTCGGCCAGGGCCGGCAGCTTGATGGAGACACCTGGCAGGTTAACGCCCTTGTTCTCACCCAGGTCGCCGTTGTTGAGCACCTTGCAGATGACTTCACGCTCGGTGATTTCGATAACGTCCATACCGATCAGGCCATCGTCAACCAGGATACGGTTGCCAACACGCAGGTCGCTGGCAAAACCGGCATAGGTCACGGCGACCCTGTCCTGATTGCCAACTACGGTCTGATCTATGGTGAAGGTGAATGTCTGGCCAGCGACCAGAGAGACATCGTTGCCACCTTCCAGCTTCATGGTACGGATTTCTGGACCCTTGGTATCCAGCAGGATAGCGGCGTGCTTGCCGGTTTCTGCCATGACTTCACGCAAGTTGTTGATGCGGCCGCCGTGCTCGGCGTAGTCGCCGTGGGAGAAGTTCAGGCGCATGACGTTCATGCCAGCATCCAGCATCTTGGCCAGCATTTCTTTGGATTCGGTCTTGGGACCTATGGTGCAGACGATTTTGGTCTTTTTCATGTCAGTCTTCATGGTTAAGGAGTTTCCGCCGAGTAATATACACCAGTTTCTGGATACTTTTTATGATCCAGAAACAACGTTTTGAGCCAAAAATGCCTCATTTTGCGCGATAACGTTTTCGTGGCCACAAGATTTTAGGGCCTAAAATAATGGCGCTTTTGGCGTCTAGCCCCTATACGGCGGATGCGTCACGGATCTGGCTGACAGGAAACATGTAGTTAAATGACTAGCTGGCCAGACCTCTTCCCAGGCCGGTGAAAGAGCGCTTTGCCCGGCCTGGGAGGGTGCGAGAAATGCGAAGTTGATGCTAGAAACGATAAGGGAAACGTATCCCTATGTTGTAGTCAGGGGCATCAGTGGTCAGCCCTGCCGACCAGTTGACGGCCATGGAGAGTTTGTCTGTCATGGCCCAGGTTGCCCCCATGCCGAAGCTGGCCGCATTGGCGTCAGACCCCGTGACTTTCTCCATGGGGAAACCTTCGGCGCCCTGTTCGGATTCGAGGGTGATGCGTTGATTGATGTTGAATGAGAGACTGAAACGCTCGTTGAGGGCAAAGGCAACCCCCAGACCATATTCGTACCAGTCACCAATTTGTATGCTGCCGGGCTGATTGCCGGGCTGATAGGAAATGTCATCAAAGTCGCCCTTGAGGCTATGGCCGTAGTTCAGGTTGGCAAACAAGATGGCGGGATCCAGTGTCTTGACTAGCGAGAAGCCGGTAGAGAGTTGCCATAGACCGTTGCCGGTGGCGAGCTCTTTGGGGGTGATCAGGTTGCCAGACTCCGATGTATCGACTTCTATGCCATAGGGATCCTTGCCGGTCGGTGCCTTGGCACGTATGTTCCAGACCAGATCCGGCCAATCTTCATCCTCGGCCAGCACTCGGTAGTAGACCGCCATGCTCAGGTCACCCAAGCCGCCGTCTGTGACACTCTGTTCTTCGAAATCGCGGCTGGAATTCTCCTTGCCCGTGGTCTGATAGTTGGTGCTGCGCAGCATGTAGGGAACAGCCAACTCCAGCTGCCAGCGATCGTTGAGGGTATAGCGAGTAACCAGGTCGGCGACCCATTGATCTGAACGTACCCGGTCAAGATTGATCTCGCCGAGGAAGATGGCATCGAGGGCGAGGAAGCCACGCAGGGCCAAATCCTTACGGTTGTAATGCTGATAGGAGAGGCCGAAGTCCAGCACCCAGGCACGGTCGAACACATTATGCTGTTCGATCATCAGGTCTTCCGTGCTGCGCCCCGCTTCCGGGGTTCGGCGAGTCGCTTCATTCTGGGGAACGGATGCGGCTGTACCAGCAACGGCACCAGTGGCGACTGCAGTGCCTGTTGTCTTGCTGGTCTTGACGGCCTCCAGACGCGCTTGTAGTTGGTGGAGCGCCTGATTTTGCTGGATAAGTTGCTGGCGTAGCAGATCGAGTTGTTGCTGCAGTGCATCTTCTTCCGCACTGGCAGCCCAGCAGCTGAGCGGTGCCAGCGCAATCAACACCATGGCAGACTGTTTCATCGGATCCATCCTTGTTGTTTATTGTCTTTGTATCAGCGCCATCCAATGGAGCAGAATCAGCAAGGGGCTATTTATTAACGTGAGAGCCATATCCGGGTCTGATTGAGAGCCTGCAAACCATCACCTCTTACTCGATTGAGTTGCAACAAGCCCCGGCTGAAGTTGTCCCCTCGCAGACTCTGCTCCAGTTGAACGTGCCCATCGGCGGAGTTTAGTTGCAGTCCAGCATAATTGCCCGAGACTCGATAGCTGGCGGTACCCAGCGCCCCTTGGCTCTCATAGTTGCCTGCGTTCACGCTCTGGCCCGTGGTTGGAGGCGCGGTGAACGTAATGCCCGTCTGGTTGACCGAACTATTGCCGCTGCCTTGCAGCTGCACCACCTGAACCAGGCCTGAGCCATTGATATTGCTGGCGGCGGGCGCGGCTGAGACAGCTGTTTTGGCATCACTTTTAATGCGAATGTCGAGGTTGGGGTGATTCTGGATGACGCTCAGGGTCAGATTCATGGCGGCCGTCTGCTGTGCCTGGGCCGTGGTCAGGGTCGAGATAAATTCGATCCCGAAATAGCGGATCCCCTGAGGCCCGGCATAGCGACCGCGCAGATTGGCGAGTTCACTGTCGCCCAGCTCCGGGGCGAAGTGCTCCGACAGGTTGGCCAGTGGATCCGAGGCTGCCAGCGCAGGGCCGGTCAAGCCTGCAAACAAGCAGGCAAGCCAAACGGAATGTAGGTTGTTCATAACTGCCTCACATTAGCTCTCTGTGCTGAAAACCAAACTCCAGCAGGGAGGTCTCATTGATGGGCGCAAACAGGCCATCTTTCCCGCGCACTGACAGAGGGGGGGATGGATTGGCCAGTGGAGCGTCCGGATTGTATCCGGCTCCAATTACCGCCAGCAGGATCCCGTTCCAACTTTTCTTGAACTCATCAAACGAGATAATGCGATTTCCCAGGGCGGGATCGGCCAGATAGACGCGATCTTTTCGATCAATGGCGCGCAGCACGGCGAAGTGCTGATAACCGCGAATATTGAGTAGCACTATGGTCGGCACTCTCACCTGGCGCAGTTTCTCGTCACCAAGTCGATAGCCCCTGACCCGCATGCCGAGCATTTGCAGATACTGCTTCATGTCGAGCATGGAAAAACCATAACGTTGTACCAAAGCCGGATCGGCCATGGCCATCATGCCATCCATGACCCAGCGTTCATTGGTCACCTGGCCGTAGGAGTAACGTAATATGGTTGCCACGGCAGCGGCGCCGCAGCTGAAATCTGTATGTTGACGTTCGATGTTGGCAAAGCGCCGTTCCAGTATGCTCTGCACCGGCTTGTTGAAGTCACCAAGGGCTGGGAGATGATCCCCTATGGGCAGATTGGCAGCCCAAGCACCCTGACAGAGACACAAGAGTAGTAGCCAGCGCATCGTCTCCTCCTCGCATGTGTGTAAAAAGGGGGCTTGAAGCCCCCTATTCAGACAGATTACTTGGCGAAACCTGCGGCCAGCGAGAGGTTGTTCGCTTGCAGATTGTTGGTACCAGATGCCACGTTCACCCCAATGTTGCCCACGGCGCCATTGAAGGCTCCGCCATTGATGTTGGCGTGGTTGAAGGTCTCACGACTGGTGTAGGTGTTGACCACAGGAATGTAGCCAGATACCGAACCACTCAGCTTGATATCGCCCTCTTCTTTGAACTCGAACTTGCCAGGATTGTTCGGGTTCTCGTTATCGAAGTCGATATGACCGAGTTGACTTTGCGCCCCCGGATTGTGATCCCCATCAACCCACACTTCGGGATAGACATCGTTGGACTGCTTGCTGTCACCCTCATAGCTGCCGTGAGCGTTGAGTTTCAGGTAAACAGGGTTGTAGGCCACAGTTTTGGTTGCACTCAGGCTGGTGTTGGAGGTGGCGTTGTGGGAGACGTTCTGGCTGTTGGCGACAGTGGCCACGGCCATGTTGCCGGTCGAGACAGTGGCAGCCATGTTATTGGCCTGGACGTTACCCGAACCAGATACCACGTTCACCCCGATGTTGCCTGCAGCATCCTTGAAAGCGCCATCGCCGATGCCAGACCTGTTCTGATGACCCATGTTGGTGGTCAGGTTATGACTGGCGCTCTGATCGGAGAAGATCTCAGCATCAGATGATCCACCGGCAGAGCCGCTTTGACCCGGGTAACCACGACCCATGACGAACTCGGCGTCCACTGAATCGTAGGCTGCAAGGGAAGCGCTGTTGCCTTGCACGTTGGAATCCCCCGCCGCCACGTTGGCGCCGACGTTACCAGACACTCCTTTGAAGGAGTTATCGATCTGGCTCTTGTTTTCGGTTCTGTAGTTGGAGGTGCCAATCATGGAACTGGATTGCTGGTTATCCACGACAGCCATACCCAGTTTATTGACATTGATGGATCCGCCGATGTTGACCTTGCCAGCGTAATCGACATCCACTTCGACCTTGACCTTCTTGGTCAGGGTGGCGCCTGTTTCGTCTTTGTCACCGTAGCCGCCTCTTTCAGTGGCGAATGCTGTGCCCGACATGGCCATGACGACCGCTGCGGCTAATGAGCTGTAAATAAGTCCACGCATAATGAGTCTCTCCATTGAGCTTGCCATGGGGGTCTTGCCTGTGACTCCGGTATCCGCGATCCGAACCATACATTGAGTATCGGCTGCAGCGGTGAAGTGTCAGGTTTAACCTCCAGTCCCTGCGGCATCAAGGCGATGCCGTTACTGCACCTGTCAAAGGCAGGGAAACCATGTTTACCGCTTGATTCCCCTGTCCCGTGACCTGATTGACCTGAATGACACCCTTGCTTCCTGCGAGGGCGTTGCCATCCAGATAAATGCTGTTTGTCGAGTTCGCCGGTGCCTTGCCTGTAGGCAATTTAGCGACGCTGGTACTGAGATTGATGTCGGTCACAGCGCCTATACCGCTGTCATCCCCGAGGGAGAGCGCGAAGGCATTGACCTGTTGATTGGCTTCCCCGGCTCCCTGATTGATGCCGATGAGCCCCTTGTTTTGAGTCAGGGCCGAGTCGTAAATGGCAACACGCTGACTCCCATTGAGGGCGGAGACAGCCTCGGTCTGTTGACTGAACTGGATGATGGCAGGGCCTGAAATCGCGATGGCGGCAAGATTACCTTGTTGATTATTACTGCCGGACACCATATTCACCCCCACGCTTCCTCTAATATTACTCAGAGCCTGCTGGCCTAAATTGACCTGATTTTCAGCTCTGGTTGGGGCTGTGAATAGCAATAAAATATAAGCAGCCAATGCAATATGTATTTTCACTCTTTCTCTCCATGCGATAAGAGGGGCGAAAGAGATAAAGCAATGCTTGTGCCAATACTTAATGTGTTGTTTTTTATGTAGAATATAATTAACTCCTGCATCATTTAATCTCAGTAATGAGATGCGAAATTTTTTCCCTCTATTAACCTTATGTTTATTAATAGGTTTGCTTCTTCTCAGGATTGAATGTCATTTCTCATTATTGCTGTGCCATTAGTCTATATCCGGGATAGGTTATAGTTATCCCGTCTGAGTTCATCGATATGGTGCCGTTTGATATCAAAACTTTCATTTTTACCTGCAAACCGATGACAAAGTGGTCGTCGGCTAGGGTTGCAATCGGCACGGACGACAGGAGGTTTCAACATGCCGGAAGAAGCACTGCTGATTATCAATCCATGTGCTGCGTTAGAGACTCTGCTTACTCAGGGGGAGTGGCGTTTATCTCGGGCTCGTTCGTTGAGCGTGGCGGAGGAGAAGTTGCGTCATGGTGACTTTCCCCTGATTCTGGTAGCGATCGATCCGCTGCAAAATGAAGCCTTGCGTGCGCTCATTGCCCAGCATCCAAATCGGCTCTGGATAGGTTTGGTCGACAGGGAGCTATTGGCATGCGAGAAGCTGCGTAGTCTGCTGGCCGCCTGTTTCCATGACTTCCACACCTTTCCCCTTGATGCTGCACGCTTGTGCCATAGCCTGGGTCACGCCTTGGGAATGGCTCGGCTCATCGACGAGCGCCAGCGTCCCAAGCTACCAGCCAAACTGCGGCTCATTCAGGGCAATAGTGAGGCAATCATCCAGCTCAGGGAGCAGATTACGCGGCTGCAACACAGTCGTTTGCCGGTGCTGGTGACGGGACCCAGTGGGACGGGCAAGGAGCTGGTTGCCCGGGAATTGCACTACGGTACCTTCGGGGAGGAGGGGCCTTTTGTGGCCGTGAACTGTGGCGCCATGCCTCATCAATTGATCCAGTCTGAGCTGTTTGGCCATGTGAAGGGCGCGTTCACAGGGGCTCAGGCCCACAAAATAGGCAAGATTGAGGCGGCTGATGGCGGCACCCTGTTTCTCGATGAGGTCGGCGAATTGCCTTTGGAAGATCAGGTCACCCTGCTGCGCTTCTTGCAGGAGCAGTGTATCGAGATGGTCGGCAGTCATGCCTCGCGCAGCGTCGATGTCAGGGTGATTGCTGCGACCAATATCGATGTAGAACAGGCTGTTGCGCAGGGGCGTTTTCGCGAGGATCTCTATTACCGGCTCAATGTGGTGCGGCTGCGCACCCCGGCGCTGCGAGACAGGCGGAATGATGTGCAACTGCTTGCCAACGAGATCCTGGCCGAGGTGCGGGGCAGCAGGCCCCTGACCTTTTCCCATCAGGCCCGCCAGGCCATGCAGGCCTATGGCTGGCCCGGCAATGTGCGCGAGCTGCGCAACCGGGTGCAACGTGCTGCTGTCATGTGTGCGGGTCCCTGCATCGAGGCGCAGGATCTGGAGTTGTCCAACTCGGAATCCCTGTTGTTTGACGGCTCGCTCAAGGCGGTGCGCGAGGCTGCCGAGCGTCAGGCGCTGGAGCGGACCCTGGCCCGCTTTCCTGATCGCCTGGAAGAGGTTGCCCGTCAGCTTGCCATCTCTCGGGCAACGCTCTATCGCCTGCTGGATAAACACAATTTGCTGTAACACGGCCGCCATCGGGGAGGGGCATCATAATGAGGTAACCTTGGGGATGCGCTGCAACAGGCGCCCCATCAGAATAAGCGTCGCACAGGAGCCTCCCATGGCCTGGTACCTTGCTAGCCTGTTTGCCTTGTTGTTGACCCTGCCTTGGTGGCCGCTGCCCAATTGGCCCGTGGCGCCCGTCGGCAGAGGGAGTTTGCAGCCTGCGGTACTGGAGCGTATCGAGCGCCAGCATTGGCAGTTGGCCCAGACATCTGCCCCGGCCGAATTGACCGCCCGTAATCCCTGAGGACTTTGACTTCCCGATAAACAGCGAGGCCACCCAAGGGTGGCCTCGCTGATTTGGTATGGGCACGTTGTTAGCCAGAATGATGCGCGGAGGTCATGACGCTATGTCACTCCCCCTTGGCTGTTCCTTCCCGGCGCGGGTCGGCGGCGCCAAACCAGCCCTGGGCATTGCGCTCGACCCCCTGTAATCCCGAGGTTTGCTCGTTCAACACCACCTCATGACCACGGGCCCGCAACGCATCGACCACAAATTGAGGAGTGCGTCCCAGCTCCAGTTCGGTAGGGCCATTGCGGCTGCCAAAGTTGGGCAGGTTGATGGCCTGCTGCAAGTTGAGGCCCCAGTCCTGAGTGCCGAGCAGCGTCTTGCCCACATAGTTGATGATGGCCGAGCCACCCGGGGAGCCCAGGCTCATCGTCAGCCGTTTGCTCTTTTTATCAAATACCAGCAAGGGCGACATGGAAGAGCGTGGCCGCTTGCCGGGCTCGACCCGGTTTGCCACCGGCACTCCTGCGGCGTCCACCGAGGTGAAGGAGAAATCGGTCAGCTCGTTGTTGAGCAGGTAACCGTTCACCATCAATCTTGAGCCAAAGCCATCCTCGATGGAGCTGGTCATGGAGACGGCCATGCCCTGGCTATCGA
>NZ_AQGQ01000097.1 GCF_000388115.1 Aeromonas molluscorum 848
CCTCGGCTAAATATCTGGATGCCTTGCACAAGCAGGGCTATGCCCCGATCAATACCCACGAGTTGCCCCACCTGCGGCTGATTTGCAGCACGGGCTCAGTGCTCTCCCCTGAGGGATTCGACTACGTCTACCAACAGATAAAACAGGATGTGCAACTCAGCTCCATCTCCGGCGGCACCGATATCTGCTCCTGCTTCGTCATCGGCAACCCCATCAGCCCCGTCTATCGTGGTGAGAGCCAGGGGCGCGGCCTGGGACTGGCGGTACAGGTATTCAACGACGCGGGCCAGCCGGTGCAGGGGGAGAAGGGCGAGCTGGTCTGCACCAAGCCCTTCCCGGCCCAACCTGTCGGTTTCTGGGGCGACGAGAACGGCGACAAGTACCACGCCGCCTACTTCGAGCGGTTCGACAACATCTGGTGCCACGGGGACTGGATAGAGCTGACCCCGACCGGCGGCATCCTCTTCTACGGCCGATCCGATGCCACCCTCAACCCGGGGGGCGTAAGGATAGGTACCAGCGAGATCTACCGTTATGTAGAACAGCTCGATGAAATAGAGGAGAGCATCGTCATCGGCCAGCAGTGGCAGCAGGACGAACGGGTAGTGCTCTTCGTCAAACTCAAGCCCGGCATGAAACTGGACGAATCGCTGTGCGAACGTATTCGCCAGCAGGTGCGACAGCACTGCACCGCCCGCCATGTCCCCGCCCGCATCCTGCAGGTCGATGCCATTCCCCGTACCAAGTCCGGTAAGATAGTCGAACTGGCTGTGCGAGAAGTGGTGCACAACAGACCCGTCAACAACACCCATGCCCTGGCCGATCCCGATGTCTTGAATCAGTATCGCAACCGGTCTGAGCTAGCCTGCTAGTGGCCTCGGCATTCATTGTTCAGCCAGAAGCACAAGGGGCTGAGTCCATACCGAAATTGGCCGATTAGCCAGGTCTTCCTGCCCGGTTTCTCCCTAGCGGCGCCTTCATGGCGCCGCTTTTTTTGCCTAACTTAGAGCCGGATCACGGCCAAGAGCTTTTACTCAAAGACTGTTAAACAAATGTTTTAAATAGGTGTTGAAATTGTCACCCTTTGGATCAATAGTGAGCCTCGCCCCCTGCTGGGGAGAAAGGAGCCAAGCCCCCCACCGCGTGGGAACAAGGAGACACTCTCATGATCTACCAAGGCGAAACCCTGTCGGTCAGCTACCTCGAACACGGCATTGCCGAACTGAGGTTCGATGCCCCGGGTTCAGTCAACAAGCTGGATCGCGCCACCCTGCTCTCACTGAGCGAAGCGATAGCCGCATTAAAACAAGAACGTGAACTAAAAGGTCTGATCCTCACCTCTGGCAAAGACGCCTTCATCGTCGGCGCCGACATCACCGAATTTCTGGAACTGTTTGATCTGCCGCAAGAAGACTTGCTCGGCTGGCTGAAAAAGGCCAACGACATCTTCAGCGCCATCGAAGATCTGCCGGTGCCAACCCTCTCTGCCATCAAGGGCCATGCCCTGGGCGGCGGCTGCGAGACCATACTCGCCACCGATTTTCGTCTGGCCGACACCAGCGCCAAGATTGGCCTGCCCGAGACCAAACTCGGCATCATGCCGGGCTTTGGCGGCACAGTTCGTCTGCCGCGCCTCATCGGTGCGGACAACGCGCTGGAGTGGATCACCACCGGCAAGGATTACCGCGCCGATGATGCCCTGAAAGTAGGTGCCGTCGATGCCGTGGTCGCCCCCGAGGCACTGCACAGCGCCGCCCTGCAGATGATGAGAGATGCCATCGCGGGCAAGCTGGACTGGCAAGGCCGCCGCGCCGCCAAGACCGCCCCGCTGCGCCTCTCCAAGCTGGAAGCCATGATGAGCTTCAGCACCGCCGCCGGCATGGTTGCCGCCGTGGCAGGCAAGCACTATCCGGCCCCCATGACCGCAGTCAAAACCGTCGAGGCCGCCGCCGGCATGAGCCGTGACGAGGCCTTGGTGGTCGAGGCACAAGGATTTATCAAGCTGGCCAAGACCGACGTCGCCAAGGCGCTGGTCGGCATCTTCCTCAACGATCAGCACATCAAGGCACTGGCCAAGAAGGCCGCCAAGCAGGCGAACAAGGCCACCGGCCATGCCGCCGTACTGGGTGCCGGCATCATGGGGGGCGGCATCGCCTACCAGTCCGCCAGCAAGGGTATCCCGGCGGTGATGAAGGACATCAACGAGAAGGCGCTGGCGCTGGGCATGGGCGAAGCCACCAAGCTGCTCAACGGCCAGCTAGAAAAGGGCCGCATCGATGGCATCAAGATGGGCCAGGTGCTCTCCGCCATCACCCCGACCCTGAGCTATGACAACGTCAAGCATGTGGATCTGGTGGTCGAAGCCGTGGTCGAGAACCCCAAGGTGAAGGCCGCCGTGCTGGGCGAAGTAGAAGGGATCATCGGTGACGACGCCGTGCTCGCCAGCAACACCTCCACCATTCCCATCACCCTGCTGGCCAAGGGGCTGAAACGCCCAGAGAATTTCTGTGGCATGCACTTCTTCAACCCTGTGCACCGCATGCCTCTGGTGGAGATCATCCGCGGCGAGCAGACGTCAGACGACACCATCAACCGCGTGGTGGCCTACGCCGCCGCCATGGGCAAGTCGCCGGTGGTGGTCAACGACTGCCCTGGCTTCTTCGTCAACCGGGTGCTGTTCCCCTACTTCTTCGGCTTCAACAAGCTGGTTGCCGATGGCGCCGACTTCGCTGCGGTCGACAAGGTGATGGAGAAGGAGTTTGGCTGGCCGATGGGCCCCGCCTACCTGCTGGACGTGGTCGGCATCGACACAGGTCACCATGCCGGTGACGTCATGGCACAGGGCTTCCCGGCTCGCATGAGCAAGGAAGGTCGCACCGCCATCGACGTGATGTACGACGCCAGCCGCTTCGGTCAGAAGAATGGCAAGGGCTTCTACGCCTACGAGCAGGACAAGAAGGGCAAGCCGAAGAAGGTGGCCGATGTGGCCGCTTACGAGCTGCTGGCCCCCATCGCCAAGCCGAAACAGGATTTCGACAAGGACGCCATCATTGCCCGCATGATGATCCCCATGATCAACGAGGTGGTGCTCTGCCTGGAAGAGGGCATAGTCGCCACCCCGGCGGAAGCCGACATCGCACTGGTCTACGGTCTGGGCTTCCCTCCCTTCCGCGGCGGCGTGTTCCGCTATCTGGACACCATAGGTCTGGACGCTTACGTGGCCCAAGCCGACCAGTATGCCGACTTGGGCCCGCTCTACCGCGTCAGCGACAAGCTGCGTGACATGGCCGCCCAGGGCAAAACCTTCTACTGATTGCGCAAAGGAGATCCATTCATGAAAGACGTAGTCATTGTCGACTGTATCCGGACCCCCATGGGCCGATCCAAAGGCGGGGCCTTTCGCAACGTGCGGGCAGAAGATCTCTCCGCGCACCTGATGAGCTCCATCCTGCTGCGCAACCCCAACCTCGACCCGAACGAGATTGAGGATATCTACTGGGGCTGCGTGCAGCAGACCCTGGAGCAGGGATTCAACATCGCCCGCAACGCCGCCCTGCTGGCGGGGATCCCCAAGCAGGTAGGTGCTGTCACCGTCAACCGCCTGTGTGGCTCAAGCATGCAGGCGCTGCATGATGCTTCCCGTGCCATCCAGGTGGGTGACGGGGACATCTTCATCATCGGCGGCGTCGAGCACATGGGCCATGTGCCCATGAGCCACGGGGTCGACTTCCACCCCGGCATGGCCAAGACCGTGGCCAAGGCCTCCGGCATGATGGGGCTGACCGCCGAGATGCTGGGCAAGCTGCACGGCATCAGCCGAGCGCAGCAGGACGAGTTTGCCGCCCGCTCCCACCGCCGCGCCTATGCCGCGACCGTGGAAGGCCGTTTTGCCAAGGAGATAGTCGGGCTGGAAGGCCATGACGCCAGCGGTGCCCGCTTCTTCTACGACTACGACGAAGTGATCCGCCCGGAAACCACAGTCGATGTCTTGAGCCAGCTTCGCCCGGTATTCGACCCGGTCAACGGTACCGTCACCGCGGGCACCTCTTCGGCCCTGTCCGACGGTGCTTCCGCCATGCTGCTGATGAGTGCGGATCGCGCCAAGGCGCTGGGCCTGACCCCCCGCGCCCGGGTACGCGCCATGGCAGTCGCTGGTTGCGACGCCGCCATCATGGGTTATGGCCCTGTGCCTGCCACTCAGAAGGCGCTCAAGCGCGCCGGTCTGACCATGGCAGACATCGACCTGGTCGAGTTGAACGAGGCATTTGCCGCCCAGTCCCTGCCCTGTGCCAAGGATCTGGGGTTGCTGGAGGTGATGGACGAGAAGGTCAACCTGAACGGCGGCGCCATCGCCCTGGGTCACCCGCTGGGCTGCTCCGGCGCTCGCATCTCTACCACCCTCATCAATCTGATGGAGGAGAAGGATGCCACCCTGGGTCTGGCCACCATGTGTATCGGTCTAGGTCAGGGCATCGCCACCGTATTCGAGCGAGTGTGATTTAAACGCCCGGGCTTTTTCGGGTTCCATGAGTAAGTAGCGTCCGGCGGCGCCATCACACGGGATGGCACCCAGCAGTCGGAACCATGCGCTTGGCCGTCCCGTTTGGGTCGGCCTTTTTTCGTTTATTGCGACAAAACGGTGGCGATAATGCCCCTAACCTCACATTAGATAGGGGGTTTGCTTGCTTTTTGCTCCCCCGACAGGTTCAATCTGCACAAAAAAATGGGTGGATGCACATACATATGTCAACGAGCAAACAACTGCTGATCGTCGATGACGACCAAGAGATCCGCGAACTGCTCAACGAATACCTGACCCGGGCCGGCTTTCAGGTGTTGATGGCGGCGGAGGGCAACGAGATGCGCCAGCAGCTCAGTCGTCACAACCCTGATCTCATCATACTGGACATCATGATGCCCGGTGATGACGGCTTTACCCTCTGCCAGCAGATCCGCCGCGACTCCCAGGTGCCCATCATCATGCTGACCGCAGCCTCCGACGAGGCGGATCGGGTGATCGGCCTCGAACTCGGTGCCGACGACTACATCGCCAAGCCGTTCAGCCCCCGCGAGCTGCAAGCCCGCATCAAGGCACTGCTGCGCCGCGCCGAATTCCGCCAGCCGGAAAAAGAGAAAGAACCGAGCCGCCGTTTGCAGTTCGCCGAGTGGACCCTGGATACCCTCAGCCACCAGCTGACCCATGGAGATGGCAGCCTGCTGGACCTTTCCGGCAGCGATTTCGTGTTGCTCAACATGTTTTTGCAGCAGCCGGGCCAAGTGCTCGACAGAGATACCATCTCCGATGCCACCCGTGGCCGCGAGAGTCTGCCCATGGAGCGCGGTATCGACGTGCAGATCAGCCGTCTGCGCCAGAAGCTGGGTGACAACGGCAAGAGCCCGCGCATCATCAAGACCATACGCGGCAGCGGTTACATGCTGATCGCCGAAGTACACGAGCTGCCATGAGGGGAGCCGTGGCCCCTGCGCCGCGATCAGCCGGGACGGCAGATCGCGCGTCTCTTGGAATGACGTCATGATGGGCCAACTCTGGCGGGTGCTGGTGCCCCGCTCCCTGCTGTCGCGCATGCTGCTGCTGTTGCTGCTCGCCATACTGCTCTCCCAGACCATACTCACCGGGATCTGGATGCAACAGATCCAGAAGCGGGAGCTGGAAGGCATGCTCAGCACCACCCGCAACCTGGCGCTGTCGGCCGCCTCCACGGTCAACTTCTTCAAGTCCCTGCCCCTGCAATATCGCCATATCGCCCTGGATCAGCTGCGCAACATGGGGGGCAGCCGCTTCTTCGTCTCATTGAACGAAGAGGAAATAAAGATCAGCGCCATCCCGGACAGCGAGCGCAAGACGCTGGTATTGAACGAGGTGCAGGGGGTGCTCAATCGCAAGCTCTCCGATGCCATGGTGATCAAGGTGGATTTCTCCCGTCCCGACGATCTCCATGTGTTCAACAACGATACCCTGCTGGCAGACCTGCCCTCCTCCTGGGCCCGCTACACCCTCTCCCTGGAACCCATCAACCCCCCGGTGCTGGTAACCCAGATAGAGATAGAACCAGGAGAGTGGCTCTATCTGGCCGCTCTGTTGCCCGCCCCCTACATGACGCTCGACGATACGGTGATGCCGAGCAACCAGGTGCGCTTCATCGCCCTGATGACGGTCTTCCTCTGCTTCTTCACCTTCTTGCTGGTACGCTGGCAGACGCGGCCCCTGCGCCGTCTCGCCAAGGCGGCGGTCAACCTCGGCAAGGACATCGATCAGCCCCAGCTCAAGGAGGAAGGTGCCTCCGAGATAGTGGCGGCCACCCGCGCCTTCAACATCATGCAACACCGTATCCGCCGCTACATCGATGACAGAGAGCGACTGTTCAGCTCCATCTCCCACGATCTCAAGACCCCCATCACCCGGCTTCGGCTGCGGGTCGAACTGCTCGATGACGAAACCCAGATCGCCAAGTTCAGCAAGGACCTGGACGAGCTGGAGTTGATGGTGAAGGGGGCGCTGCAGACGGTGAAAGAGACGGACATTCACGAAAACATCGAACTCATCGACGTCAACGCCATGCTGGAGCAGATGGCCGAGGCCATGAATCTGCATGATGAACGGCTCATCATAGAGGGTCAGTGCAAGTGGCCCTATCGGGGCAAGTCCCTCGCTCTCAAGCGTTGCATCGGCAACCTGGTGGACAACGGCATCAGATACGGCCAACAGGTACGCATCATCGTCATGGATGACGAGGAGATGCTGATCCTCTTCATCCTGGACCAGGGCCCGGGCCTGCCGGACGATCAGTTCGAGCGTATCTTCGAACCCTATGTCCGGCTCAGTCAGGATCAGGCTGGAACGGGCTTGGGGCTGGGTATCGCCCGTAACATAGCCCACGCCCACGGCGGCGATCTGGTGCTGGAAAATCGTCCCCAGGGCGGCCTGCAGGCCACCCTCTCCCTACCAAGGCAATGATCCCATGAAGTGGCTCTCTCTCTCTCTGTTCACCCTGGTGTCCCTGCCAGCACTCGCCTCTCAGGTCGAGGTATTGCACTGGTGGACCTCAGGTGGCGAGGCCAAGGCGGTGACTGAACTCAAATCCGAGTGGGCGGCCCTTGGCAATCAATGGAATGACTTCGCCGTCCAGGGTGGCGGCGGCAAGAGCGCCATGACGGTATTAAAGAGCAGAGCCCTGGCCGCCAACCCGCCGGAGGCGGCGCATCTCAAGGGTTATGAGCTCAAGGAGTGGGCCGGGCTCGGTTTCCTGCGCGATCTCAGCCCCATGGCCGAGCACCTCGGTTGGTATCCCCAACTCCCCCCCATGGTGCGCGAGACCCTGAGTCAGAACGGCGCCTTGATGGCGGTGCCAACCGGCATCCACCGCGTCAACTGGCTGTGGATCAACCGAAAGGTGTTCGAGCGCCTCGAGCTGGCGCCACCGACCGACTGGAACCAGTTCGTGGGGGTGGCCGAGCAACTCAAGGCGCAAGGCATCACGCCGCTGGCCATTGGCAACGAAGGTTGGCAACTGACAGTGCTGTTCGAGGCGGTGGCGCTGGGCGAAGGCGGGGTGGATTTCTATCGCAAGGCCTTCCTCAAACAGGATGAGGCGACCCTGACCGGCCCTGACATGGTGCGGGTACTGTCGCGCTTCCACCAGTTGCGCGCCTATGTGCCACACCGTTTTACCGGCCTGAAATGGCACCAGGCCACCAGCCAGCTGGAGACCGGCGAGGCCGCCATGCAGATCATGGGGGACTGGGTGAAGGGGGAGCTGAGCGCAGGCAACTACCGACCAGGGGAAGATATCGAATGTCTGCCGAGCCCCGGTAGTCAGGGACTGTTCAGTTACAACATAGATTCCATCGCCATGTTCAAGCAGCGGGATCCGGCCCAGACCCAGGCTCAGGGCGAGCTGGCCCGGCTGCTGATGACCCCGCACTTCCAGCAAGCCTTCAACCGGATCAAGGGCTCGATTCCGGCGCTGATCAATCCGGACATGAAGAGCTTCGATCGCTGCGCCATCAAGGCATATCGGGATTTCAAGATTGCGGAGCAGAAAGGAACCCTGCTGCCCAGCATGGCGGAGGGCATGGCCACTCCGACCAATACGCGCCAGGCCATCATGGATGTGCTGAGCAACTACTTCAACGATGGCCGGGCCAATGCCGAGCAGACTGCCCAGCACCTGGCCCGGGCGATCCGCTCGACGCGCTGAGGCGCCCGCAGACATAAACAAGGCGAGCCATGCTCGCCTTGGTCGATATACCCAGTAGGAGCTGAGTCAGAGGTCCTCTTCGTCATCCTCGTAGTAGTCGCTCAGCTCAATCCAGAGCCCCAGTCCGATCATCACCATGGCGCCAAACCAGGTGCCGGTATTTCCTATCGGGCTGCCCAGCACTATCATGGAAAACGCTAGGAACCCCATGGCCGCATAGGCCTGCAATCTGCCTTGTGACTGGATCATATTCATACCTCCTTGTTGAATATGGTGCATTTTTTATATTACTCGTCAGGCCACGGCAGCATAGAGTCAGGATGAACTTTGGTATCATCCACTGACATTAGCGCTGCAGGTTTGATTATTTTTTAGCCTTGGGTATCATTGGCAGCGAATTAGGTTGAAGGTTGATTATAGATGAGTGATTTATTCTGCGACGCAAACCATGAACTGGATGCAATCGGGCTTCGCTGCCCGGAACCCGTGATGATGGTGCGCAAGCGCGTCCGCACCATGGCTCAGGGTGAGACCCTGCTGGTCAGCGCCGACGACCCCTCCACCACCCGTGACATTCCCAGCTTCTGCCGCTTCATGGATCACACCCTGATCGCCAGCGAGACAGAACAGCTGCCCTATCGCTATCTGATCCGCAAAGGTTCATAAGCCCGCTTGCCTCTAGGAGCACCCTATGACGATTACCCGAATCGGCACCACGGCCCGTTGGTCTGATGTTGTCATCCACAACGGTACCCTCTACGTGGTGGAAGTCCCCGCCAGCGTCGAGGCCGACATCCACACCCAGACCCGCGAAGTGCTGGCCAGCCTCAAGCAGCTGCTGGAGGCCAACGGCTCCGGGGTCGACAAGATCCTGATGGCCAACATCTACCTCAAGGACATTGCCGACATTGCCGCCTTCAACGAGCAGTGGGATGCCTGGATCCCGGCTGGCACGGCGCCGGTGCGCGCCTGCGTCCAGGTCGAACTCGCCAACCCCGGCTACAGAGTCGAATTGCAGCTGACTGCCGCCGCCTGACCCGAGACGGAGTGCCTGCCACGCTACGTAAAAAACAAGGCCCCGCCAGATTGGCGGGGCCTTGTTTTTTTACTCTGCTCAGCCGAATGAAACCGGCAATGGCAATGCTGTCAGGCTGTCGGGGTCAGGGTGATGGTCACCCGACGGTTCTGGGCTTTGCCCTCTGCGGTGCTGTTGGTGGCGACCGGCTGATCCGGGCCCACACCGCTGGTAGTGATGCGGCTGCCGGTCACGCCTTGACCGATCAGCTGGGCGGCGACGGCATCGGCACGCTGGGCGGAGAGCTTCATGTTCAGCTCGCGGGAACCGGTACTGTCGGTGTGACCGACCACGTTCAGGCGGGTTTTGTCGAACTCGGCAACCACCATGGCCACGCCGGACAGGGTGTTGGCACCGGCGGCTTTGAGCTGGGCGCTGGCGCTGTCGAAGGTGACGTTGTTCGGCATGTTGAGGATCAGCTGATCACCGCTGCGGGTCACGCTGACGCCAGTGCCTTGCAGCTTCTCGCGCAGCTTGGCTTCCTGCACATCCATGTAGTAACCGATACCGCCACCCAGGGCGGCGCCAGCGGCCACGCCAGTCAGTATGCCCTTCTTGCGATCACCCTTGCTGGAGGAGAGCGCACCCACGGCGGCGCCCGTTGCGGCGCCAGCCAGCGCACCCCAGGCGCCCTTGGAGGTCTGGGATTCACCGGTATAGGGATTGGTGGTACAGCCGGTCATGACAACGGTCAGTACAAGCGCAGGAACAAGTTTCTTGAAATGCATGGTAAAAAACCTCTGAAAAAATGACTCAAGCCGAGCGGCCGCGCATTCTACCTCAGAGGGACGCCAGAGTGTGACGTGCTCATATCACCAATATGAACAAGGGGGCCTGAGCCCCCCTTCTATTGCCATCATGACAAGCTCAACCCGCCATTTGCATCCCCTGCCACCGACGGCGATGGCATCAGTATTTGATGTCACGGGCCTTGTCGCGCCCTTCCTGCTTGGCGTCACGGTGGTCCTGACGGCAATCGGCATTGCCGACCAGGCCTTCACGACACTCCTGCTTGGCATCGCGGGAGTCCTGGCGGGTATCCTGACGCATATCACGGGCTTCACGCCGCTCCTGAGCCTGCTTGGTGGCCTGGGCAGGCAGCGCAGTCAACAAGACTGTGGCGGCAAGCAGCATGAATACGGACTTCTTCATGATGACTCCTTAACTGAACGAAACGCACCGACTTGGCGTGTCTTGATTTTATACCCGAACCGGGATGGCAGCCGCTCGGGCGGCGCCTCCCGGTTGTTCATCGAAGCTCAACGTTCAGTGTTTGACGTCACGAGCCTTCTCGCGAATGTCCTGCTTCACCTCACGCTTGTCCTGACGACATTCGTAGTTGTCCTTCTGATCGTTCTCGCGGCAATCCTGCTTGACGTCGCGTACCTCGGGACGCACCTCCTGGCGCAGCTCGCGGGAGTCCTGACGATCGGTCGCCTGGGCAGGCAGCACGGAGCAAACGGCCAGGATCACACTGCCGATAACGAGTGGAAGAAATGAGTTCGGTGACATGGGGATACCCTAGTGATGAATACCCCAATTTTGAGCAGATCTTACTGTATGCCTGCTGTACCGGGCGGCGAAAAATGGCTGGCTACCCCTGCTGGCACCCGGCGTGACAGGGGCAGGTCACCAGATGATCGTTCACCATGCCCACAGCCTGCATAAAGGCGTAACAGATGGTGCTGCCGACAAAGGTGAAGCCGAGCTTCTTGAGCGCCTTGGCCATGGCGTCCGACTCTGGTGAGGTGGCCGGAATGTCGCCGTTGCCCTGCCGCTGGTTGACCATGGGGGCGCCGCCGACAAAGGCCCACAGGTAATCGGAAAAGTCGATCCCCTGCTCCTGCAACGCCAGATAGGCGCGGGCGTTTTTGATGATCGACTGCACCTTGAGCCGGTTGCGGATGATGCCTTTGTCCTGCATCAGCCGCGCCACATCCTGCTCGTCGAACTGCGCGATGCGTACCGGATCGAAGTCGGCATAGGCACGGTAGTAGCTGTCTGTGCGCTTGAGAATGGTGATCCAGGAGAGCCCCGCCTGCTGGCCATCGAGGCAGAGCTTGGCAAACAGTTCGATGGGATCCCGTACCGGTCTTCCCCACTGTTTGTCATGGTATTCAATGTATTCGGCATCCTTGGTGACCCAGGCGCAGCGCAGTTCCATTTATTGATCTCCCCTTGTTTTGTCCACTCCCCGGGCACGCCCGACCGGCATCTTCCCGCGCCTGCATCATGGGGTCAACCCTCCGGGCCAGCCAGGCCCGGCGCACTGCCACCCCATGAATCCACTGTAATTTCGCCTATTATCCGACCATGCCAGACGGTATACTCCTTCGGTTAACATTCAGCAAATCTTGCTCTGATTTCATTTCGCGCGAAGAACATTATGCAAAAATTCGATGTCAAAACCTTTCAGGGCCTGATCCTGCAGCTGCAGGACTATTGGGCTCGCCAGGGCTGTACCATTATTCAGCCGCTGGACATGGAAGTGGGTGCCGGTACCTCGCACCCCATGACCTGCCTGCGTGCCCTGGGTCCTGAGCCCATCGCCTGCGCCTACGTGCAACCGTCCCGCCGTCCGACCGACGGCCGCTACGGTGAAAACCCGAACCGCCTGCAGCATTATTACCAGTTCCAGGTGATCATCAAGCCTTCCCCCGACAACATCCAGGAACTCTATCTTGGCTCCCTCAAGGAGCTGGGTGTGGATCCAGAGGTGCATGACATTCGCTTCGTGGAAGACAACTGGGAAAACCCGACGCTGGGTGCCTGGGGTCTGGGCTGGGAAGTGTGGCTCAACGGCATGGAAGTGACCCAGTTCACCTACTTCCAGCAGGTTGGCGGCCTGGAGTGCAAGCCGGTCACCGGCGAGATCACCTACGGTCTCGAGCGTCTGGCCATGTACATCCAGGGCGTGGACAGCGTCTATGACCTGGTGTGGTCCGATGGCCCGCTGGGCAAGACCACCTATGGCGATGTCTTCCACCAGAACGAGGTGGAGCAGTCCACTTACAACTTCGAACACGCCGACGTGGAGTTCCTGTTCCACTGCTTCGAGCAGTACGAGAAAGAGGCCCAGCACCTGCTGGCCCTGGAAAAACCGCTGCCGCTGCCCGCTTATGAGCGCATTCTCAAAGCTGGTCACACCTTCAACCTGCTGGATGCCCGCAAGGCCATCTCGGTCACCGAGCGTCAGCGCTACATACTGCGCATTCGTACCCTGACCAAGGCCGTGGCCGAGGCGTACTACGCCTCCCGCGAAGCGCTGGGCTTCCCCATGTGCAAGCGCAGCGACGAAGAGAACAAGCAAGGTTAAGGAACGGACATGGCACAACATACATTTCTGGTAGAGATCGGCACCGCCGAGCTGCCGCCCAAGGCCCTGCGCTCCCTGGCCGAAGCCTTTGAAGGCAACCTCAAGAGCGAACTGACCAAGGCCGACCTGGCCTTCGGCGACGTCGAGTGGTTTGCCTCACCGCGCCGCCTGGCGCTGAAAGTGAGTGAGTTGGCCGGCGAGCAGCCGAGCAAGAGCGTCGAGAAGCGCGGCCCGGCCGTCTCCCAGGCGTTCGATGCCGACGGCAAGCCGACCAAGGCTGCTGAAGGCTGGGCTCGTGGCAACGGCATCACAGTTGCTCAAGCCGAGCGTCTGGTCACCGACAAGGGTGAATGGCTGGTTCACACCGCCAAGGTCGAAGGCCGTCCGGCGCGCGAGCTGCTGGGTGAGCTTGTAGCTTCATCTCTGGCCAAGCTGCCCATCCCGAAAATGATGCGCTGGGGCGACAAGACCATCCAGTTCGTGCGTCCGGTGTTCACCGTGACCCTGCTGCTGGATGGGGATCTGGTGCCCGCTCACATTCTGGGTATCGACTCCGCCCGCACCATTCGCGGTCACCGCTTTATGGGCGAGAGCGAGTTCACCATCGACAATGCCGACCAGTACCCGCAGATCCTGCTGGAAAAAGGCAAGGTAGTGGCCGACTTTATGGCCCGCAAGGCCAAGATCAAGGCTGACGTCGAAGCGGCCGCCGCCGCCTTCGGTGGCGTTGCCGATCTGGACGACGCCCTGCTCGAAGAGGTGACCGCCCTGGTCGAATGGCCTGTGGTGCTGACCGCCAACTTTGAAGAGAAGTTCCTGGCCGTGCCGGCTGAAGCGCTGGTTCACACCATGAAGGGTGACCAGAAGTACTTCCCGGTCTACGACAAGAGCGGCAAGCTGCTGCCCAAATTCATCTTCGTCACCAACATAGAGTCGAAAGACCCGAGCCAGATCATCAGCGGCAACGAGAAGGTGGTTCGCCCCCGTCTCTCCGACGCCGAGTTCTTCTTCAAGACCGACCTCAAGCAGACCCTGGCCTCCCGCCTGCCGCGCCTCGAAACCGTGCTGTTCCAGCAACAGCTCGGCACAGTCAAGGCCAAGGTCGAGCGTATCGAGACCGTCGCCGGCTTTATCGCCGAGCGGATCGGCGCCAACGTGGCTCAGGCCAAGCGTGCCGGCCTGCTCTCCAAGTGTGATCTCATGACCAACATGGTCGGCGAGTTCGCCAGCACCCAGGGTGTGATGGGGATGCATTACGCCCGCCACGATGGCGAAGACGAAGTGGTGGCCGTGGCCCTCAACGAGCAGTACATGCCGCGCTTCGCCGGTGATGCCCTGCCGTCCGCTCTGGAAGCCTGCGCCGTCGCGCTGGCCGACAAGCTCGACACCCTGGCCGGTATCTTCGGCATCGGCATGCTGCCCAAAGGCGACAAAGATCCCTTCGCCCTGCGCCGCGCCGCCATCGGTGCCCTGCGCATCATGACCGAGAAGCAGCTGGACCTGGATCTGGTTGAACTGGTGGAAGAAGCGGTTCGCGTCTACGAAGGCAAATTGACCAACAACACCGTCGTCACCGACGTGGTCGACTTTATGCTGGGCCGCTTCCGCGCCGCCTATCAGGACGAAGGCATAGGTGCCGACGTGGTGCTGGCCGTGCTGGCCCGCCGCCCGACCCGTCCTCGCGACTTCGACGCCCGCGTCAAGGCCGTCAGCCACTTCCGCACTCTGGATGCCGCACTGGCATTGGCTGCTGCCAACAAGCGCGTCAGCAACATCCTGGCCAAGGTGGAAGGCGAACTGCCGACCGCCGTCAAACCGGAACTGCTGGTCGACGCAGCCGAGCAGGCGCTGGCCACCCAGGTTGCTGCCCTGCAAGCCGAACTGGCGCCACTGTTCGCTGCCGGTGACTATCAGGCTGCCCTCACCCGTCTGGCCGCCCTGCAGGGGCCGGTCGACACCTTCTTCAACGAAGTCATGGTGATGGCCGACGACGAGGCCCTCAAGGCCAACCGTCTGGCACTGCTGAACAACCTGCGCAACCTGTTCCTGCAAGTCGCGGATATCTCCCTGCTGCAGTGATCCCGGTTGAGTGAGTGATATAAAAAACGGCGCAGATAGGCGCCGTTTTTTATTGAGTCCTTACCAATAATTTAATATTCACTAATAAAAAAGGCGGTTTAATGGTGAAGAAATAATTAATAGATCTACCTAATTGGTCCTCCAATGTGATGTAGAGTGCCAGTTAGTTGGTCTGAGTTGGTGTCTCCATGACAACTTCCATTGACTGGCTTTTAATCACTCTTAGGGGAATGAAATTCATAAAGAATCGTTTGAGGCATCCAAGGTCAATATAATCTCTAAGGACCTTTGTAAACTCTTGTATCTCAGAAAACTTATTTTTAAGGTGCCTATCATATTCGAGCCTTAGCCCTGTTAATTCCCACTCCTGCTCACCTTGGGAGGCTTTTCTAATCTCTATATCTAGCCTGGCTCTTTGTTCTAGGG
>NZ_AQGQ01000098.1 GCF_000388115.1 Aeromonas molluscorum 848
AGAATTTGTGGCTGCGGCGAAAGGTCGCCAACTGCCAGGCACGGCCACCGAGGCGAAACCCCTCCTCGTCTCCCGCAACCATCAGCTGGCGTAGCGGGCTCCATTGCCCAGGCGCAGGCGACGCGCCGACAAAGAGTGACTCTCCTTCTCCCAGGTCATGGAGATAGCAAGGCGCGTCATCCCACAGGTCGAATGCCTCGAAGGCCAGAGCCTGCCAGGACGAGGGCAACGCCTGCCGGGTACAGTGCGGGATCCGGCCCGCGTCATCCAGCCAGATCAGGTGATCACCTGCCAGCACAAACCAGTGGGCCTGTTCGGTTAGTTCCATGATAGCCAAGCTCTTTTTCACGTTCGATTGAGATAGCTGGCGGGTGAAAACCTGCCAAGAATAATTCGCATATTACGGAGGATGCATCTCGCAGGCGAGCCTCAGGAGACCCTTTTCAACCAAGAAGGAGGAGAAAACCTGCACTGACCAGCACCGACAGTGGCGACGAGACGCAGCAAAAAGGGTCGCCCATGGGCGACCCTTTTTCATGACCAAACGGCCTGCTGCCTGTGATGGGCGACAGGGCCTCAGTTCATCCAGCGCTCACTCTGCTTGCGGCGACGAGGCAGCAGGGGCAAGAGGATGCCAAGCAGTATGCCGCCACCGACCATGGCTCCCCCCCGGATGAACCAATCCATCTGCATATCATGCTCGCGGTTGTCGATGCTGCTGCTCAAGGCATCATTCTGCGCCTTGACGCTGGCAAGCTCCTCACTCTGGTTGTCGAGCTGCCCCTTGAGATTGGTGAGCATGGTATCTTGCTCGGCAATCTTGCCATCCTTCTCGGCGAAGCGCTGCTCGTTGTCACCATTAAGGTTTTGCAGGCGATCCTTGAGGGTTTGCAGCTCCTGTTCCAGTTGGGGCACACGTACCTTCAGGCTGGGTTCGCTCTGCAACTCGTCACTCTTGATCCAGCCTTCACGACCGCGCTCATCCACCACCTGAGTGAAACCGGCCTGGCCGCCTTTCACTTCCAGGGCTTCACCGGCCTTGACGCTGCCGAGGATCCGGTACTGGGTACCAGGTCCGCCGTGCATGAAGATATAGATGTTGTCTGAAACATAACGGGTCTCGGCCAGGGCGGATTGAGCACACAGGCAGATCAGTATCCCGAGGAGGGCGCGCATGGTCAGTCGATTCTCTCGATTGGTTAGGAATTGGCTGGAATGTTAAGCCGCGTCATGGTCAAAGGACAAGCAAAGAAACCGCCTTCCCCCAAGGCGGCGAGGCTATTCAAAACCACTGTGTTGGCGCCCGACCCTGTGCTGACGCGGTACGGCGCGCCATCACGCTCGCGTCAGGGTGCGCGTTTGAGCTGACGGATTTCGTCACGCAAGCTCTGTAGCTCGGCCAGCATCTGTGTCTGCTGAGTCTGCAGTTGTTTGAAGCGCAGCTCTTCTTCTCGCTTCTCGCCATGCCCTGGTTGCAGAAAGAGACTGGCCATGAAACCACTGACGGCGGCATAGAGACCGACCCCGAACAGGATGAGCAGACTGGCGACGAAGCGCCCTTGCTCCGTCTTGGGTACCAGATCCCCGTAGCCCACGGTCGAGAGCGTCACCAGCGTCCACCAGAAGGCGTCATAGGGCGTCTCTATCTGGCTGCCGGGGTGCCCTGCCTCAATCCAGAACATGACCCCGGACCCCACCCCCAGCAGCAGGAAGAACAGCAACAAGATCCCGGAGAGGGTGGTCTCGTTACGCTCGCGGCGAAACATGGCCAGCAGATCCGGTTGGTTGCGCAGCAGCTGATAGACGCGCCACAGCTGGATAAGCCGTGCCCAGCGCAGGGACTCCACCATGGGCAGGCTACCGGGCAGATAGAACCAGTTCGCCTTCAAAAAACCCCAGCGATCCGTCGCCCGCAGCCAGCCATAGGCGAAGTGAGCGAGAAAGATGTAACAAATGAGGCTGTCGATATCGTAGAAGAGTTGCATGGTCTGCGGTGTCGCCACTCCAAACCAGCGAGCACTGACCAAGCCAACCGACACCAGAGAGAGGATTGCCATCAGCAGATCCATGGCACGCAGGGGGGATAAGTGATGTCGCATGCAAATTCCAACTTTAAACGGGAAACGAATTAATAAAACAGAAGATAATGCCGATAGCCCTGATGAGAAAGGAAAATCCCCCCATTTAAAGGAGAGATGCTATGCAGTTTAACCCGCTTGAGCAGCGGCTAAGTGATATACGCCTGGTGCCCAAGGTGATCTTGCTGATGGTATTTAGCACCCTGCTGCTGCTGGCCAAGCTCTGGTTCGATGCCAGTAATCTGGAGCACACTCTGCTCAGCGAAGGCATAGACGCCGCCAAGGCCAATGACATCGCCTCTCGCCTGATCTGGACCGGGCTGCTGGAAACCGCCCTGATGGGGATGGTGTTTGTGGTACTGCTGATGGCGGGTTCCCGCCTCATGGTCAAACAGGTACGCTATCTGGTCAGCTTGCTGGAGCGTTTCTCCCAAAAAGATCTCAGTCACCGGGTCGAACTGGCATCCAAAGATGAATTCGGCGACATCGCCAAGGCGGTGGCCCACTCCCAGAACGAACTCAAGAAGGTGTTCGGCAGCCAGCGTCTGGCCTGCAAGGAGCTTAACGACATCGCCTCCCAGGTCACCCTTTGCATGGAAGAGGCCAACGAGGCGATCAACGAGGAGTTCGTCCAGATAGAGCAGCTCGCCAGCGCCATGACCCAGATGGTCGGCGCCATCGGCGAGGTGGCCCATCATGCCGAGCAGGCGTCCCACTCCACCAGCGAGACCAGCCGCCTGGCCCAGGAGGGCAGCCGCTGCGTTGCCGATACCGTCAGCACCATACACACCTTGTCTGGCAATATTCAGCAATCCTCCAATGTCGTCCATGACGTGGAGCAGGGGGTAGAACGCATCGGCTCCGTGGTCGATACCATTCGCAGCATTTCGGAGCAGACCAATCTGCTGGCCCTCAATGCGGCCATCGAGGCGGCCCGTGCCGGTGAGGCCGGACGCGGCTTTGCCGTGGTCGCCGATGAGGTGCGCGGCCTCGCCAACAGGGCCCAGTCCGCCACCGTGGAGATCCAGAAGATGATTGAGCAGTTGCAGGGCAGTGCCCGCACCGCCGCAGGTCTGATGGAGCAGAGCGTGGCTCAGGCAGATCGCGGGGTAGCGCAAGTTACCCAAGCCGGTGAGCAGCTGACGACCATAGTGGCGCGAGTGCAGGGGGTGGCCGACATGAACCGCCAGATAGCCACCGCCTCCGAGGAGCAGAGCGCGGTCGCCCAGGAGATGAGCGGCAACCTGGAACAGGTCAAGCAGATAGTCGAGGGATCCGTGGTGGTGCTGCGGGAGCTGCAAGATGCCTCAATGCTGGTCGAATCCCACAGCCAGACCCTGAATCGTCACATCCAGGCCTTCAAGCTGGACTAGCCGTGATAAGCGCGCGAGCGCAGGGAGCAAGGTGTTCATCGAGGCTTGACGTCCCCTGGCGTTATCGTCACCTTATGAAAAGAGGAGCCTGCGGGTTCCTCTTTTCATTTCAGCACTCCCCCAGACCGAGGCAAGGAGCCTATATGCATGACCATATCAACGGTGATACCGGCTTGGAAATCAGCGATGACAAGGGGCGACTCGACGTGCCGCTCATCCATCAGTTTCTGTCACAAGAGGCCTACTGGTGCCTCGGCATACCGCTGTCAACCGTGCAGCGCTCCATCAACCACTCACTCTGCGTCGGTGGCTACCTGGCCGGTCAACAGGTCGCCTTCGCGCGCGTCATCACGGATCACGCCACCTTCGGTTACCTCTCCGACGTCTTCGTACTGCCCGCCCACCGTGGCCAGGGACACGGCAAGGCGCTGATCCAGGCCATTCTGGCCCACCCGGCCCTTCAGGGGTTGCGCCGCATCAGCCTGGCCACCTCGGATGCCCATGCTCTCTACAGCGGTTTCGGCT
Organism: Aeromonas molluscorum 848; assembly: GCF_000388115.1. Classification (GTDB taxonomy): domain Bacteria; phylum Pseudomonadota; class Gammaproteobacteria; order Enterobacterales; family Aeromonadaceae; genus Aeromonas; species Aeromonas molluscorum. Next base: position 3,977 of record NZ_AQGQ01000098.1, read on the forward strand.
TCCAGGCCCCTGCCCGCCCGGCGACGCTGATGGAGCGCTATCAACCGGATATCTACCAGAGAGACCACGACATAGCCTGAGCAACGCCGCACAGACTGGCTCCCGCTGACGCTCGGCGAGGTGCCTTGCCACTATGATGTCCCCCTCGCCAGCGAGTACATCTGACCCGGCTCACGCTTCTACCCGTCCCGGCCCCTTGCCTCTATGAGCCTGGGGCCGGGCAATGTTAGATTGATGGCCATGCGGTGCCAAATACCGGTACCGGATGCGGTCAGTCATCCACTGCCGCCGCATCTGCCTTTAACCAAGACGTAAGGAAGAGAACCTTGGTGCTCCCCGCTGCCCTCATGACCCAGGCCGATCGCCACTGGCAACGCCTGCTCGTTCAAGCCCCCCAGTACGCCGAGCTGGCCGATGCCAGTCGCACTGAGCTGCTGACCCTGTTTGGCCTCTCAGATTTTGCCGCCGAAGCCCTGATCCAGGAGCCGACCCTGCTGGCCGAGCTGCTCGTCTCAACGGATCTTCACAATGATGAACGCTGGCATGCCTACGAGCCGGATCTCGCGGCCCTGCTCGCCAACCAGGTGGACGAGGAGGCGCTAAAGCGTACCCTGCGCCGTTTTCGCCGCAGCCGCATGCTGGTCATCGCCTGGCGTGAACTACTCGGCCGCGCCCAGGTGGAAGAGAGCTTCGTTCACCTGACCAAGTTGGCGGATGCCCTCATCTGCGGCGCCCGCGACTGGCTGTACAGCAAACAGTGCGACGAACTGGGCACCCCCATGGATGGTGACGGCAATCCCCAGCCGCTGTTGATCCTCGGCATGGGCAAGCTGGGGGGCGGCGAGCTCAACTTCTCCTCCGACATCGACCTCATTTTCACTTTTCCTGAAAATGGTTATACGGTCGGCGGGCGACGCGAGCTGGCCAACCAACAGTTCTTCATCAAACTGGGCCAGCGTCTGATCAATGCCCTGAATCAGACCACCGTCGATGGCCAGGTATTTAGAGTCGACATGCGGCTGCGTCCCTTCGGCGAGGCGGGGCCGCTCGCCATCTCCTTTGCCGCCATGGAGGATTACTACCAGCACCATGGCCGCAACTGGGAGCGTTACGCCATGGTCAAGGCCAGGGTGCTGGGTCAGGAGTGCCCGCAGAGCCAGGAGCTCAGCGAATTGCTGCGCCCCTTCGTGTTCCGCCGTTATATCGATTTTGGTGTCATTGATGGCCTGCGCCAGATGAAGGCCATGATAGCCGCAGAGGTACGCCGCAAGGGGCTCAAGGAGAACATCAAACTGGGTGCTGGTGGCATCCGCGAAGTGGAGTTCATTGCCCAGGCACTGCAGCTCATTCGTGGCGGACGAGAGCCCCTGCTGCGAGTGCGCCACCTGCCCGAGGCCCTGAGTGCCATCGCCCGAAGCGGCGCCCTGACCCCGGAGCGTTGCGATTGCCTGCTCCAGGCCTACCGTTTCCTGCGCCGGGTCGAAAACCTGTTGCAGGAAATTGGCGATCAGCAGACCCAGACCCTGCCCACCGAGGAGCGTGACAGATTGCGGCTCATCACGGCGCTCGGCTTCACGGATTGGGAGGCCTTCATGGCCCATCTCGATCAGGAGATGGCCGCCGTCCATGGGGAGTTCGTCGCCGTCGTCGGCGAGGAGAAAGAGGCCCCGGATCACCTGGAGCAAGCCTGGCTCGATCTGTGGCGCACGGATCTGGATGCCACCGAAGTCGGCACCCTGCTTACCGAACAGGGAGTCAGCGATCCCGCACCTCTGGCCGGGGCAGTGCTGCGCTTCAAGGAGGAGTACAAGCGCCGCCAGATTGGCCCCCAGGGCCGTATCGCGCTGGATTGGCTGATGCCAGAATTGCTGCGCCTGGTCGTGGCGAACGACACCCCCGCTCGCCTGTTCGAGCGGGTTTGCACCCTACTCACCCGCATCTTCACCCGCAGCGCCTACCTGCAACTGCTGGCGGAAAACCCGGCGGCCCTGCGCCAACTGGTGCGACTGTGCGATGCCAGCCACCTGGTGAGCGAACAGCTGGCCCGCTACCCCATCTTGCTCGATGAACTGCTCGATCCCCAGCACCTCTATCACCCGACACCGCTGGATCAATACAAACCCCAGCTGCGCCAGTTCCTGCTGCGCATCCCGGAAGAGGACGTAGAGCAGCAGATGGAGGCCCTGCGTCAGTTCAAGCAGGTACAGCTGCTGCGGATCGTCGCCGCCGACATCGCCGGCGCCCTGCCACTGATGAAGGTGAGCGATCACCTTACCTGGCTGGCCGAAGCCCTGGTGGAAGAGGTGGTCAATCAGGCCTGGAGCCAGATCAGCGAACGTTACGGTGTCCCACCCGAGGTGGCCGAGAGCGGTCGGCGCAGCTTCGCCGTGGTCGCCTATGGCAAGCTGGGGGGCATAGAGCTAGGTTACGGCTCGGATCTGGATCTGGTGTTCCTGCACGGGGGGGATCCCAACCACCATACCAATGGACCCAAGCCCATCGACAGCCGCCAGTTCTACCTGCGCCTGGCCCAGCGGGTACTGCACCTGTTCAGTACCCGTACCCCCTCCGGCATTCTCTACGAGATAGATATGCGACTGCGCCCCTCGGGAGACTCAGGGCTGCTGGTCTCCTCCCTCACCGCCTATCAACAGTATCAAGAGAACGAGGCCTGGACCTGGGAACATCAGGCCCTGGTACGGGCCAGACCCATTTATGGTGATGACGATATCGTCGCCGAGTTTTCGCGTATCAGACGTGAACTGTTGGCAAAAAAACGTGATCTTGGGGTACTGGCCAAAGAGGTACGCGAGATGCGCACCAAGATGCGCGGTCATCTGCTCAAGGCCCCAGAAGGGGAGTTCGACCTCAAGCAATCCCCGGGCGGCATGGTGGATATCGAGTTTCTTGCCCAGTATCTGGTGCTGGCCCACGCCCATAGCGAGCCCCGATCCCTGACCCGCTGGTCGGATAACGTGCGCATCTTCGATGAGTGCGTGATGGCCGGTGTCCTCAGCCTAGAGCAGGCCGAAGGGTTAAAACATGCCTATCTGGAGATCCGCAACCTGGGGCACCGCCTCAATCTCTCCGAGATCAGCCGCAAGGTAAAAGACGATCAACTGCTGGCCGAGCGCCAGCTGGTTAGTCAAGTGTGGCAACAGCAGCTCGGTGACTAAGCCAAAATCCCGCCCCATTGTGAATACTCACCATGGGGCGGGGTTAGATAATGTTTAAAAATTTCAGTCCTTCACTCTACAAAATCAGTTATTAACGGTGAGCAAGATCTGATTTTTGTCACTGATTACTTGGCATGAAATTAAACTTTGCTAATTATGGAGTTGGTAGTCGCCCGCCTCATGAATCCAAAGTGTTTCGTTCATCTGTCGAGCGCCTTTATTAGCTGGGTATTTATCGGAAGCATGAGGTGTTTATGGATTTCCCCGAGAGACTACAGAGTTTGGCAAAAAAGATTACCCAACAAGCCGGAATGATCACAATAGAAGAAGCAACCAAAAATGCGTTTGTGATGCCTTTTCTCCATAGTGTGCTTGGGTATGATGTTTTTGACCCCACAGAGGTTATCCCTGAGTTCACAGCTGACACAGGAATTAAAAAAGGTGAGAAGGTTGATTATGCGATTCTCAAAGATAACCAGATTCAAATCCTTGTTGAATGTAAGAAATACAGCGAGAAATTATCAGCCAAACATTCAGGGCAACTATTTAGGTATTTTTCAGTCACGAATGCAAGAATTGGCATACTGACTAATGGTGCCCAATATGAGTTTTATACCGACCTAGATGCTCCTAATAAGATGGATGAGAAGCCTTTCTTAACACTGGATTTGGAAGATATTGATGAGCATGTAATCCCTGAGGTCCTTAAATTAAGCAAGAGTACATTTGATGTAGAATCAGTGGTCGATGCTGCAGGCGAACTAAAATACTTAAGTCAAATAAAGAAGTTGCTAACAGAACAGTTCAATAATCCTGAAGAGGACTTCGTACGTTTCTTTGCCTCTCGCATCTATGGTGGTGTGCTTACAGCAAAGGTGAAACAAAGCTTCGCCGAAATCACCACTAAAGCATTACAACAATTTCTAAACGACAGTATCAATGCAAGGTTGAAATCAGCGATAGGATCCAGCATCAATACAATGCCACAGGCAAATGAAAACAATATAATCAAGGAAAATGATAGTAGTCACAACACGCAGGAGCTCGATGAAAAGTCTAGAGTAGATACTACCCTAGAGGAGATAGAAGGGTTTAATGTCGTCAAGGCTATTTTAAGGCAGAAATTCGACGTATCCAGAATTATCGCACGAGATACTCAAAGTTACTTTGGTGTGTTGCTTGATGACAATAACCGGAAACCACTATGTAGATTGCATTTCAATACCAAGCAAAAGTACATTGGTCTATTTGATGAAAACAAGAAAGAAACTCGGCACCCAATAGATTCTATTGATGATATTTTTCATGTGTCAGACTTATTATTGAATACCACATCAACATATGAGTAAGCAAAGTGAGGAGAGCAAGGACGTGCTTTTGCTCTCCTTATCAACACTCTGGCTTCAGGTCAGGACTTGATATATGCAAAGCCCTGCTGCTGCAATTCGATCAGGGTCAAGACGCCGGTAGAAACGACCTCAACCCCATCCAGCAGCCGTTCGGGCGCGATCTGCTGACCTCGCAGGGAGTTGGCGCAGACGAGCAGCCTGACGTCCTGTTGCCGCAAAGCGGCCCACTCAGGCTCGCTCTCGCCCCCTTCCAGCAAACTGGTGACTGCAATGCCATTGACCAGCAACACCAACTCTCCTGGCTCGCCAGCCATAGCAGTCACTAAGTTACTGATATTATTGAATGCCGCCCGACTGCGATCCCGCTCGGACAGGTGAAAGACCACTCGAATCATCTGATATCTCCTTGTCAGTAGCCCCATGATGACAGTCGCCGCCCGACAAGGCGAGCCTCACAACTCCCTGTCAGGAAAAGGGACCTGATCCAACTGATCGGATCTGCCCGCCAGCCCAGCCACTACAAGGCTTGCACACTTTTCAGGCAGAAAAGTGGATTTTATATGAACGTAAACGCCCTTCTCCTCGGTCTTCTAAAACGAGGTCGATGCAACAGTGCCATTATGATCCGACTCATTTGTCAGCGTCGTAATGGTCTCTGAGCATTTTGCTCCCCAGGCAGGTGGTGGGGGAGTCGGTCCTCACCAAGATGAAGTCACATGGACGCTCGGCCAACGCTGGTAGAGTGACAATCCGCCAAGGAGAAAGAACATGCACGCAACCCGTAAAACCATGAACCGTCTGGCCGGTGCCGCCCTCGCGATGGCTGCCGTCTCACTCTCTGGTGCCGCCCTGGCAGCCAACACCGGACAACATGGTGAGAATCAGGTCCAATGTTGGGGGGTAAACAGCTGCAAGGGTCATAATGACTGCAAGACCGCCAGCAACGCTTGCAAGGGGCAAGGCGCCTGCAAGGGCCAAGGCTTCCTCAGCATGACCCGCGAAGAGTGTACGGCCCAGGGTGGTAAAGTCCGCTAGTCGGGCATCAACCTAGTAGCAGGGCCGGTCACCCCATGGGGCAACCGGCCTGTTTTTTATGGCAAGTATGGATAGATCAGGAGCTCAGATGCCCCCTTTTCCCTGGCTCGGCTTTGGCTTAGGACTCAGGCCTCCCCACTTTCAGGATGTGCTGGATGGGGCGCCCGGCGCCGACTGGTTCGAGATCCTCTCGGAGAACTTCATGGTGGCAGGGGGCAAACCCCGTTATTACCTGGAGCAGGTCCGAGCAGATTACCCCATCGTCATGCACGGGGTGTCGATGAACATAGGTTCGGCAGATCCCCTCGACATGGATTACCTCAACCGCTTGAAGGCGCTGATGCGCAGCATTGAGCCCGCCTGGCTGTCGGATCACCTCTGCTGGACCGGGGTTTCTGGCCAGAACAGCCACGATCTGCTGCCGCTGCCCTTGACCGATGCGGTGCTCACCCATCTGTGCGAGCGCATCGATCGGGTGCAAAATTATCTCGGCCGCCCCCTGGTACTGGAGAATGCCTCCACTTATCTCGAATTTAGTGGCGCCGACTATCGCGAGCATGATTTTCTCAACCGGCTCAGCCGCCGGAGTGGCTGCCGGCTGCTGCTCGACATCAACAACATCTATGTGAGCAGCCGCAATCACGGCTTCGATGCCAACGCCTATCTCGACGCCATCGACAGGGAGGCAGTGGTGCAGTTCCATCTCGCGGGCCACAGTGACTATGGCGATTATGTGATTGATACCCATGACCATCCCATCGTCGATCCGGTCTGGGCCTTGTTTGAGCGTGCAGTGCGCCGTTTCGGTCCGGTCAGCACCATGATTGAACGCGATGACCACATCCCCCCCTTCCCTGAACTAGTCAACGAACTGGATCAGGCAAGGCGCATTGCCGCACCGCACTGGACTCTGGAGACGCAAAATGTCAGCGCCGGTTGAGCTTCAAGCCCTACAACAAGCCTTTATGACGGGTTTACAGCAGCAGACTGCAACGCCCCCCATGCCCCTCGTTGTTGGACCGCTGCCCGCCGAGCTGCGCTGGTACATCTATGCCAACGCCTACCAGAGCCGGCTGCTGGAGTGCCTGCAACAGGACTTCGAGCAGACCTGGGCCTATGTGGGTGATGAGATGTTTGCCTCCCTCTGCCTCGCGTATCTGCAGCAGCACCCACCCCACAGCTGGACCCTGCGCGACCTGGGGGCACAGTTTCCCCTCCATCTGGAACAGGCCCTGCCCGGACACCCTCAGGTGAGCGAGCTGGCCGAATTCGAATGGCGACTACGGGCAGCCTTCGATGCCGCCGATGCCGAGCCACTGACCCTCTGCGAGATCCAGCGCCTGGATCCTGAATCCTGGCCCGATTTACGCTTCCTGGTGACGCCCTCGACTGACTTGCATCACCAACATTTCAACTCCCTGGAAGTGTGGAAGGCACTCAAGGCCGAGCAGGCTCCGCCTCCGCCCCAACGCAACGAATTTGCCATCCCCTGCCTCATCTGGCGCGATGTCGAACGGCGCACCCGTTATCGCAGCCTAGAGGCAGATGAAGCTGTCCTGATTGATGCCTTGCTCCACCAGGAGGAGTTCGCAACCCTGTGCATGTTGCTCAGCACACGCCTGCCCGGCGATAACGCCGCCTTCCAGGCGGGTCAATATCTGCAACAGTGGCTGGCGGATGGTCTGCTTGGCGGTTACCGGCTAGGTTGATTGTCAAGCCAGGGCGCGATGGGACTTGCCTGGTCAAGCCCCAGAAACAAACAGCCCCACCGAAAGACCGGTGGGGCTGTTTTGTTTCTGGGGTGCTTGGTTATTTGAACAATCCTTTGAGCAGCTGGTCAGCCACCCCCTTGATTTGCTCATCTCCCGCCTTGTCCCCGAGCAGTTTCTTGAGGCCACGCTCGGCTTCCTTGCGCGCCTTCTCCTCTAACAGCTTGTTATCGGCGAGCAGCGCCTTGACGTCCAGCTTGTAGCTGGGCTCACGCCAATGCCCCCCGATCTTGACCGGGATAGTAATGCCTTTGAGCTCGGCCAGATCCTTGCCGCCCTGTCCCTTGCTGGTCTCCACCACAGTGGTTGCCATCAGGAAATCCAGCGTCTCGGGCAGCAGCTCCGTTTTACCCTTGCCCTCGACCCGCAGCGCCGGGGCCAGCAACAGAATATCGTCGCTGCTGGCCACCCCCTTCCCTACCCGGAAGTTCGCCGTCAGCGCACTGAAGTCTGTCTTGCGTACCTCCTTGACTTCGCTGGCTTTTTCTCCCTTGAGCATCGCCTTGGCCTCGCGCAGCATCTGCGGCAAATTGATACCATTCAGGGCTCCGTCTTCCACCTCGAGCCCTACGGTGCCACTCAGTTGGCTACGCAGCGCCTGAGAGGAGAGACCCAGGCCACTGAGTTCAATATCGGCATTACCTCTGCCCGCCAGCAGTTCAGTCTTGGCCAGGCTATGCAACAAAGGTTGCAAATCAACACCTCTGATCTGCTTGTGGACCTTGAAGCTGACCGGTTGATGACGCGCATCGATCACCCCCTCCCCCTGAGCCGAGCCGCCAAACAGCTTGGCACTAAAATGCTCAAGATTGACCAGTCCCTTGTTGGCAGCCAGATCGAGCTCAACCTGCTGAGCGGTAACACCATTGGCGATCAAGGTCTCTAGTTGAAGGCGACCGGCCAGATCCAACCCTTTCAGCCAGCTCAGATCCGGCTCAGTCGTAATGATTGATGGATCAACAGGGGCGTTCGTAGATTTGGAGACAGGGGCGCTCTGGTTGCCCGGCTCGGGGTTAGCGGTAATCCCCTTACCCATTTTTTGACGCCAAGCATCCAGATCCAACCGCTCGGCCGCAAGATTGAAACGAATGGCAGGCACGGCCGTCATCGCCATGCTGGCATCGCCATTTAGCTGCAGATCGTCTGCGCCAAACTGTAACTTGGGCAGAGTCAGCTTTTTGTTCGCCATGGCCCATTGCCCCTCACCCGCCAAGGCCACCTTGACCCCAGACTCAGGCAGTTGCGGACCACTCAGGGAGCCATCAAGGATCAAGTCACTAAAATCGACCTGGGTCCGAGCACCATTGAGCCGCCCTTTGAGCTTGCTCTTCAGGTCGAACTTCAGCTCTCCCTGCTGTCCTTGCGCACTCAAGTCAAGCTGGCTCCACTTATCCAGCATCAGACGATCCACACCCAGCTGGAAATGCTCAACCCGAATATCAGCCTGCTGCAATGAGCCTTCGACAGCGAGCCCCTGCAACTCGCTCGTCGCGAGACCCCTGCCGAGTTTCAGCTCGCTTGTTCCCTTGGCCGCGACGTTGAGCCCCGCTTGCTCGCCCTCCAGCGCGAAGCTGATGGGTACCCAGCTATCACGTTTGAGCTCGCCCAGGACGAGGTCGAGACGTGCCAACTGGAAACGAGAGCCGTTGCGATCATCCAGCACCAGGGCACTGGCCTGGTTAAGGGAGATGCTTTCTATGTTCAGTTGCCAATTCGCCTTGGCTGGCTCGACCTGATCCTGGTCGCCTTCTGCCGCAGGCTTGACACTGGTCTCTGGGGGGAGCGTCGTATCAACTCCCCTCAGGTCGCTTAAGTTGGAGCGACCATCTGCCTTGGTCTGGATAAAGAGATGAGCCCCATCCAGAGCCACCTCACCAATCTGTAGTCTATGGGAGAGCAGAGGCAGCACGGCGACCGAAGCCTGACCACGTTCAAACCTTACCAGGTCCGGCTCGGCAAACCCGCTCGGATTGCGCAACGCCACCTGCTCGAGGGAGAGTCCAAGACGCGGCCAGAAGGTCCATGCGATGGGGCCTGATACCACCAGGTCCCGCCCCGTGCTCTTCTTCACCTGCTCTATCAGCAAGGGCTTGAAATCATTGGGATCGATCAGGGTTACCAGCGCCCCCCCCCCGACGAGCAAAGCGGCGCCCAGCCCCAGCACCCCATAGATGATTTTCTTCATGAGTGACTCTCTCTCAAAAAACTAATGCCTCGACTATACCATGGTCCATCAGTCAGAGGCTGTGCTAGCCCCCAGTCACGGCCAGGAGGCGACAACTTCTGAATCTCGGTAAAACAAAGACCGGCACGCTGGCCGGTCTTTGCGGTGATGCTGTCTTCATTTGCCTTTAGCCCTTGAGGCGCTCGGCAAACAGCTTTTTGAATTTGTCCAATTTCGGACGTATCACGATCTGACAATAGGGCTGCTCACCATGTTGGGCATAGTACTGCTTGTGGACAGCCTCTGCCGGATAGAAGCCATCATAGCCGGTCAACTCTGTCACCAGCGGGCTGGTGAAAACCCTGGCTTCATCCAACGCCGTGATCATGGCCCCGGCTACCTCTACTTGCTCATCATCATGCGCGAAGATCACCGAACGATATTGAGGGCCTACATCATGACCCTGACGATTGAGGGTGGTGGGGTCATGGCTGGCAAAGAAGGCTTCCAACAGGGTCGAAAAGTCGATGATGGCGGGATCGAATTCAATCTGGACCACCTCAGCATGGCCGGTTTGACCCGAGCAGACCCGGTTGTAATCGGCATCTTTGGCCTCTCCGCCTGCATAACCCGAACTCACCTTGGCGACGCCTTTCAGGCTGCTGAACACTGCCTCGACACACCAGAAGCAGCCGCCACCCAAGGTTGCCAATGCCATCTTGGGCGCCTGAGGATCCTCCTCGCCCCGAGCTTCAAAATCGAGCGAGACGGAGTTGACGCAGTGGCGCAGATTCTTGTCCGTCAAATACTCCCCCTCAAACACATGACCAAGGTGCCCCTCACACTGGGCGCACACTATTTCAACCCTGTGACCGTCAGCATCGGGAATTCTCTTCACCGCACCAGGGATCTCATCGTCGAAGGCTGGCCAGCCGCAGTGGGCATTGAATTTGTGTTCTGAGGTATAGAGAGGTGCACCACACTTCTTGCACAGATAGCGCCCGGGGGCATCGTGACGGTAATACTCGCCACTGAAAGGGCGTTCAGTCCCTTTCTGCTCAATCACGTATTTTTCGAACTCTGTCAGGGCAGCCATGATGGACCTCCTTTATTTCATGTGAGTAGTAGACCGGACGGTTGCTTATTCTATTTCAAGTCCAGGCGACGCGGGATATAAGCCTAGACATCCACATGAGAAAATTCTGATAAAAACCTTTAATATCAATCTGATACCACCAATAACCCACCATTCTCTCCCCGTAGCGCTTGCCTTAACCATACTGGAATGACTTTATCATTACCCGAAATACTCAGCCAAAAGGGCTGGCCGGAGTGCAACCTATGATGAAGTCGAACGCATTTTCGTCAAATGATGGATGACCAAGCCCAGCGCATCGACTCACGAGATTGAAATGGTGATGAAACGGGCTGGTGATGGAGTTGTTTGACTCACAGAAAGGAAAGAGAGAGGGACTGACTGGCTTATCGCAGACTATGTAGAACTGCCTTGGTACCGCCCATCGTGGCTTATGAGCGCAAAAAGCAAAAAGGCCTTCCCGATT
>NZ_AQGQ01000099.1 GCF_000388115.1 Aeromonas molluscorum 848
CAATATCAGCAAGGTCATCGATGCCTTGCTCTGCCAAGTCTTCCAGATTGCCGATACCGCGAGCAGCCAATGCATAGGCCAATTCGCGATCCAGGCCTTTGAGACCGAGCAGTTCTTCAGAAGGCTCAACACCTTCGAACGATTCTTCTTTGGCCAGGGCCTGGGTAGTCAGGGCATCCTTGGCACGGGTGCGCAGCTCTTCGACCATGTCTTCATCCAGACCGTCGATAGCCAGCAACTCGTTGACCGGTACGAAGGCAATCTCTTCCAGAGTCGAGAAGCCCTCTTCCATCAGCAGACCGGCGAAATCGTCATCGATATCCAGGGTGCTGGTGAACAGGGTCAGGATACGGTCGTTCTCGGCCTGGTGCTTGGCACGCATGTCCTCGACGGTCATGACATTCAGCTCCCAACCGGTCAGTTGGGAAGCCAGACGCACGTTCTGACCGTTACGGCCGATGGCCTGAGCCAGGTTGGCTGCTTCCACGGCGATATCCATGGTGTGGTTGTCTTCATCAACGATGATGGAGGCCACATCGGCCGGGGCCATGGCATTGATCACGTATTGAGCAGGGTTGTCATCGTACAAGACGATGTCAGCGCGCTCGCCACTCAGCTCGGCGGAAACCGCCTGCACACGAGCGCCACGCATGCCGATACAGGCACCGATAGGGTCGATACGACGATCGTTGGTCTTGACCGCGATCTTGGCGCGGGAACCCGGGTCACGGGCGGCGCCCATGATCTCGATCATCTCTTCACCGATTTCCGGTACTTCGATGCGGAACAGCTCTTTGATGAACTCTGGGCTGGAACGGCTGACAAACAGCTGGGAACCACGCGCCTCAGGGCGTACCGCATAGAGCAGACCACGGATGCGATCGCCGGGACGGAAAGTCTCGCGCGGCAGCATGTCGTCACGGAAGATCACGGCCTCGGCATTGCTGCCCAGATCCAGGATCACGTTGTCACGGTTGCTCTTCTTGACCACACCACTGATGATGGTGCCTTCTTTGTCCTTGAACTGATCCACGACCTGGGAACGCTCGGCTTCACGCACTTTCTGCACGATAACCTGCTTGGCGGTCTGAGTGGTGATACGGTCGAAGGTAACAGAGTCAATCTGGTCTTCTACATAGTCACCGATCTGGATCTCGGGATCATCGATCTGAGCCGCTTCCAGGGTGATCTCGCCGTAGGCGTTCTCCATGGAAGCCTGATCGGCGACCACGACCCAACGACGGTAGGTGTCATAGTCACCGGTCTTGCGGTCGATCTCGACGCGAACTTCGATCTCGCCTTCGTATTTCTTCTTGGTAGCCGTCGCCAGCGCAGTTTCCAGCGCCTCGAAGATCTTCTCGCGGGGCACGGCTTTCTCGTGTGACACTGCGTCAACGACCAGCAAAATTTCTTTATTCATATCCGATAGCCTCGTTAACCAAAGTTCGGCACTATGTTCGCTTTTTGGATATTGGTGAAAGCGAACAGCTCGTCCTTACCATCCACCGTCAGGGTGATGGTATCCCCCTGCACGGCTTTGATTACGCCTTTGAACTTGCGGCGGTTATTTGTTGCCATTCGAAGCTGCACCGCCGCCTCCTGGCCAACGTATTTTTCGAACTGGGTAACCTTGAACAGGGGACGATCCAGACCGGGAGAGGAGACTTCCAGGTAGTACTCCTCGGTGATGGGATCTTCAACGTCCATGATGGCACCGGCCTGACGGCTCACCTCGGCGCAGTTTTCAACGGTCACGCCCTGCTCGCTATCTATATAGACACGCAGGGTTGAGTGTTTACCCGCACGGATAAACTCCACACCCCAAAGTTCAAAACCCAAGGCTTTGATAGGCGCCTCGAGCAGATCGGTCAAACGCTGTTCCAACGTAGCCAAAGTTACCCTCCGAAAAAAACAAAAAAAGGGCATATAGCCCAGATGAAGTACAAAGTCAGAGTAAATTGCACATAACAAAAAGCCCCGATGTCAAATCGGGGCTTGGCGCTGTACCCTGATTGTCGCCTCGCAGCGACCGCTTTCCTGAGCGAAGGAATGCGTGAAATTTGGTTGCGGGGGCCGGATTTGAACCGACGACCTTCGGGTTATGAGCCCGACGAGCTACCATGCTGCTCCACCCCGCGTCCGAAATCGTGCGAGATTATAGCCTTATCCGTCTTTTCGTACAAGAAAGAAGGGCCATAATATACCTGGTCACCCAGGCTCACTACTTAATTGGTGCCGTGGGCGGGACTCGAACCCGCACACCCTAGAGCACTACCCCCTCAAGATAGCGTGTCTACCAATTCCACCACCACGGCAAAACTCACTCAGTTGGGAACGTCGGAATCTTTCTTCACCGGCGTTTCAGTCTGCTCAACCTGTTGGGTTTGTTGCAGATTTTCCCACTCGCTACCCTGTTTAGCTTTGTGGCCAGACATGGAGCCAAGCACCAGGCTGATAACAAAAAACAGAGTTGCCAAAATTGCTGTTGTTCGGGTCAGGAAATTACCTGAACCACTGGAGCCAAATACAGTATTTGATGCCCCTGCGCCGAAGGAGGCGCCCATGTCAGCCCCTTTACCTTGCTGTATCATCACCAGACCAATCAGTGTCAGTGATACCAGCAGATAAACGACTAAAAGAATTTCGTACATTTAACTTGCACCCTTTGCCGCTTCAACAATTCCTAAGAACGCCTGGTCATCGAGGCTTGCTCCACCAATCAGACCGCCGTCAACGTCGGGCTGGGCAAACAAATCTCTCGCATTGGCCGGTGTCAGGCTCCCACCATAGATGATTCTAACTTTATCACCTATTACCGGAGTATCCTCCGCCAAGCGACCACGAATAAAGGAATGAACCTCTTGTGCCTGCTCGGGTGTGGCGCATTTACCTGTGCCTACAGCCCAAATCGGCTCGTAGGCGATAATAGCATTATCGAATGCCATCGCGCCATTCTTCTCTAGGACTATGTCCAGCTCCTCGGCTATCACTTCGAAGGTGCGCCTCGCCTGCCTTGCTGCTCCTGACTCACCCAAACAAAGTATGGGTATCAAGCCTGCCGCTCTGACGGCCGCGAACTTCTCCGCGACAATGAAACTGGTTTCTCCAAAGAGACGCCTACGCTCGGAGTGCCCTACGATAACGTATCGACACCCTGCCTCAATCAGCATCTCACACGAGACCTCTCCCGTATAAGCGCCAGACTTGTGCTGACTCACACTCTGAGCCCCCAACTTCATCAAACTCTGCTCCGCGAGCAGGTTAGATGCAAAGTCGAGATGCACATGGGATGGACACAGTACAGTTTCGACATCATCACTCAACCCTTTGAGGCAAGCGGTGGTGAACCTTTCTAACTGCGACCTGCTACCGTGCAACTTCCAGTTGGCTGCTACAAACGGCTTCCGGTTTCCCATCGGCAAACTCCCTTGCGAAAGCGAGGCAGATAATATCCAGAGGACATTGAACTGACAAGCGCTATTTATGATTTTTTGAATCGTTTGAACAAGATACAACCAGGGCGGTGTAAAAACCGCCCTCATCGCTTATTAAAACGCCGATTTTACCTGTTGAGCAATGCGTTCGGCCATGTCACGAACCAGCTCCTCTTGCTCACCTTCCACCATGACACGGATCAGCGGTTCAGTGCCCGACTTGCGCAGCAGCACCCGCCCACGACCAGCCAACTCTTGCTCAACCTTTTTCACCTCGTCGAGCACGGCTGGCGAAGTCAGGGGATCCTGTCCTTCGGCAAAGCGCACATTGACGAGTATCTGAGGGAACTTGCTCATGCCAGAGCGCAGCTTGGCAAGGGGCATCTCGGCAGTGCACATGGCTGTGAGCACCTGCAGGGCGGCAACGATACCATCTCCTGTGGTGGTCTGATCCAGGCAAATGATATGGCCCGAGTTCTCGCCACCGATGCGCCAACCTTTCTCGTTGAGCATCTCCAGCACATAGCGATCACCCACCTTGGCACGGGCAAAGGGGATCCCTAACGTTTGCAGCGCCAGCTCAAGGCCCATGTTGGCCATCAGAGTACCGACCACGCCGCCTTTGAGGCGGCCATTGCGCAAGGCATCCCGAGCGATGATATAGAGGATCTCGTCACCATCGATGATGTAACCCGCGTGATCGACCATGACCAGGCGATCCCCATCACCATCGAAGGCGATACCCAGATCAGCCTTAGTCTCCAGTACCTTGGCAACCAGCGCCTCAGGCGCGGTAGAGCCAACCCCTTCATTGATGTTGAGGCCATCCGGGCTGCAACCAATGGCAATCACCTCGGCACCCAACTCACGAAACACGGAAGGTGCTATGTGATAGGTGGCGCCATGGCCACAATCTATCACCATCTTGAGTCCCTCCAGGCTGAGGTTGGAGGGGAAGGTGCTCTTGCAGAACTCGATGTAACGACCCGCGGCATCCTCGATACGCACCGCCTTGCCAAGCTCGGCCGACTCGACGCACTTGAGCTCGTTGTCGAGTTCAGCCTCGATGGCCAGTTCGACCTCGTCCGGCAGCTTGGTACCGTCGGCGGAGAAGAACTTGATGCCGTTATCATAGAAAGGGTTGTGGGATGCACTGATGACGATCCCCGCTTCGGCGCGGAAAGTGCGGGTCAGATACGCCACTGCGGGGGTAGGCATGGGCCCCATCAGTATCGCCTTGAGACCAGCGGCTGAGAGGCCCGCTTCCAGCGCCGATTCCAGCATGTAACCGGAGATACGGGTATCCTTGCCGATCAGCACCTTCTTGGTACCCTTTTTGGAAAGCACCTTACCGGCAGCCCAACCCAGCTTCATCACGAAATCCGGAGTGATTGGGTATTCACCCACCTTGCCGCGTACCCCATCGGTACCAAAGTATTTTCTAGCCATGGTTTGTTCTCGTTATTTTATTTGGAGTTAAAATCATTTCCCGTTGTTGCCAACCAACCGATGCGCAGCGCATCCATGGTTTCGCGCACGTCGTGCACCCTTATGATGCGGGCTCCCTGTTGCATCCCTATCAGGGCGCAAGCCAGGCTGCCGGCGAGGCGCTCGTCGACAGTGCGACCAAGCAAGCTGCCTATCATAGACTTTCGCGACATCCCCACCAAGAGTGGCAAACCATAATCGAGCAAGGCGGCTTGCCTTGCGAGCAGTTGATAATTGTGCGCGAGAGTCTTGCCAAAGCCATAACCCGGGTCGAGCAGCAGCTGCGCACGGGGAATGCCAACGGCAAGACAGGCGGCGATCCGTTCATCAAAGAAAGCCCTCACCTCCCCCACCAGGTCATCGTAATGAGGTTCGGCCTGCATGGTTCTTGGCTGCCCCTGCATGTGCATCAGACAAACGGGCACGTCAGCCTGCGCCGCAGCGGCCAGAGCCCCTGGCTCCAGCAGGGCACGCACATCATTGATAAGGTGACCGCCAGCAGCGCACCCCTCGCGCATCACTATGGCCTTGGAGGTATCGAGGGAGATCATCACCTCCAGTTCGCGGGCGATCCGCTCAACCACCGGCACCACCCTATCCAGTTCTTCCTGCTCACTCACATCGGGGGCACCAGGGCGAGTCGACTCCCCTCCTATGTCGATCAGGGTGGCACCATCGCTCACCATCTGGCGGGCATGGTTAAGCGCCTGCTCTATCTGATTGAAGCGGCCGCCATCGGAGAAGGAGTCCGGGGTCACATTGAGGATCCCCATGACATGGGGACGGTCGAGGGAGAGGCTGATCCCCTTGCTGGATAACTGCATGTTCGAGTCCATTTTCATCAATGAAAAAACCCCGGGCGAGCCCGGGGTTTGAGAGAGAAAAATCTTATTTGGCCGGAACGTCGTTGGCTTTGTCGATATCGACATTAGCCTCTTTCGGCTCCTCGGCTTTTACCTCTTCAGGTTCAGCCTTGGTCGCACTACCGCCGTTTGGCGTATCACCGCTGTGATCGTCATGCCAGTTGCTGGGAGCACGCACCTCGCGACGGGACATCAGATCTTCGATCTGTTTGGCGTCGATGGTTTCGTACTTCATCAGCGCATCCTTCATGGTGTGCAACACATCCATGTTGTCCATGAGGATCTGCTTGGCGCGATCATAGTTGCGATCGATGACCAGTTTGATCTCTGCATCAATGATGCGGGCAGTATCATCGGACATGTGCTTGGCCTTGGCCATGCTGCGTCCAAGGAATACCTCGCCATCTTCCTCTGCATAGAGCATGGGGCCGAGACGCTCGGACATCCCCCACTGGGTCACCATCTTGCGCGCTATGTCGGTAGCACGTTCGATGTCGTTGGACGCCCCTGTCGATACCTTTTCGGCACCGTAGATCAGCTCTTCCGCCAGACGACCGCCGTACAGGCTGGAGATCATGGACTCCAGATGCTGCTTGGAGTGGCTCCAGCGATCTTGCTCAGGCAGGTACATGGTCACACCTAGCGCACGACCGCGGGGAATGATCGAGACTTTATAGACGGGATCGTGATCCGGCACCATGCGACCTATGATGGCATGGCCAGCCTCATGGTAAGCCGTCATCTCCTTCTCGGACTCCTGCATCACCATGGAACGACGTTCGGCGCCCATCATGATCTTGTCCTTGGCACGTTCGAACTCGGACATGGAAACCACGCGGCGACTCTCACGCGCCGAGAACAGGGCTGCTTCGTTGACCAGGTTGGCCAAGTCGGCACCGGAGAACCCCGGAGTACCACGCGCAATAACGGCAGCATTGACATCATCGGCCAACGGTACCTTGCGCATGTGCACTTTCAGGATCTGCTCACGGCCACGCACATCCGGCAGACCAACCACAACCTGACGATCGAAACGACCCGGACGCAGCAGGGCAGGATCCAGCACGTCAGGACGGTTGGTCGCGGCGATGACGATGATGCCTTCATTGCCTTCAAAACCATCCATCTCAACCAGCATCTGGTTCAGGGTCTGCTCACGCTCGTCGTGACCACCGCCCAAACCAGCGCCACGCTGACGACCGACCGCATCAATTTCATCGATGAAGATGATGCAGGGCGATGACTTCTTGGCCTGTTCGAACATGTCACGTACCCGGGAGGCACCCACACCGACGAACATCTCCACAAAATCGGAACCCGAAATAGTAAAGAAGGGTACCTTGGCTTCCCCTGCAATGGCCTTGGCCAGCAAGGTCTTACCGGTACCGGGCGGGCCGACCAGCAACACGCCTGTCGGGATCTTGCCACCCAGCTTCTGGAACTTGGAAGGATCGCGCAGATAGTCAACCAGCTCCTTCACCTCTTCCTTCGCTTCGTCACAGCCTGCGACGTCACCGAAGGTGGTCTTGATCTGTTCTTCACTCATCAGGCGAGCCTTGCTCTTGCCAAACGACATGGCACCCTTGCCACCGCCGCCTTGCATCTGACGCATGAAGAAGACCCAGACACCGATCAGCAACAGCATCGGGAACCAGGAGATGAAGATGGACGTCAGCAACGACGGCTCTTCCGGCTTCTCACCCATGACTTTCACATTGTGATTGAGCATGTCGTTGAGCAGCTGGGGATCCGGCGCCGGAATGATCGTTTGGAAACGCTCACCGGTGCGCTTGACGCCATTGATGACCTTACCGTCCATCCGCACTTCGCGGATCTGCTCTTGGGCCACTTCTTTTACAAAGCTGGAATAGTCCAGCTGGCGACTGGTGGTATCACTGGGGCTGAAGCTATTGAATACCGACATCAGCACGACGGCGATGACCAGCCACAGGATTAAGTTTTTCGCCATGTCACTCAAATCAGTAACCTCGCAGACTGACAGTTAACGCTAAAAGGTAGGGTACTACAGTTTAAAACCGGTAGCCACAATGTACACTTCGCGCGAGCGGGCTCTTGATGAGTCCGGCTTGCGTATCTTGACTGCAGTAAAAAGTTGTCGTATTTCATTGAGATAGATATCAAATCCCTCCCCCTGAAACACCTTGGCCACGAAACTGCCATTCGCGCGCAGTACTTGGTTGCACATGTCCAGTGCCAGCTCGACCAGATACATGGCTCGCGCCTGATCCACCTGCTGAGTACCGCTCATGTTGGGCGCCATGTCAGACATGACTACGTCCACCTTGTCAGGCCCCACCCGCGCCAGCAGCGCAGCCAGGACAGTTTCCTCCCGAAAGTCCCCTTGCAGGAAATCGACACCAGCGATGGAATCCATCGGCAGAATATCACATGCGATGACACGCCCATTGTCACCCACCTGATCGATGGCAAACTGGGACCAGCCACCGGGAGCGGCGCCAAGATCCACAACCGTCATGCCGGGTTTGAGCAATTTGTCCTTATCCTGGATCTCGTCAATCTTGAACACAGCACGAGATCTCAGCCCAAGTTTCTGGGCTTTTTTGACGTAATGGTCGTCGAAATGCTCTTTCAACCAGCGAGTTGAGCTGGGGGAACGTTTTTTCTGGGTCATGGTGATCGGCTTTAAAAAACCACAAGGGTTATTAGTATTAAGGGCTAAGTGGGGGTAGAATACGCCCCTTTCAACCCTGACTTATGAAGAATTTTGCCATGATGCTCAACAATAAACAGAAACAGTACCTCAAGGGCTTGGCCCACAGCCTGAAACCCGTCGTACTGCTTGGTCAACACGGCCTGACAGAAGGCGTTCTGGCCGAGATCGATCTTGCACTGGCCCATCACGAGCTGATCAAGGTGAAAGTTGCCGCCGAAGATCGTGAGATGAAGGCCCTGGTCATGGAAGCCATCGTTCGCGAAACAGGTGCCATCAAGGTACAGAGCATGGGTCATGTACTGACCATCTATCGCAAAGCCAACGAACCCAAGATCCAACTGCCCCGCAAGTAAGAGAGAGCACTGCTCTCTCCCTCATTCCCCTCTTCCTAAGTCGCTTGCCAAAGTAGTCGCCGGGGCCTTAACCTGCGATGAATACTTGGAAACGACACCATGGATCACCAGCAGATACTCACTGACGAAGAACTGACCATGTTGCGGGAGCTGGGGAAAGACCAGGAGTCAGCCGCCGGGCAATCCCTGAGCGGCTATCTGGATACCCCCCTGCTTGGCCTGCTGCAACGAGCCGACATGCTGGCACTGGAGGCCCGCTTCGCCGGTCATCAGCTCCACTTCCCTCTCTATTTCACCCAAGGTGAGGACGGTTTCCTCGAGCCCCGTATCGCAGCCCCCGTCATTCAGGAGCTCAGCCACGAACATCCCCGCGCCTGGCGCCTGGATACAAAAGGCCGGCTACAGCTGAGCGGAGGAAATTACCAGGTCACCAGCCTCTCTCTCAATGGCCTCATCGTCCAGCAACTGCCCAGCCACCTAAAACGGGGGGATGCCGTCAGTGCCATCTTGATACTGGATGAGTTGGCGCCTCTTGCACTCAGTGGCGTCCTGATCCGCGAGATTCGCAACCAGCAAACCAGTATCGGCTGGGCCATCAACTTCCAGATGAACGAGGCGGATCAGGAACGGCTGCGTGGCTGGATGTTCCAGCACCACCAGAGCACCTTCACTCAGGCTTATGCGCCGCCAGCGCAATGAAGCAGACGCACAAATGACAAGAGGGGAGCCTGGCTCCCCTCTTCGCTGTCACGCACCCGATTACAGGTAGTCGACGCTCAATACTTCGTATTCCACATCCCCCGCCGGGGTCTTGACGATGGCGACATCATCCACTTCCTTGCCGATCAGGGCACGGGCTATGGGAGAGTTCACCGAGATGAGGTTCTTTTTAATATCAGCCTCATCGTCACCCACTATGCGGTAGGTCACCTCTTCTTCTGTCTCCGACTTGAGCAGATTGACCGTGGCACCAAAGATGACGCGACCATTGTTGGCTATCTTGGTGACATCGATGATCTGGACATTGGAGAGTTTGGCTTCAATTTCCTGAATGCGGCCCTCACAGAAGCCTTGCTGCTCACGGGCGGCATGGTATTCGGCATTCTCTTTCAAATCACCATGCTCACGGGCATCAGCAATCGCTTCGATAATTTGCGGACGCAGCTCGGTCTTAAGATAATCGAGCTCTTTGCGCAGCTGCTCGGCGCCGCGCACAGTCATCGGAGTAGGATTCATAGTCAAAACCTGAGTTGCTTGAAAATGAGACAGCGGCTGTCAAAGAGAGCCGCTGCCATCGGTTTGGATGAGGTATCTTAATATGAAGTCAGGGGAAAATCCATGATCCCCCCCGCCACGCCATCATCCTCTACCCAGCTTAATTAACCCCTTTTGGCAGTTCAATCGGCGCCGAAGCACTCGGCTTGCCCTGCATGATAGCGATCTCGACCCGGCGGTTGGTACTGCGGTTCTCGGTCGAGTTATTCAGTACCAGAGGCTGAGTGTCGGCCATGCCTTGCACCACAAGGCGACTTTGATCAAAACCTGGCACCTTGAGCATCTGATGCGCAACGGCTACCGCCCGCTGGGAAGAGAGTTCCCAATTGGAGTTGAACAGCTCATTCTCCGTCGCTACGTCATCGGTATGACCGGAGACGGTGATCTCTCCAGGCACATCTTTGAGCAGGCTGGCGACCCTGCGGATCACTGGCCAGAACTGGGGTTGCAGGAAGGCAGAGCCCGCCGGGAAGGAGGCTTTCTCACGAATGCGAATAATGATTTGCTGGCCGAGGGACTCTATCTCGATGGCGCCATCCTGGATCTGATCCTGGAGTTGCTCCGCCAACTTCTTGGCCAACTCATTGGATTGGGCCTGTTGCTGTTGTTGCTGCTCCTGCTGTGCCTGTTCGCTGGTCTTGCCCCCCGTCAGATCACCCGCATCCTTCTGCTGACCACCGGACTGATCGGCTTCCCCCGGCTGAAACTCCAGCTCGGTCTGGGTCATGTCGATGGTCTGCTGCATGATGGTATCTATCGGTGTCGGCTCTGGTCGCCCCGGCCTGAACTCCTGGGCGATGACAGAGGTTCCCTTGGGGATATCCTTGACCTCCAATAAATTCTGCACCCCGAATGCGTACTTCATGGAGCCGGCGATCTGTTTGAACTTAAGGACATCCATCTCTGCAAACGAGAGCAGCAGTACAAAAAAGCACATCAGCAGCGACATCAAATCGGCGAAGGTACCCATATAGGCTGGCAGGCCGGGAGGAGGACAGTTGCAGTTTAGACATGGCGATTCCTACTCGGTGCCTGCATTACGCTTGGACTGATGCAGGTAAGTTTTGCAGCATGGACTGGATCACGCGAGGGTTCTGGCCATCCTGGATGCCCATGATGGCGTCCAGGATCAACGCCCGCGAGAGGCGCTCCTCACCGCTGCGCAGTTCCAGCTTGTCAGCAATGGGAATGGCAAACATGTTGGCTTCAATAGCACCATACAGAGTGGTCAACAGGGCAACGGCCATGGCCGGTCCGATGGATTTGGGGTCGCTCATGTTAGATAACATGGCCACCAGCCCCACGAGCGTACCGATCATTCCCATGGCAGGGCCGAGATCCCCGAGGGCACGAAACACCTTGATGGCAATGACATGCCGATCCGAGGTGAGCTCCATGTCTTTCTCCATCACGGCCCGCACCACTTCGGCATCATGGCCATCGACCAGCATGTCGATGCCCTTCTTCATGAAACTGTTGGGGATCTCCGCCGCCTCTAACGCCAGGAAGCCCCCCTTGCGCGCAGCATCCGCCAGTTCGACCGCTTTTTGGATAAGATCATCGATTTTCTCGCCTTTGTGGATGAATGCCTTGCCGGCAATCTTGAAGGCGCCGAAAAACTGGCCAACGTTAAACTTCATCATGGCAATGAAGATGGAGCCCAGCACTGTGATACAGATAGAGGGCACATCGACGAACATGGAGAGGGAGCCCCCCAGTATCATGCCGTAGATCACCACCGAAAAACCGAGCACTATGCCGATAAGACTACCTAGATCCACGCCACTACTCCTGTCAGCCGATTCTTGAATTCATTATATTTCATTGAATTTTCTGCTATTGCATCCCAAGCAGCAAGCTCGAAAGTGCGCACTTGCCCCTTGTCGCCTTATATATCGGCAGCGATGGCCAGAGTTTGAGGCAATGACGCTTTCACGCTCCCCCCCAAGGGGCGAGGATGTTAAGATGAGCCGTTTTTTCAATCCTCGAGGATGAACATGGCCGTTAAGAAAATCGACCGACTGAGTTTTGATGCCACCTTGGAAGAGTTGGAAACCATTGTTCATCAACTCGAGCAAGGCGCCCTCCCCTTGGAAGAGGCACTGAAACAGTTCGAGCAGGGCATACATCTGGTGCGAGCCGGTCAGCAGAAACTGGAGCAGGCCGAGCAAAAAATCCAAATTTTGCTGAGCCAGGCCGATGGCAGCGAACAGGCTGTCCCCTTCGAACCCGAGCAAGGAGCCTGAGCCGTGTCGCTGGATAGTTTCTCTCGTCTGCATCGCCAGCGTATCGATGATCGGCTGTCACAACAGCTCGATGCCCTGCCCGCCATGGCCCCGCGTCTGCGCGACGCCATGAAATACGGCCTGTTGTTGGGCGGTAAACGGGTGCGCCCCTTCCTGGTCTACGCCGTCGGCGAGATGTTGGCCGTGGAGGCTGACCTGCTCGATGGCCCGGCGGCGGCGGTTGAGTGCATTCACGCCTATTCCCTGCTGCACGACGATCTGCCCGCCATGGATGACGACGATCTGCGTCGTGGTCAACCCACGGTTCACAAAGCGTTCGATGAAGGCACCGCCATACTGGCGGGAGATGCCCTGCAAACCCTGGCATTCTCTATCCTGGCTGATCACCCCATGCCTGAGGCATTGATGGCAAACCGGGTCCGTATGCTGAGTACCCTGGCCCGCGCCTCGGGTTATCTGGGCATGTGCGGCGGGCAGGCACTGGATCTGCAAGCCGAGGGGCGGCAGATCAGCCTGTCCGAACTCGAACAGGTACATCGCCACAAGACGGGGGCGCTCATCGAATGTGCTGTCACCCTGGGGGCCCTGTGCAAGGCCGATATAGCACTACAGACCCTGAACGCACTGCAAGAATATGCCGCCGCCATAGGCCTCGCCTTCCAGGTGCAGGATGACATCCTCGACATCACCGGTGATACCGCCACTCTGGGCAAGCCCCAGGGCTCGGATCAGGCGCTGGCCAAGAGCACCTATCCGGCACTGCTCGGTCTGGAACAGGCCCGTGAGCTGGCTCGCGAACTGCACGGCAAAGCCTTAACAGCCCTGCGCCCTTTGCCCTACAATACCGATATTCTGGAAGCGTTTGCCGATTACATCATCGAGCGAACCCACTGAACGCTGGATAACAGTAACAATATGAGCGTTGATATAAGCAAGTTCCCCAACCTGGCCCTCGCTGATACCCCGGTTGAGCTAAGATCCCTGCCCAAGGAGCGTCTGCCTGTCCTGTGCAACGAGTTACGTGAGTACTTGCTGCGCTCGGTGAGCCGTTCCAGTGGGCACTTTGCCTCTGGTCTCGGTACTGTCGAACTGACGGTCGCCCTGCATTACGTCTACAACACCCCCTTCGATAGGCTGGTGTGGGACGTGGGCCATCAGGCCTATCCCCACAAGATTTTGACCGGACGGCGCGAGCGTATTCATAGCATTCGCAAGAAAGATGGTCTGCACCCCTTCCCCTGGCGTGGCGAGAGCGAATATGACGTGCTCTCGGTCGGCCACTCCAGCACCTCCATAGGTGCCGCTCTCGGCATGGCTGTCGCCGCCGAAAGTGAAGGGTTGGGCCGCAAGGTGGTTGCCGTCATTGGTGATGGTGCCATCACCGCCGGCATGGCCTTCGAGGCACTCAATCACGCAGGGGACGTCCACAAGGACATGCTGGTGGTGCTTAATGACAACGAGATGTCCATCTCGGAAAATGTCGGCGCCCTCAATAATCACCTCGCCCGCATCATGTCGGGCAAGCTCTACACCACCATTCGCGAAGGGGGCAAGAAGGTGCTGTCCGGCCTGCCTCCCGTCAAGGAACTGGCTAAACGCGCAGAGGAACACCTCAAGGGCATGGTTGTGCCCGGCACCCTGTTCGAAGAGTTTGGTTTCAACTACATAGGCCCCATCGACGGTCACGATATCGATGCGCTGGTCGAGACCCTGCGTAACATGCGCAACCTCAAGGGTCCCCAGCTGCTGCATATCAAGACCAAGAAGGGCAAAGGCTACGAGCCTGCCGAGAAGGACCCCATCGGTTATCACGCCGTGCCCAAGTTCAACCCGGACGAATGGGCACTGCCCAAGTCCACCCCGGGCAAGCCGAACTTCTCGGCCATCTTTGGCCAATGGCTGTGCGACATGGCTGCCGTAGATGAGCGTCTGGTTGGCATCACTCCCGCCATGCGCGAGGGCTCTGGTCTGGTCAAGTTCAGTCAGCAGTACCCCAGCCGCTACTTCGATGTGGCCATTGCCGAACAGCACGCGGTGACCTTCGCCGCCGGTCTCGCCATCTCGGGCCAGAAACCGGTAGTGGCCATCTATTCGAGCTTCCTGCAACGGGCCTATGACCAGCTGATCCACGATGTGGCCCTGCAAGAGCTGCCGGTACTGTTTGCCATCGACCGCGCAGGCCTAGTCGGTGCCGATGGTCCAACCCATCAGGGCGCCTTTGACATCAGCTTCCTGCGTACCGTGCCGAACATGGTGGTCATGACCCCATCCGATGAGAACGAATGCCGTCAGATGCTCTACACCGGTTATCAGTGCAACCAGCCTGCAGCGGTGCGCTACCCGCGCGGCAGTGGCTGTGGCATCGAGGTTCAGACCGAGATGCAGGCGCTGGCGCTGGGCAAGGGACGCATTATTCGCAAAAGAAAGGGGCAAGAGGGTCAAGGCATCGCCATATTGGCGTTTGGCACCCTGCTCCATCAGGCCAAGGCTGCCGCCGAAGCACTGGATGCCACCCTGGTAGACATGCGCTTCGTCAAACCCATGGATGACGCCCTGGTGCTCTCTCTGGCCGCCAGCCACTATGAGTTCGTCACCATAGAGGACAACGCCATCATGGGCGGTGCCGGCTCTGCGGTGAACGACTGCTGATGC
>NZ_AQGQ01000100.1 GCF_000388115.1 Aeromonas molluscorum 848
GGGCTCCCTTGGCTGACCGCTCAACTCAGTCAGGGCTGACTTGCAGAGCTCAGCCAGTGGCAATAGGCGGTGCACTATTTCTCCTGGCTGAGCCCCTGCCAAGCCCTGGCCACATAAGCAGGGTCAACCCGGTGCCGTTGGCCCTGGCTACCATCTCCCGCAAGAAGCTTCTCCCCAGGTGTCCTGCGTTGACAAGCTTTGTTACAGGATCTCCGTTGTCTTTTAGCCGCCTTTTACGGCAGGATGTTTCCTCTTATCTCCCCTAGCGTTCATGGATGCCAGATTCACGATGAAGATGTCCCTCCCCCTATGCTGCGCTGGCTCATTGCCGCCTTGCTGGTCGCTCTCTCCATCTGGCTGCTATGGCCGAACAAAGCGGCCGCCCCCTTGTTGAGCGCCTCGGTGACCCGCCAGGACATAGAAGATGCCGTGTTGGCCAGCGGCGCACTGGAGGCGGTGGAACAAGTCGACGTGGGTGCCCAGGTTTCGGGCCAGGTTACCCGGCTGCTGGTCGAGAATGGTCAGCAAGTCAAACAGGGGGAGCTGTTGGCCGAGATAGACCCGCTGATCGCTCAGAACGATCTCAAGACGGCCCAAGCCGAGCTCGCCAGTAGCCAGGCGCAGCTCAGGATCAAGCAGGCTCAGCTCAAGCAATATGAGCTCGCCTATCGCCGCCAGCAGCAGATGTTTGGCCAGCAGGCCAGTTCAAAGGCCGATCTCGAAAACGCAGAAGCCCAGCTCGCCGTCACCCGGGCCGAGCTGCAAAATGCCCAGGCCAATATCGACAGTGCCGCCATCAAGGTCGAGCGCTCCCGCACCCAGCTTGGCTATACCCGGATCCAGGCCCCCATGGATGGCACCGTCGTCTCCATCGTCACCCGCCAGGGGCAGACATTGGCGGCCACCCAGACGGTGCCCACCCTGCTCAAGCTCGCCAATCTGGATATCATGACGGTCAAGGCCCAGATCTCCGAGGCCGATGTCAGCAAGGTGCGCGCCGGCATGCCGGTCTACTTCACCCTGATTGGCGATCCTGATACCCGCTACCGGGCCAAGCTGCGCACCGTCGAGCTGGCACCCATCAATGTCAACGATCAGACCACCAGCACCAGCAGCACCAATGTCGCCGTCTATTACTATGCCCTGTTCGATGTGCCCAATCCCGATCACGCCCTGCGGGTCGCCATGACCACACAAGTCACCATAGTGCTCGGCCAGCGTCAGGGGGTGTTGACCATTCCCAGAACCGCCCTCGGCAAACAGCTGGGACCGGGAGAGTATCAGGTGCAGGTCCTGAATGGAGAGACGCCCGAGACCCGTACCATCCAGACCGGGCTCAAGGATGACATCAAGGTCGAAGTGCTTGAGGGGCTCGCCGAACATGACAAGGTGGTAATTGGCCAGCCGACCGGGGATGAGGGCCGAGAGAAAGAGGATGAGATGTCATGATCTCCCCCCTCAATGGTGCTCCTGCTGACGAAACGCCACTCATCGAGCTAAGAGGTGTCAGTCGTCGCTACCTGAGCGGGGAGCAGGAGGTGACTGTGCTGCACCCGCTGGACTTGTCCATCCAGGCCGGAGAGATGGTTGCCATCGTCGGCGCCTCGGGCTCTGGCAAGTCAACCCTGATGAACCTGCTCGGCTGTCTCGACAGGCCCAGCGAGGGGCACTACCTGTTTCGCGGACAAGAGACGGCGGATCTCGACGCCCTGGCCCTGGCCCGGCTGCGTTGCCACCACTTTGGCTTTATCTTCCAGCGTTATCACCTGCTGCCCCACCTGGACGCGGCCGCCAACGTCGAGATCCCCGCCGTCTATGCCGGCATGGCCAAGGCGGATCGCCATGCCCGCTCCAAGGCGCTGCTCACCCGGCTGGGTCTGGCCGATCGCAGTCATCACACGCCGGGTCAACTCTCCGGCGGGCAGCAGCAACGGGTCAGTATCGCCCGCGCGCTGGCCAATGGCGGCGAGGTGATCCTGGCCGACGAACCGACTGGGGCGCTGGATAGCCAGAGCGGCAAGGAGGTGATGGCCATTCTCAAGGAACTGCACGCACTGGGGCACACCATCATACTGGTGACCCATGACATGGCGGTGGCGGATCATGCGGATCGCATCATCACCCTCAAGGATGGCCGGGTACAGAGCGACAGCGGCAGCCCGCAGCATACCGCTTCGTCTCTGAAAGCCGTGCCCCAGGCCTTGGGCAACCGGGGACTGGATCGTTATCGCGAGGCCGCCCGCATGGCGCTGCATGCCATGATGGCTCACCGAATGCGTACCTTTCTCACCATGCTCGGCATCATAATCGGCATTGCCGCCGTGGTGAGCGTGGTGGCCCTGGGCCAGGGGGCCCGTGCCAAGGTGATAGGCGAGATCAACGCCATGGGCACCAACACCATAGACGTCTTCCCCGGCAAGGACTGGGGAGATGAACAGGCTGCCAGCATACGCACTCTGAACGAGGGCGACTTGCGCGCACTGCAAGGACAACCCTATCTGGAAGGGGCCAGCCCTCAGCTCTCCACCTCGGTGCAACTGCGCTATCGCAATCAGACCAAGAGCGGCACCGTCAACGGCGTGAGCAGCGACTTCTTCCGGGTCAAGGGCATGACGCTCATCAGTGGCCGGCTGTTCAGCGAGCGTGACAGCCTGGACAGGGCCCCCCTCGCCGTGGTCGATGCCGACAGCATCAAGGGCTTGCTCGGTGAGGAAGACCCCATCGGCAAGGTGCTGCTCATTGGCACCCTGCCGGTGCGGATCATCGGCCTCATCAAGGAGGAGACCGGCTTTCGTCAGCCGAGCCAGTCGGTGAGCGTCTGGCTGCCATACCGCGCCGTGATGAGCCGCCTCATCTCCCAGAACCATTTCAACCAGATAACCCTCAGAGTCCGGGACGGCATCCAGCCAGCCCTGGCAGAGCGCGAGGTGATTGCCCTGCTGCGCCAACGGCACGGCAGCAAGGATTTTTTCACCTTCAGTAGCGACAAGATATTGAAATCTGTCGAGAAAACTACCGCGACTCTGACGCTGCTGGTCTCTGCCATCGCAGTCATTTCACTCATCGTCGGCGGGGTGGGCGTCATGAACATCATGCTGGTGTCCGTGGTGGAGCGCACCAGGGAGATTGGCATTCGCATCGCGGTTGGCGCCCGTCAGTCCGACATCTTGCAGCAGTTCTTGATTGAAGCCGTGATGGTCAGCCTGCTCGGCGGCGTGCTCGGTGTCGGCATTGCCTTGCTGATCGGCCTGATCTTCTCCTCCCTGGTCGATGCGATGCAGATGCAGTTCTCCCTTTTCTCCATTTTGATGGCGTTTGCCTGCTCCACCCTGATCGGGGTGCTGTTTGGTTATCTGCCCGCCCGCAATGCCGCCCGGCTCGACCCCGTGGTCGCGCTGGCCAGGGAATAAAGATGAAAAACATGAAGATATCCTGGCTGGGGATCTGCCTTGCCCTTGGTGCCTGCTCCCAGCAGAGCAGCTATCAGAGGGCGGATCTCGCGATCCCCGCCCAATGGCAGCAAGCAGATGGCCGCGCCTCCGCCCCCCTGTCATCCGGCCCTTGGTGGCAGGGATTTGGGGATGCCAGACTCAATGCCCTGGTCGATGCCGTGCTGGCCGCCAATACCAATCTCTATGTGGCCGGACTCAGGCTCAAGGGAGCGCGCCTTGCCGCGGATCAGGCCGATACCAACCAGACCCCAGGGATCGCGGCCAGCCTGGATGCCAATACCAACAAACAGCTCAAGAGCGGCATCAGTACCCACAGTCTGGGGCCCGGTCTCACCCTCAACTATGAGGTGGATCTCTGGGGCAAGCTGGCGGCGGTGCGAGATCAGGCGAGCTGGGAGGCGGCCGCCAGCGCCGAGGATCTCGCCGCCACCCGTCAGACCCTGATCAGCCAGACCCTGCAGCAGTATTGGCAGCTCGGCTATCTCAATAGCGCCATCACTCTGGGGGAGCGTCAGCTCGCCAATCTCACCGAGACTCTGCGCCTGACCCGTGTCAAATATGACGCGGGCGCCGTGCCCCGCCTCGACCTGGTGCAGGCCAACCAGCAGCTTGCCGGCAAGCGCGCCGCCCAGGCCAGCCTGCGCAGCCAGCGCGTGGCGGCCAGCAGTGCCCTGCTGCAACTGCTGGGACGCAGCCGGGGGCCAGTCCCCTTTGAGCCGGATAGTCTCACCCTCGCCCCCATCCCCGAGATAGCCGCGGGCCTGCCGGCCGACCTGCTGGCACGGCGCCCGGATGTGAGGGCTGCCGAGCTGCGCCTGCGCAAAACCCTGGCACGCAGCGACGAGGTGCGATCCAGCTTCTACCCAGCGCTCACCTTGACCGGCAGCGCCAGCACCGCCTCGGACAGGCTGGCTCAAGTGCTGGAAAACCCGGTGGGCAGCCTGGGCGCCGCCCTGACCCTGCCCTTCCTCGAGTACAACAACAACCGGCTCGCCGTCGCCAGCAGTGCCAACGACTACCAGATAGCCCAGGCCGAGTTTCGCCAACGGCTGTTCGATGCCCTGTTCGAGGTGGAAAACGCCCTCGCCGCCCGCCGCTTCGGCGAGCAGCAACTGGCCGATTTTGCCTTGCAACAAAGCTACGCCATCGAGGCGGACCGGCTAGCCCGGGTGCGTTTCGAGGCGGGCAGCAGCCCGGTGCAGGATTGGCTCGATGAACAGAATCGTCGCTCGGAGGCCGAGCTTGCCCTGCTCGCTCAGCAGCAGACTCAGCTCAACACCATGGCCAGCCTCTATCTGGCTCTGGGCGGCGCAGGCAACCCCCAAGGCCAGGGGGCCCCACTCTCCCCTGAGCCGGGCAGCCTCCCCTAGCCAAGGTCGGCGGGGCACAGCGGCAAGGCATACGGGGAATGGCCCACAAGTTCCGCATATTGCTCTACAGAGTGTGCAAACAGAGGTGGCTCACAAAGTATCCGTGCCCTTGCTCGGTAAACGGAACACGTCGATCACGGCCCGCAGCGCCGCAGGCAACTGCCTGTGGCCGGGATAATAGAGAAAGAAACCGGGATAGCTTATGGACCAGTCGGCCAGCACTCTTATCAGGCGGCCGTTTGCCACCAGTTCGTCGTGCTCGCGGCTGTGCGCCGTGTAAACCAGTCCGATGCCATCCACTGCTATGCGGGTCATCATGCCAATATTGTCGACCGTCAGCGGACCGCTTACCGGCACCGCCAGACGCCGGCCATCTTTCTCAAACTCCCAGCGGTATAGAGACCCTCCACTGATTTCCCGAAGACCGATGCAGGCATGGTGTGGCAAGTCGGCAGGGGTCTGAGGGATGGCGTGCTGCTCGAAGTACCCAGGGGAGCCGTACACGGCGACATGGAAATCCTCGGTCAGACGCACTGCGCTCATATCTTGCTGAATGTCATCCCGGATCCGCACACCCGCATCGAAGCCTTCCCCGATGATATCTACGAAGCCATCATTGGTGGTCAGCTCCAGCTGGACATCCGGATACTGGCCAAAAAATGCTGGCAACTGCGGTAGAAATACCATGTCGGCGGCTATCCGGGGCATGTTGATCCGCACCCTCCCCCGAGGACTCTCTCTGAATGCATTCACGCTCTCGACGGCATTCGCAATGGTGCTGAATGCCGGGACGATCTCCGCCAGCAAAGCCAGGCCCGCCTGCGTCGGTGACACAGTGCGAGTGGTACGGTTCAACAGCCTCACACCGAGCCTATCTTCCAGCGCTCGTAAAGCGTGACTGAGTGTGGACGCAGTTAGATTCAAACGGGCAGCAGCCTTACGAAAGCTCTTCTCCTCTGCAACGGCCACAAATGCCGTCAGTTCGCCAAATTCATTCGTTCGCATCGCTCCCCCATTGATGAATATGAGCCAGTAAATCATGAGATATAACCCGGCTTATTCACAGCAATAAATCGACCTATAGTCTGACCTCGATTCAATATTTTCATTTAACGGGGTAAAAACATGTCTCAATCATTACGTCTGCAAGGTCGTGTCGCGCTGGTCACGGGTGGGGGAAGCGGCATCGGTCAGGCCGCGGCGCTGGCATTTGCCCGGGACGGCGCAAGCGTGGTGGTCGCCGGGCGACGAGAGGCCGCGCTGCGGGACACAGTTCGCTTGATCCACGAACAGGGCGGCGAGGCGCTTGCCGTGCCCACGGATGTCTCGGACGGCGGTCAGGTACAGGCACTGATCACCGCGACGCTGACCCATTTCGGGCGCCTGGATGCGGCCTTCAATAACGCGGGGGTGGAGGGCTTTTCCCCCATCAGCGAGATGAGCGAGGCCGAATTTGACCGTGTAGTCGCCACCAATTTGAAGGGAGCCTGGTTGTCGATGAAGTATGAGCTGGCAGCGATGACCCGCGCCGGTCACGGTGGCGCAATCGTCAATACCTCCTCCTGGCTGACGCACGGGGCGAGTGTTGGTTCGGCAGCCTACTCCGCCAGC
This sequence comes from Aeromonas molluscorum 848, assembly GCF_000388115.1. Lineage (GTDB taxonomy): Bacteria > Pseudomonadota > Gammaproteobacteria > Enterobacterales > Aeromonadaceae > Aeromonas > Aeromonas molluscorum. Next base: position 6,434 of record NZ_AQGQ01000100.1, read on the forward strand.
AAAGGCGGGCTGGATGCCATGATCCGCGCCCTTGCGCTGGAAACGGGTCCACACAACATCCGCATCAATAACGTCAACCCCGGCATTATCGACACGCCGATGGCGCAGCGGATGGGGGCCAATGAGGAAACACTCGCCCCCTTCGTGCGCCTGACGCCGGCAGGGCGCGTCGGTAAAGCAGATGATGTGGGGGATGTCGTCGCTTGGCTGTGCAGCGACGAAGCGCGTTTTGTCACGGGCCAGAGTCTGCTGGTCGACGGCGGCTTCACCATCGCCGGGTTACGCTAATACGCAAACTGATGCTTGGGGGCGATCATCGCTTGCCCCCACTCACGGCAGGCGCCCTATCATCATCGACCAGGGTTCGAAACGAAATGTCCTTTACCCTGCAGGAAGGGGCTGGGTGCCAAGCCTCTGAACCAGCAGTGAATCCGCCTCGGCGCTGCCACCAGCTATGCCTGGCTCTCCAGCAACTGCTGCTCGATGCGGGCATCCGGCATCATCTCCTGTAGCCCTCGGATCAGCGCACTACCGGCTGCCTCCAGCGCCTCAAGGGGCATGGATGGCAGCCCCTCCAGAATGAACCACATCTGCTGCGCCTCGGCATCGAGGCGCGTTCTGACCCCCTGACGCCAGTTCCAGCGTCGGCACGTCACCCCTTCCTCATCGCGCCAGATCACTTCGCCCTGATCGGGTGATTCATCGGTCAACGCGCCGTCCTTGAAGGTATCGAAGCGCTCGCTGCCATCGGCTATGGTCAGGTGAGGTACACCCGCATAGGCACCATAGTTTTCCCCGCCAACCGGCACCGCATACTGGATGCTGACCGCGTTGTAGAGATCGACGACGGGATCGATGCTCGGCAGGCTGCCATCGCGCAGGACACGTTTGCGCAGGGCATCCGCAGAGCAGGGAGTGCGCTGGGGCTTGGCGCCAAAGAGCTTGAAGATCTCCGCCCACCCGGCCATATGGGCCTCTGCCCACACCGGCAATCCGGCAGTGACGGCAACACATGCCTGGGCCAGCATGGCGCTGGCCACCTCGGGATGACGTATAGGACCCGCCTCCACAGTGATACTGAGGAGGCGAAAACCCGGCGCTATTTCGGCAATTCTGGGATCGATGCAAGGGGCGACAGGGGGCATAAATTCTCCGGTGATGAGGGATTGCCAGGCCTGGGGATCGGCTCGAAAAGCGAGCCATTGGCTCCAGGGGCTGCTGATGATGTTTGGCTGCGCAGATTGCCCGACCAAGATGGTGCCCGCATTCTTGCCCGGCGGGGGCCATGGGCGCCAATGATTAACCTGAATGGTGAATTAATTTTGCTAAAACGCAGGCAGCACCGGCGCCTCCCCATGTTCTCTGGGCTGCGGTTGCTGGGTGATGACAGCGCATGGCTGCGCCAGGCGGCATGAGGGCGCCATATCATCGCAGCTATGGTGGAGAACTGAATGGAAGTGGGCGAGAGCCAACATGCAAAAACCCCAGGCAATTGCTTACCTGGGGTCAATATATGGCGGAGAAACAGGGATTCGAACCCTGGGTGGTATTACTACCACAATTGATTTCGAGTCAATCCCGTTCGGCCACTCCGGCATCTCTCCGTGGCGGCTATTCTGACTCACTCCCACGCAGGAAATCAATCTCAATCTCTTTAAATATCAACTAACTGTATATAAATCCGTCAAGCATCATGGCGGGCCACCGCGTGGCTGCCCCCCTGGTCGCCTCCTTGCTCCGCCTGGCTCCCTGTTATCTGTTCAGGAGGATGAAGATCGGTCAGTCACTGCCGCCGGGCTGGCATTCCCCTGCCGATTGGTTAACAATTTCGCCTCTTTCGCCCTCCCTGAGGGGATCCGTTTCGACGACCTGGACTGCTCATGCTCAACTTGCGTATTCTGCTAACTCTTCTGACCGCCTGCTGGGCGGGCTCGGCGCTGGCCACCAGCTATCCACTGCCTGCGGCCAACAGCCGCCTCATCGGCGCTCCCGAAGACTACATAGTGCAGCAGGGCGAACACCTGGAGCTGATCGGTGCTCATACCCAGATCGGCTTCCTCGCGCTGCTTGAGGCCAATCCCGGGGTCGATCCCTATCTGCCCAAACCGGGCACCCGTTTGCTCCTGCCAACGCAGATACTGCTGCCGGATGTGCCACGGGAGGGCATCGTCATCAATTTGCCTGAGCTGCGTCTCTACTACTTCCCCAAAGGCGCGGATGAAGTGGTGGTGCTGCCCATCGGCATAGGCGACATAGGCCGCGAGACCCCGGAGATGACCACGACCGTCATCGCCAAGAACCCCAATCCGACCTGGACGCCTGGGCCCATGGTGCGCAAATCCTGGCTAGAGAACAAGGGCATAGACTTGCCCGCCGTGGTGCCTCCGGGCCCGGACAATCCGCTGGGCAAGTTCGCCATGCGTCTGGGTTATGGCAAGCAGGATTACCTCATTCACGGCACCAACAAGGATTTCGGCGTGGGCTTGAGGGTCAGTGCCGGTTGCATCCGGCTGCGTCCCGCTGACATCGAATCCCTGTTCAAACAGGTCCCGCTGGGCACCCAGGTCAGGGTCATCAATCAACCGGTCAAGACCGCCATAGAGCCAGATGGCAGCCGCTGGCTGGAAGTGCACTCGCCGCTGTCCCGCACCGAACAAGAGCTTGAGCAAGGGGCCCCTCTGGTGCTGAGCCCGGCGGTCAAAGGCTTTATCGATGCTCCCGAAGTGGATGCGGGTCAAGCCAGCCTGGCGCTGGAGCGCAAGAACGGCATGCCCTTGCTCGTTGGCGGCTAAACGCCTGATAGGACACATGATGAATCCCTTCCTTCCCCTGGGTACCTTGTGGCGCCTGCTCTGCCTCTGCGCCCTGTTGGGCGCGGCGCCACTCTGGGCCGCCGATATCCTCTGGATGCACAACGGCGATCGGCTGAGCGGCAAGATAGAGGAGATGACCGACAAGATGGTGCGCATCAAGCTGCCCTATGGCGAGCCACTGACCATAGCCCGTAGTGCCATCATGCGCTGGCGCCTCGACAAGCCCTACAAACCCAAGCCAACCGCCAAGGGGGGATTCGACTTCAGCCCGCTGGGCATTGCTGAAAACGCCTGGCACATGACGGGCAACGGCGACGTCAACATCAAGCTCAAGAGCAATACCAGTCAGAGCAATGACGTCAACCTCAAGGGCGCATTCGAAGTGGCCAACATGGATTGGCGCTACACCCTGGAGGGTGAATACAACTACGAAACCACCGATGGCAAAACAGACAGCCACGACTACCAGCTCAAACCCATCATGGATATCTTCTTTGACCAAAGCTGGTTCTGGCGAACCTCGGTCGACTATGAGTACGACATGGTAGAGACCGACTATCTCTCCCTCGATCTCGGTTCGGGGCCCGGTTACCGCTTCTGGAACGACAAGAAGCGCCGCCTCGAACTCATCGCCCAGGGGGGTGTGCGTCATGCCTATTGGCGCGATGGCAATGACGCCATCATGGAACTGTTTGGCAAGTTGCATGCTTCCTATCCCTTCGCCAACCTCGGCTGGGACTACCGCCAGCCAGTCTGGGACGAGCGAATAGAGCTGTTTAGCAAGGGGACCTATATCAAGTATCTGGATCAGGACTCGCCACTGTTCACCCTCAACCAGAGCGTCAATGGCAGCATCGGCATGCGTTACTACTTCAACGACAACGTGCGCCTCTCCTGGTCGAGCGAGCTGGATTGGGATGATGCCTGGATAAATGGCCCGGATGGCCACATCACCCTAGATGGCCGGGAGTGGCGCCAATTTATCAGCCTGGGGGCCAGCTTCTAAGCCAGGCTCACGGCGGACGCCAGCACATGAGAGGGCGCCTTGTGCCAGCCACTGAATGACTTAAGCACGCATAAAACAGGGGGCCATGCGCCCCCTGAACATCACTTGCCAGTATGAGGCATCACCGGCGCGCCGCCCCCCTTACCCGACACCTTACCGTTCAGCATCAGCCGCGCCCTACCATGGCGGGTGACCAGATCCGATTTGTCCTAGCTTGTCTTGACGCACTTCTGAACAAAGCTGTTCTTGGCCGCCCCGGCCAGCTTCTTGTCGGCCGCCGCTTTTTCACATTGGCTGGCCTTGTCGGCCATGGCATCGGTTTTCACGCATTTCTGGACAAAACTGTTCTTGGCCGCACCGGCCAGCTTCTTGTCAGCCGCCGCTTTCTCGCATTGGCTGGCCTTGTCGGCCGTGGCATCTGTCTTCACGCATTTCTGGATAAAGCTGTTCTTGGCCGCACCGGCCAGCTTCTTGTCAGCCGCCACCTGCTCACATTGGCTTGCCTTGTCGTTGACCGGGGCATCCTTGACGCACTTGCCGATAAAGCTGGTCTTGGCTGCGCCGCTCAACTTCTTGTCGCTCGCTTGGGCTTCGCACAACTGCTGCGCCGTCATGGTCGCACTCTGAGCAACCCCCATTCCCATCAAAAATACTGTCATCAGGATGGCAATACCTTTCATATGACAAACCCTCATTATTGATTTGATTGTGGTGCTGACGACAAGCGCGCAAGACTCAGCCCTCGCCTGTCAGGTTGCACTATAGTCGCCCAACTCCTGGACAACCAAAGTGTTCGCCTCTGGCCCCATGTTTGCCATGACAAGGTTGCACCGGGTACTGGCGTAGGGCTACCTCCCCTGTCGCCAAGTCGCCACATGGCCGCAAGGGAGTCCTAGGCGGTGTTGCATGATTACGACCAAGGTGTTAACTCTTTTATCTCTTTAGTGGACAATGGCTTTATAGTATCTGAGTCCCTCTACTCAAAGGTGTCCCATGAACACACCCCGCCCACCCCGTTGTACCCTGTCGTTGCCTATTTTCGTCCCCAGCCTGCTGTTTATCGTGGCGCTGCTGGCGGTCTGCTCCCTGGCCCCCGAGTCCGCCGCCCGCTTCTTCGGCGACGGTCAGCACTGGATCGCAGAGCACTTCAGCTGGTTCTACGTGCTGGTGGTCGGCATGTTCCTGATCCTGCTGCTGGTGCTGGCATTTAGCAGCTACGGCAGCATCCGGCTCGGACCGGATGACGCGCGCCCCGAGTTCAGCTTCACTTCCTGGCTCGCCATGCTGTTTGCCGCCGGTATGGGGATAGGGCTCATGTACTTCGGGGTGGGCGAGCCCATGACCCACTTCGTCTCCCCGCCCCAGGCGACCTCCCTCACGCCGGGCGCCGCCCGCGAGGCCATGGTCACCACCTTCTTCCACTGGGGTTTCCACGCCTGGGCCATCTACGCCATCGTCGGCCTGGTACTGGCCTACTTCGGCTTTCGCTACAACCTGCCCCTGACCATCCGCTCCGGCCTCTACCCCATCTTCAAGGAGAAGATCTATGGGCCCCTCGGCCATACGGTAGACGTCTTCGCCCTGGTGGGCACCATCTTCGGTATCGCCACCACCCTCGGTTACGGGGTACTGCAACTGTCGGCGGGGATAGCCCGCCTCACCGGGATGGACACCTCGGGGGACCTGTTCCGCTTTGGCCTTATCGGGGTCGTCATCGCCCTGGCCGGCCTGTCTGCGGTTACTGGCCTCGACAAGGGGGTCAAGCGTCTCTCCGAGCTGAACCTGTTTCTCGCCATAGTGCTGCTGCTGTTCGTGCTGGTGGCGGGGCCCACCCAATACCTGCTGGGAGCCCTCTCCGAGAACATAGGCAACTATGTCTCCTCCCTGACTCAGCTCACCTTCCGCACCTTCACCTACAGCGAGCCCAACCAGGCAGGCTGGTTTGGCAACTGGACCCTGCTCTACTGGGCCTGGTGGATATCCTGGTCTCCCTTCGTCGGCCTCTTCATCGCGCGCATCTCCCGCGGGCGCACCCTGCGTGAGTTCATCCTCGGCGTGCTGTTCGTGCCCACCGCCTTCAACCTGTTGTGGATGACGATATTCGGCAACGCAGCCATCTGGGCCAGCCAGCAGGAAGGGGGCCAAGCCCTCATCGACTCGGTAGGCAACGTCGATACCCTGCTGTTCAACTTCTTCGATCTGCTGCCGGGCGCCGACATCACCTCCGCCCTGGCGGTGATCCTCATCAGCGTCTTCTTCGTCACCTCCGCCGACTCGGGGGCTTTCGTCATCGACAACATCGCCACCCAGGGCAAGGAGCGATCCCCCATCTGGCAACGCCTGTTCTGGGCCCTGCTGCTTGGGGTCACGGCCGGTACCCTGATGGCAACCGGGGGGCTAGCGGCGCTGCAATCCATGACGCTGATCGCCGCCCTGCCGTTTGCCTTCATCATCGTGCTGCTCTGCCTTGGCCTGGTGCGCGGTCTCATCGCGGATAAAGAGCACTCGGCCAGGCGCCTCTCCCCTGCCACCGATTTTTGGAACGGCAAACAGTGGCGCACCCGCATGGATCACCTGCTACGCCCCTCCAGCGAGAAGGAGGCCCGCAATTTCCTCGGCGAAATCGCCCTGCCCGCCCTCACCGCCCTGTGCAGCGAGTTCAATGCCCGTGGGCTCACCAGCCGGGTCGTGCAGGATGATCCTGAGCAGTGCCACCTGCTGGTTCCCCAGGAAGGGCGGCGCGACTTCTGTTACGGGGTGCGCATCGAGGCCAGGCCAGCCCCCGCCTTCAACCCCCTGGAGGCGACCCACAACCACGACCCCGAGGCCCGTATCTTCGAGCCCATCACCTTCTTCGCCGATGGCCGTGCCGGTTATGACATTCAGTATCTGACCCGCGATGAGCTGAGCGCCGATGTGCTGCGCCAGTACGAACGCTATCTGATGCTGAGTCAGGACGAGAAGCAGGACTTGCTGAGCGGTGCCCCCGAGCACACCCAGCCCGAAGCCGGGGCCTGATGGCCGGCTGACGCTGGCGGGCAAACGGGCAGCCCCTTGAGCCCGACGAATTCGCCGAGCTGGCGCCCAACCCAAGCAATAACAATCCCCCATCAAGGGGGATTTTTATTGGCGGTCGCTGCCAATTTAACGGCCCTCTATCTCGTCCTGACGCGAGCCATACCCGCTCAGCGGGATGCCACTTTGTCGCCTTTACTCCATCGGGCCGAGCCTCACAGAGTAATCAGGCTCGCCTTACCTCTGCCCTTGGGGGTTACTCTTGTTTCGCGGCTCCATCATGGCGATCAAAATGGTCATCAAGTTGGATATCAACATCAACACCATGGCAATGAGCAGCAAGAACAGGATGACATATGCCCCTCCCAGCTCTGCCCTCGGTGAGTCCGAAAGCATAATCAATGACAGCGGAGCCACCAATAACAAGGCGAAGGAAAAATGATCCTGGCGATAACCAGCGGTGTTTTGAGAGACTGGGTCACTATTTTCCGGTGCACCCACATGATGGTTTGCTCCCTGAATAGTGATTCTCTGATCATCGGCCGTCTGCTCCCGTGGGGGAATCTGCGGCCTTGCTTGCCCGAAACAACCTCAAACGGAACCCAAATTAACAGCCGAAGGGAGCAGGGCCAATAGGTCGTACAGGGCCCGGTTTATGCCCCAACTTGAATCAAGCCTGCATGCCGCGCACCGGGCGGTAAAAACAGGCACCAAACCACAGATGCACAGCAGCAACCGCAGACAGGTCGTACTCTGCCAACAGGTTGTGATGACCCGCCATTCGGCGGGCTTGTATCAGGACCAGCTCTGTGAGGCTTGTCTTTTCTCGGCTATTTCCGCCTATGACCGGAAGGATGGCCCCCAATATCGCGGACTTAGGGGTGGGCGGTGGGCGCCTGCGCCCCCAGCAGCGCGGTGCCATAGGAGTTGTCGATTGTGCAGCGCCACTGGCCATCGCTCTCTTTGCGAAACACATAGGTGGCGCGGCGAGTCTCGTCCACCAGGCCGCCTTGCCCGTCCGGGTAGCGCAGCCGGGTCTCCATGATCACCAGGGCGTTGTCGGCCCCCTCTATCACCTCCATGGCCCCCTGGGTCACCTCAAGCTGGCCCTGAAAATAGTCCGAGATGGCGGTGAAGGCGCGGCGGATGGCGGGGATGCCGCGCGCCATCATGCCGGGTTTGACAACCAGGGCGGCGTCCTCGGCATAGAAGGCCATCAGGGCGTCGAAGTCGCGCCGGGAGATGGCGGCGTCGCAGGTCTCGATCAATGCGCGAAGGGGATGCTGACTCATACTCTGCTCCTTGTTTCAGGGTGATCATCCAGGGTTGGATTCCCCGCCCTATATCGGATAAAAAAATCCCCCGCTCTCGTGATAAAAGCGAGGGATTTTCATTTTTCATGGCGGCTTAACCGAGCAGGAAGGCCTTGAGACGGCCAAAGTCAGCGGGCAGGTTGTGGGACAGCAGCGGCAGGGCGGCGTGCTTGGCGAGCGGGCCCGGCAGCGGCACATCCAGATCCAGGATCTCGTCCACCGACTCCTTGAACTTGGCAGGATGGGCGGTGCAGAGGAAGACCCCTACCTCGTCCTCGGCGAGCTGCTCGTTCAGCAGATCCCAGGCGATGGCGCCGTGAGGCTCGCACAGGTAATCGAGCTGATGCAGGCGCTGCAACGCATCGCGAGTCT
>NZ_AQGQ01000101.1 GCF_000388115.1 Aeromonas molluscorum 848
TGTGAAAGCGCTGCTCTGGGTGATCCTGGCGCGAGCACATAGCTCATGATCATGTCTATCTTGCGAGACTGCTGATTGATGATCTCGACCAGATCCTGCATGGCGTCATTCTGGTTGCGAATGAGCCGGGTGGTCGCCATGTCGATGGAGCTGATGGCGGCGGCGATGCGAAAGGGCTCGGGCAGCTCGGCCTCCAGCGCCTGTTCGCTTGGCAAGCTGTAATCATCCGGCAGGGGGATCACATTGACCGGCGTGGCATGGGTGACGCTGAAGAACTGTTCCTGCATGGAGGCTATCCCTTGTTGTCATAGACGGTTTCCCTTTATTATCCGGTATCTTATTTTGTTGGCAACGTGCATATCCTTGAAGACCGGACTTTTTCAGCCCCTTTCGCTGGCCATTGGCCTGCGATATGCAGGGTCACGGCGCAGTAATCGCTTCGTCTCTTTCATCTCTTTGTTTTCCACCTTTGGCATCGCCATCGGGGTCGCGGCCCTGATGGTGGTGATCTCCGTCATGAATGGCTTCGAGGGGCAGCTCAAGGGGCGCATCCTGGGGGTGATCCCCCACGTGGTGCTGACCAGCGAGGCCGGGCGCATCGATACCGCCCCCGAGGGGCTGCCTGATCTTGCCAAATTGCCCCATGTGGTGGCGGTAGCGCCCATGCTCGATAGCGAGGGCATGCTGCAAAGCCCCGGTCAGCTGACCGGGGTGAGCGTGCAAGGCATCGATCCCGCCCACTGGCCAAAAGATGACATTCTGCACTCCCAGATGCTGGGGGGGCGCCTTGCCTCCCTCAAGGGCGGTGACTACCAGATAGTGCTGGGGCAGGGCGTGGCGCGTCGACTCGGCGTCGGTCTGGGGGATGAGGTGCGTCTTATTCTGACCGAAGGCACCCGCTTCACTCCCTTTGGCCGGGTACCCGCTCAGCGGCTCTTCACCGTCTCGGGCATCTTCGGCGTGGGCGCCGATGTGGACGATCAAATCGCCCTGATCGCCATTCAGGATGCCCAGCGCCTGCTGCGCTTGCCTGAACATCAGGTGGGCGGTCTGCGGCTCTGGCTCGATGATCCCTTCGCGGCCGACGCCGTGATCAAGACGCCGCTGCCGGACGGTTATCAGTGGCAAGACTGGCGACGGGAGCGCGGCGAGCTGTTCCAGGCCGTGGCCATGGAAAAACGCATGATGGGACTGATGCTGGTGCTGATCATCGCGGTCGCCACCTTCAACATCCTCTCTGCCCTGGTCATGGTGGTGACGGACAAGGAAGGGGAGGTGGCCATCTTGCGCACGATGGGCATGAACGAGTCTGGTATCGTCAGGATCTTCATGGTGCTGGGGGCATCCAGCGGCGTGATTGGTGCCCTGTTCGGCGCCTTGGCGGGCCTGGGTCTCTGCCTGGGCCTCAACCCTTTGCTAAGCGGGCTGGGCCTCAACCTTTACATGGCAGCGGGGGGCAGTGGTCTGCCCGTCATCGTCGAGCCGATGCAGGTGGTCACCATACTGGCCGGCGCCGTACTGCTCAGCTTCGGTGCCACCTTGTATCCTGCGGCCCGTGCGGCGCGGGTACGCCCGGCCGAGGCACTGCGCCATGAATAATTCATCTTCTGTTTCTACCCCCGATGTGAGTGGAGTCCCCCTTATGAATGAGCCCTTATTGCACGAACCTCTGCTGCGTTGTCAGGGACTGACTCATGTCTATCAAGAGGGGGAGCTGGAGACCCAGGTGCTCAAGGGGATCGACTTGTGTGTCGCTCCCGGCGAGATGCTGGCCGTGGTGGGCAGCTCGGGCTCGGGTAAAACCACGCTGCTGCACCTGATGGGCGCGCTGGACAATCCCTCCAGCGGCTCAGTGCAGTTCAAGGGTCAGGATATTCATCACTGGGACAGCCGTACTCAGGCCAGATTCCGCAATCAGGAGCTGGGCTTCGTCTACCAGTTCCACCATTTGCTGGCCGAATTTACCGCCCTTGAAAATGCCGCCATGCCGCTGCTCATCGCCGGTGAGTCCGTGGCATCGGCCAGTGACAAGGCGAGCAAGATGCTGGCCCGGGTCGGGCTATCCCATCGTCTCAACCACAGGCCGTCCGAGCTCTCCGGTGGCGAACGCCAGCGGGTGGCCATCGCCCGTGCCCTGGTCAATGAGCCCAGCCTGGTCTTGGCGGACGAGCCGACCGGCAACCTGGATCATGCCAGCGCCACCGCCGTCTATGAGCTTTTATGCGAGCTGAACCGCGAACTGGGCACGGCGTTCGTGGTGGTGACCCATGATCTCAGCCTGGCTGCCAAGTTGCACCGCAGGGTGAATCTGGTGAGCGGCGTCATGGCGGAGGTTGCCTGATGTTCAAGCCGCTGCCCCTGTTTCTGGGCCTGCGCTACAGCCGCTCCCGCCGTCGCAACGGTTTCATCGCCTTTATCTCGGCCTCTTCCCTCATCGGCATTGCGCTGGGGGTGATGGCGCTCATCCTGGGGCTTTCCGCCATGAACGGTTTCGAGCGGGAGCTTAAAGACCGGGTATTGGCCGTCATTCCCCACGGGGAGCTGGATGCGGTGGAGACGCCGCTGCCCGATTGGCCCAGGCTGCGTGACTATCTGCTGGCCCAGCCCGGCATCGAGGCTGCGGCCCCGGTGATCCGGCTGAGCGGCCTGCTCGAACATGGCAGCGCCCTCAAGGGGGTGCAGCTGCGCGCCGTGCTGCCCGAACTCGAAGCGAATCTCTCCGATGCCGGCAACTTCATGACAGGGCGGGGCTTTCGCGAGCTCAAGGCCGGTGAGCGCGGTGTGATCCTCGGCAAAACCATCGCGGACAAGCTGGGGGTCGGCATCGGCGATCAGGTGGTCATCTTGCTGCCGCAAGGCGGGGATGCCGCTGGCATCAAGAACCCGAGGCGCGAAGCGCTGCACGTGGTTGGCTTGCTTGAACTTGGCGGCCAGCTCGACGGCCTGCTCGGCTTCATGCACCTTAATGATGCCCAGGCCATTACCGGCATGGGCACGGATGTGGAGGGCTTCAGCCTCAAGGTGGGTGACGTGCTCAAGGCCCAGTCCATTACAGTGGCTGCCGCCCAGCGCTTCCCTCATCATGTCTATATCCGCAGTTGGATGAACAGCCAGGGTTATCTCTATCAGGATATCCAGATGGTGCGCACCGTCATGTATGTGGTGATGCTGATGGTGGTGGCCGTGGCTTGCTTCAACATCGTCTCCACCCTGGTGATGGCGGTGAACGAGAAACGCAGCGAGATTGCCATTCTCAAGACCATGGGGGCCAGCCCCGGCCAGATCCGACTCACCTTCGTCATCCAGGGCATGGTGAACGGTGTGCTCGGCGCCCTGCTCGGCGCCCTGCTCGGCGGTCTGCTCTCGAGCAAGCTGACCCAGATTTTGAGTGCTATCGAAGGGATGATCGGCCACCGCTTCCTCAACCCCGACATCTACTTCATCGATTTTCTGCCCACCGAACTGCATTGGCAGGACATGGCCATCGTCACAGGTGCCGCCATCTTGATGAGTCTGCTGGCGACCCTCTACCCGGCCTGGCGGGCGAGCGGTCTGGTGCCGTCCCGGGAGCTGGGGCACTGATCGAACGATGCGTTATGAACAGCATTGCTCGCGACAACAATGACAGAAATGAAAAAGGGCCCATAGGGCCCTTCTTCTATTTGCGGCGCAGGCGGGTCAGTGTCCGCTGAGCTCATCGAGGGGGAGGGAGAAGCTTGGCACGAACACGTCGATAAAGTAGCGCATGGCCGGGCTCATGCGCTGCGCCAGCATCTGTTCCAGACGCTTGCTGGCCGGTTCAAACTCCCGGTTTCCGGCGTTGATCTCCTCCAGGCATTTGGTATAGGCGCAGAGGGTATCTGCATCCTTGACCAGCCGGCTGAGCTCGCTGTCCTGGGCGGCGGAATCGAGCAGAGGTCGAAAATCCTCCACCAGTTCGGGAGGCAGCAGTGCCAGCAGTCGCTGCTCGGCGGCCAGTTCTATCTTTTTGTATTCTCTGGCAATCTCTGGGTTGAAGTACTTGACCGGCGTGGGCAGATCCCCGGTGAGTACCTCGCTGCTGTCGTGATAGAGGGCCATGACGGCGGCGCGATCGGCATCGTACTGACCCTCGAACAGGCGATTATGGATGAGCCCCAGTGCATGGGCCACCATGGCGACCTGCAAGCTGTGCTCGGCGATGTTCTCCGGCTGTATGTTGCGCATCAATGGCCAGCGGTAGATGAGTTTCATGCGGGAGAGATTGGCGAAGAAGTGGCTGGGCAGCATGGAGGCCTCGCAAATGGGTGAACAGAACACATGAAAAGGGGCAGACCCTAGTCTGCCCCTTTTCCCAATCAGGCATCAAGCCCGTTGGTTATCAACGAATATAGCGGCCTGATTCCGCTTCCTGGTTGGTAACCACCATCTGGCCTATGGGAGCCAGGGCAATCAGTGCCAGCTTCAGGTGCTGTATACCAAAGGGGATACCCACTATGGTCACAAAGCAAGCCAGTGCCGAGGCGATGTGGCCGATGGCGAGCCAGATGCCGATCACCAGGAACCAGATGATGTTGCCAATGAGGCCCAGTGTCCCAGTCCCTATGTCTCTTTGACCCATCATGCTCTTGCGGCTCACGGCCTGCTTGCCGAAGGGGAAGAAGGTGAAGGTGCCGATCACGAAGCAGGAGCGGCCCCAGGGAATGCCGATGAGCGAGACAAAGCAGAGCAATCCCGCCAGCCACCAGGCCAGTCCCATGATGACGCCACCGAGTAAAAACCACAGCAGGTTGAACACAAAGCGAAAAAAGCCCATCAGTTTGACTCCAGATCCAAATTGGTTGCCACCATAGCCGCGCGGGGCGGGGGACGCAATATGTGAATAGACTCCTTGCCATACTGAACTGTCAATTAGAGTCGCAGCCTGTGGCTCACCGAAGAGCATTTTTCCCCGATTTATCGAGGAAAAAGTGAGCCAGTGCAAATTCTTGCACCCTTTCCCCTTGAAGTTGGCCCCCGTTTGCCCCATATCCACCACAGAATTGCACTAATTGCCGCTTCAGGGGCAGGGATGTGGGGCTCTGCGGCTCGACGCGACCAAAGTGCGCCGCTATAATGTCGCGTCATATTTTCTCATCACAAAGACAGTCGTTGTCTTTATAAACAGGAAGACTCCGGGTCTCGACCCAGGGGCAATAAAGGGTCAGCACAGAGTGCTGAGTTGAACGAGGTAAAAGAATGCAAGTTTCTGTAGAGACAACCCAAGGTCTGGAACGCCGTCTTACCATCACTGTACCGGCTGCCGCTGTTGACGCTGCCGTACGTAAAGAATTGAATGGCCTGGCCAAGACCCGTCGCATCGACGGTTTCCGTCCTGGCAAGGCTCCGGTAGCCATCATCAAGAAGATGTTTGGTGCCATGGCTCATGCCCGCGTTGCCGATGAGATGATGCAGAACAACTTCATCAAAGCCATCATCGAGAGCAAATTGAGCCCGGCCGGTGCCCCGACCATGGATCCGAAAGAGATCAAAGAGGGCGAAGATTTTGAGTTCACCGCCACCTTCGAAGTCTATCCGGAATTCGAAGTTGCCGGTCTGGATGCCATCAAGGTTGAGAAGCCGGTTGCGACCGTCAAGGACGCCGACCTGGCCAACATGATCGACACCCTGCGCAAGCAGCACGCCACCTGGGCTGATGTTGACGCCGCCGCTGCCGCTGGCATGCGTGTCACCATGGACTTCGTCGGTTCCATCGACGGTGAAGAGTTCGACGGTGGCAAGGCCGAAGGCTTCACGCTGGAGCTGGGCGCTGGCCGCATGATTCCGGGCTTCGAAGATGCCATCCTCGGCAAGAAAGCAGGGGACGAGTTCACCATCGAAGTGACCTTCCCGGCTGACTACCATGCTGAAAACCTCAAAGGCAAGGCGGCCAAGTTTGCCTCCAAGCTCATCAAGGTTGAAGAGCAGGTGCTGCCTGAGCTGAGCGAAGAGTTCGTCAAGCGTTTCGGTATCGAAAGCGGTTCTGTTGACGATCTGAAAGCCGAAGTGCGCAAGAACATGGAACGCGAACTGACTCAAGCGCTGAAAAACAGCGTGAAAGAGCAAGTGCTGAACGGCCTGGTTGAAGCCAACCAGATCGATCTGCCTAAAGCGGCTGTCGAGCAAGAGATCGAGGCCCTGCGCAAGCAGGCGCTGCAGCGTTTTTGGTGGTTTCCAGGGTGGTCAAGCACCTGAGCTGCCAGCCGAGCTGTTCCAGGCTCAAGCCGAGCGCCGTGTCCGCGTTGGTCTGCTGCTGGGTGATGTTATCCGCACCAACGAGATCAAGGCTGATGACGCGCGTGTTACCGCACTGATCGAGTCCATGGCCACCGCCTACGAAGATCCGAAGGAAGTGATCGAGTACTACCAGAAGAATGAGCAGATGCTGAATGGCGTTCGCAACCTGGCAGTAGAAGATCAAGCCATCGACCTGATCCTCTCCAAGGCGCAAGTGACCGAAAAAGAAGTGGCTTTTGACGACGTGATCAACAAGTCTGGCGCCGCTGCCTAAGAAGATTTGACTTAAGGTCAAAACTGTTAAGTATAATGGCTCGTGTGATGTCCACTCGGGCCATTTTATTTTAGGGACAATGCCTTATGTACAAAAACTATAACGACGTGACAGATTCTCCCCGCAATGCCCTGATCCCCATGGTGGTCGAGCAGACTGCCAAGGGTGAGCGTTCGTACGATATCTACTCCCGTCTGCTCAAGGAGCGGGTCATCTTCCTGACCGGTCCGGTTGAAGATCACATGGCCAATCTGGTCGTGGCCCAGCTCTTGTTTCTCGAGTCCGAGAGCCCGGATAAAGACATCTCCATCTATATCAACTCCCCAGGCGGCGCGGTAACGGCAGGCATGTCTATCTATGACACCATGCAGTTCATCAAGCCGGATGTGAGCACCGTCTGCATGGGGCAGGCCTGCTCCATGGGGGCCTTCCTGCTGGCAGGTGGCGCCAAGGGCAAGCGTTTCTGCCTGCCCAATGCCCGGGTAATGATCCATCAGCCGCTTGGCGGTTTCCAGGGCCAGGCATCGGACATACAGATCCATGCCCAGGAAATCTTGAAGATCAAAAATACCCTGAACGAGCGGTTGGCTTTCCACACCGGCCAGGACATGGCCACCATAGAGCGTGACACCGATCGTGACAACTTCATGTCGGCAGAGCAGGCAGTGGCCTATGGTCTGGTGGATGGCGTGTTTAACCAGCGCGCCTAACGCAGGGTACACCGGTCTGTTGTAAACTCAGCAGACTGATCATCCTCTATTGATACAACGAGGTTGCTGAATGACAGAGAAACGCAAGGGTGAAGGTGACAAGCTGCTCTACTGCTCTTTTTGCGGCAAAAGCCAGCATGAAGTGCGCAAGCTGATCGCTGGCCCTTCCGTCTACGTTTGCGATGAGTGCGTCGAGCTGTGCAATGACATCATCCGTGAAGAGATCCGCGAGATCTCTCCCAAGCGTGATGGCGATGCCCTGCCGACCCCTCACGAAATTCGTGCGCACCTGGATGACTATGTCATCGGTCAGGAGTATGCCAAGAAGGTATTGGCGGTCGCCGTTTACAACCACTATAAGCGCCTGCGTAACAGCGGCGATGGCAGTGGTGTCGAACTCGGCAAGTCCAACATCCTCCTGATAGGCCCGACCGGTAGCGGCAAGACCCTGCTGGCCGAGACCCTGGCCCGCCTGCTGGATGTACCTTTCACCATGGCCGATGCCACCACACTGACCGAAGCCGGTTATGTGGGCGAGGACGTGGAGAACATCATCCAGAAGCTGCTGCAAAAGTGCGACTACGACGTGGAGAAGGCCCAGCGTGGCATCGTCTACATCGACGAGATCGACAAGATCTCCCGCAAGTCGGACAACCCCTCCATCACCCGCGACGTGTCCGGGGAAGGGGTACAGCAGGCCCTGCTCAAGCTGATCGAAGGCACCGTTGCCTCTGTTCCGCCGCAAGGGGGTCGCAAGCATCCGCAGCAGGAGTTCCTGCAGGTTGATACTTCCAAGATCCTCTTCATCTGTGGCGGAGCTTTTGCTGGCCTGGACAAGGTTATCGAGCAGCGTTCCCACAAAGGGGCAGGTATCGGCTTTGGCGCCGAGGTCAAATCCAAGGACGCCAAGGCTTCCTTGAGCGAGACCTTTGCCAAGGTGGAGCCGGAAGATCTGATCAAGTACGGTCTCATCCCCGAGTTCATCGGTCGTCTGCCTGTGGTCGCGACCTTGACCGAGCTGGATGAAGCGGCGCTGATCCAGATCCTCAAAGAGCCGAAGAACGCACTGACCAAGCAATATGCCGCCCTGTTCGATCTGGAAGGGGTGGAGCTGGAGTTTCGTGACGATGCCTTGAACGCCATTGCGCGCAAGGCGATGGAGCGCAAAACCGGTGCCCGGGGTCTGCGGTCTATTGTCGAAGCCGTGTTGCTCGACACCATGTATGACTTGCCGTCCCTGGACGGTATCAGCAAGGTGGTGATCGACGAGACGGTGATCAAGGGGGAGTCTGCGCCCCTGATGATCTACGAAAACAACGATACCCAGGCGGCTGCGTCAGAGTAACAGACTGATTTTTAATCAGATGAAAGGGGCATTTTGCCCCTTTCTTGCTTTTTACGGCCAAGGCGATTGAATCTCATCTTTACGCCCCCATATACTCAGCCAAGCGCTTTGCCAACGGTATAACAAGCCGAGAGGACATATATGAACCTAGAGCGTTCAGAACGCATCAAGATTCCCGTCCTGCCTCTTCGTGACGTGGTGGTTTACCCCCACATGGTCATTCCACTCTTCGTGGGGCGGGAAAAATCCATTCGCTGTCTGGAAGCGGCCATGGAGCAAGACAAGAAAGTCCTGCTCATAGCCCAGAAGGATGCGTCAACCGATGAGCCTACCGTCGAGGAGATTTTCTCGGTCGGGACTGTGGCCAACATATTGCAGATGCTCAAGCTGCCGGACGGAACCGTCAAGGTACTGGTCGAAGGCGGCCAGCGTGCGCGTCTCGAACAGATGATCGACGGTCAGGACTTCTTTGTGGGGGAGGCCGAGTACATCGCCTCCACGCCCATCGAAGAGCAGGATCAGGAAGTGCTGGTGCGTTCCGCCATCGGTCAGTTCGAGGGCTATATCAAGCTCAACAAGAAGATCCCGCCCGAGGTGCTCACCTCGATCTCGGCGATCGACGATGCGGCGCGCCTGGCCGATACCATGGCCGCGCACATGCCGCTCAAGCTCGAAGACAAGCAGAAGGTGCTGGAAATTGCCTCTGTGTCCGAGCGCATCGAGTTTCTGATGGCCATGATGGAGTCGGAGATTGACCTCTTGCAGGTTGAGAAACGCATCCGATCCCGGGTCAAGAAGCAGATGGAGAAGAGCCAGCGCGAGTACTATCTCAACGAGCAGATGAAGGCCATCCAGAAAGAGCTGGGTGAGCTGGAAGACTCGCCGGATGAGTTCGAGGCACTCAGTCGCAAGATTGAAGAGGCTGGCATGCCTGCCGATGCTCATGACAAGGCGCAGGCGGAACTTGCCAAGCTGAGAATGATGTCTCCGATGTCGGCCGAAGCCACCGTAGTGCGTAGCTACGTGGACTGGATGGTACAGGTGCCCTGGCGTACTCGCTCCAAGGTCAAAAAAGACCTTGGCAAGGCGCAAGAGGTGCTGGACGCGGATCACTATGGTCTGGAGAAGGTCAAGGATCGCATTCTCGAGTATCTGGCGGTGCAGGCGAGAGTCAACAAGCTCAAGGGCCCCATTCTTTGCCTGGTTGGGCCTCCCGGCGTAGGCAAGACCTCGCTCGGTCAATCCATTGCCAGAGCGACCGGCCGCAAATATGTGCGCATGGCGCTCGGCGGCGTGCGGGACGAGGCCGAGATCCGCGGCCACCGTCGTACCTATATCGGTTCCATGCCCGGCAAGCTCATTCAGAAGATGGCGAAAGTCGGCGTGAAGAACCCACTGTTCCTGCTCGATGAGATCGACAAGATGAGCTCCGACATGCGCGGCGATCCCGCTTCCGCGTTGCTGGAAGTGCTGGATCCCGAGCAGAACAACAGCTTCAACGATCACTATCTGGAAGTGGATTATGACCTGTCGGACGTCATGTTCGTGGCCACCTCCAACTCCATGAACATCCCGGGTCCCTTGCTGGACCGGATGGAAGTGATCCGTCTGTCCGGTTACACCGAGGATGAGAAGCTCAATATTGCCAAGCAGCATCTGGTCGCCAAGCAGATCCAGCGCAATGGCCTGAAACCAGCGGAGATCACCATAGAGGATTCCGCACTGGTCGGTGTCATTCGTTACTACACCCGGGAAGCCGGGGTACGTAGCCTGGAGCGCGAGATCTCCAAGATCTGCCGCAAGGCGGTCAAGCGCATCCTGCTGGACAAAAGTATCAAGCATATTCTGGTCAATCAGGACAACCTCAAGGAGTACCTGGGGGTTCAGCGTTTCGATTACGGCAAGGCCGCCGATCAGAACCAGATTGGGCAGGTATGTGGTTTGGCATGGACCGAGGTCGGCGGTGATTTGCTCACCATCGAAACCACCAATGTGCCAGGCAAGGGCAAGCTCACTTACACAGGTTCCCTGGGTGATGTGATGCAAGAGTCCATCCAGGCTGCCATGACGGTGGTGCGGGCTCGCGCCGAGAAGTTGCGTATCAACGCCGACTTCCACGAGAAACGCGACATCCATGTACACGTACCCGAGGGGGCTACCCCGAAAGATGGTCCGAGTGCTGGTATCGCCATGTGTACTGCCCTGGTTTCCAGTCTGACCGGCAACCCGGTACGTGCCGACGTGGCCATGACGGGGGAGATCACCCTGCGTGGCGAAGTGTTGCCCATCGGTGGCCTCAAAGAGAAGCTGCTGGCAGCCCATCGCGGTGGCATCAAGCGGGTGTTGATCCCGAAAGATAACGAACGAGACTTGGAAGAGATCCCGGCCAACGTCAAACAAGATCTTGAAATCTATCCGGTTCGCTGGATTGATGAGGTGTTGGAACTGGCATTGCAGGACAATCCACAGGGTTTCGAACGCGTTTCTGTCGTATAAAAGTTGATGCGCCGCAAACTTGGCGCACGTGCTCGGGGGTTAAGGCTTGCAAGCGCCGGATAACGGCAGTAGCCTTGACCCCCGATCCGGTACTCATGATCAGTCGCAATGCGTGATGTGGCGCGGGTTTGCGCCATATTGTCACTTGCAACTGGCCAGGAGGCTTGCTATAAAACCTCCACTTGTTGCGGCCAGGGAAATCACTGCTGCAGCGATGTTCGATAAAAGGGGAATATAAGAGTGAATAAATCTCAACTGATTGACAAAATTGCAGACGGCGCCGATATCTCCAAAGCCGCCGCTGGCCGTGCGCTGGATGCTTTCATTGATGCCGTAGGCGAAGCCCTGAAAGGGGGTGACCAGGTTGCTCTGGTTGGTTTCGGTACTTTCGCTGTTCGTGAGCGCGCTGCCCGTTCTGGCCGCAACCCGCAAACTGGTGCGACCATCGAGATCGCTGCAGGCAAAGTGCCTGCTTTCAAGGCCGGTAAGGCTCTGAAAGACGCTGTAAACTGAGTCGGTTGCTGATCCTGTCGGCTCCGTCCTTGGTCGCAGACCAGACAAAGTTAGAGGGCTCTCCCTCATACTGATTGACCAAGGCGCATCGCAATCGGTGCGCCTTTTCATTATTCATGCCCATCGAGTTCGGGAGCATAAGTACACACATGATGTTGGATAAACTACGCGAAGGCGCGCAGGGCACGGTCGCCAAGGTAATCCTGGGCCTGATCATCCTCTCCTTCGCCTTGGCCGGAGTAGGCAGCTACCTCAATGGCCCTGCTCGTACCGCCCCCGCTACCGTCAACGGGACTGAAATCAGCCAGCAGGCGCTGGAAAATGCCTATCGTAATGAGCGCGCCCGCATGGAATCCCAGATGGGAGAAGCCTTCAGCCAGCTGGCCGCCAACCCTGACTACATGAAACAGTTCCGTCGCAGCGTGCTCGATCGCCTGATCGATCAGGCGCTGGTTGACAGCAAGGCCCATGAGCTTGGCTTGCGGATCAGTGACGAACAGATCAAGCAGGCCATCGTCGCCATGCCGGAGTTTGCCAAAGAGGGCAAGTTTGACAACGACCTCTACCTGCAGCTCATTCGCCGCGCCAACATGACCCCCGAGATGTTCCGCGACTCCCTGCGCCAGGACATGGTACGCCAGCAACTGGTTGGCGCTCTCTTGGGCACCGAGTTCGCTCTCAAGAGCGAGGCCGAACAGCTCGACAAGCTCTATAACCAGACCCGGGATCTGCGTCTGGTGCGTCTGGCCGCCGACAACTATGTGGGCGAGGTCAAGGTGACTGATGAGGAGGTGGCGCAGTTCTACAAGAGCAACAGCAACCGCTTCATGAGCGATGAGAAGGTCAAGGTCGATTATCTGCTGCTCGATGCCGCCAGCTTGAGCAAAGATATCAAGGTGACCGAGCAGGAGGCCAAGGATTACTACGACCAGCATCAGGACCTGTTCCAGCGTGCCGAGCGTCGCCGCGTGGCGCACATCCTGATCCCCCTTGGTAAGGATGAGCAGGCCGCCGAGCAGAAAGCCGCAGGCTTGCTGACCGAACTCAAGGGCGGTGCCGATTTCGCAGCCCTGGCCAAGGCCAACTCCTCCGACACCTTCTCCGCCAAACAGGGCGGTGAACTGGACTGGTTCGAGAAGGGCGTCATGGATCCGGCCTTCGAGCAAGCCGCCTTTGCCCTTGGCAAAGAGGGGGATCTCTCCGCCGTGGTCAAGAGCCCGTTCGGTTTCCACATCATCAAGCTGCTGGGCGTGCAAGCCGCACAGACCAAACCGTTTGACGATGTGATGAGCGATACCATCACGCGTCTGCAGGCAGACAAGGCGAAGGAGCAGTTCTTCAATCTGCAGCAGAAGATGGCCGATACCAGCTTCGAAAACCCGGACTCGCTGGACATGACAGCCGATGCCCTGGGGCTCAAGGTGCAATCTGTTGACTACTTCACTCAGGCCGATGCCCCGGCGCCGCTCAATGATGGCAAGGCGCTCAATGCCGCCTTCTCCGAGCAACTGCGCGAGGAGAACACCAACTCGGATGTGATCGAGCTGGCCGATGGCAAGGCGCTGGTGCTGCATGTGACCGGTCATCAGCCCAAAGCTGCCAAGCCGCTGGCCGAGGTGAAGGAGCAGGTCGTTGCCGCCATCACCCACGACAAGGCGAGCGAGATTGCCCGCGGCAAGGCCCAGGGCCTGCTCGAGCAGATCAAGGCCGGGGAAGATATCAGCGCCCAATTGACGGCGCTGGGTCTCAAGTCTGAAACCCACAAGGGGGTCGCTCGTTTCACCCAGGATCTGGATCAGAACTTGCTGGCCGACGCCTTCCGCCTGCCCCATCCCAAAGATGGCAAGCCGAGCGTGGACCTGGTGACCGAGGCCAATGGCGATCGCGTTATCGTTGCCCTGGACCAGGTCAACGTGCCTGCCGAGGCTTCCCAGATGCTGACCATGCTGCAAGGGCAGCTCGGTCAGGGCAAGGCTCAGGCCAGTTACAAGTCGCTGGTCGAAGGGCTGCGCAAGTCCGCCAAGATTGAGTACTTCACCGATGTGGAGTCTGCGATAGAGTGATCTTCCGCTTCAGGCAAACATGAAAAGGGCCCGCAATCGCGGGCCCTTTTTTATGCACATTTCATCATGCCGCGGGGCAGAACAACAAGAAGGGAGCCTGACCCTGGGCCTGGCTCCCTCTGGTTAAGTTGCACGACCGGGAAGGTTAAACGGCCTGGTATTCCAGCTCGACCTTGCCCAGCGCCTTGAGCACAGATCTGGCCGCATCTTGCTGGCTGATCTGACCCTTGCTGTTCTCTATCAGGACAGCACGGCGTACCTCACCCAGATCTGCGCCATTGAGCACCGCATGGGCACAGGCCATCTGCATGGGCGGCAGGCTGGGGTTGAAGGCGGCGTTTTCGGCGTAGCGACCGCAGAAGATACGACCGTCATTGAACTCCAGCGCGACCGCCGCAAAGTCCTGGCTGTAGGGGGCATAGCTCTGGCGTGCGGCGGCCAGGGCGGCGAGCACCAGGGCATCGTCGCTGCTTAGGGTCAGATCATGGTGCTGCGGGCTCATCAGGGCATCGCTGATATCCAGATCCGCCGGGCCGAAGGAGTGGGGCAAGAAGGCTTGCAGGGTGCTGATGGTATCGGGCAGGGAAACCTTCAATGCCTTGGCCGTGCTCAGTTCGTTCATAAACTGTCGGCAGTGACCGCAAGGGGTGTAGTTGACCGTGATCTCGCTGATCCCGGTCTCGCCACTGAGCCAGGCATTGGAGATGGCGGATTGCTCGGCATGTACCGAGTGGAACAGACCTTGCCCTGCAAACTCCATGTTGGCGCCCAGATACCAGCGACCACTGAGGCCACAGGCGATGGCGCCGACGAAGAAGCGGGAGATGGGGGCAACCGAACAGGCGGCGGCCAGGGGCAACAGGGCCAGGCGCAGCTCACGCTCGGCAAGCTGGCTTGCAGCGAGCAACTGCTGGATCTGGTCTTGGCTGAAGCTGGCGGCAAAGTCATCGCCAAGCATGGGGGTCACGACGTCTCTCAGGGACGTCGGCAGCTGGTCGAGTATCTTGGCAAAGCGGGGATGCATCTATCTGTCCTCATGGGCCAATTGGGAGGACATTGTAGGGAGTGGCCGAGGTCAGTTTGTGT
>NZ_AQGQ01000102.1 GCF_000388115.1 Aeromonas molluscorum 848
CCCCTCAAGGCGAGCGAGTTTGACGTGGTCGGCAACCCCCATAATCTCAAGTTGGTTCTGCTGGAGGCGGCCCAGCTGCCCCGCTCGCGGGAAGATGTGGACTTTACCGTTATCAATGGCAATTATGCGGCCTCGAGCGGTATCCCCTTTACCGAGGGGCTCTTCCTCGAACGCAGCTATGACTTCATCAACTGGGTCGTGGTCAGGAGCGGCGATGCCGACACGCCATTTGCCAAGGATGTCGCTGCCGCCTACAACTCCGCCGCGTTCAAGGCCTATGCCGCCAAGCGTTTTGTCGGTTACAAATACCCGCAGGGGTGGCAGGCTAACCAAGGCTAAGTCGAGCCCCTTGCACATTGTTTGATATGACAACGGGCACCTCAGGGTGCCCGTTGTCATATTTGCCAGGGTAGGCGTCACTGGTGGTGATTGGCGGTCAATAGTGGCGTAGCCACCAGCGGGCGGCGAACAGAGCGGTCAGGCTGCCGAGCAGGGCGCTTGCCAGCACGTCCAGTGGCCAATGCATGCCGATCAGGGTGCGTGACAGAGCGATGGCGAGCGCCCATAGCGGCAGCAGCCAGACCCCGTGAGGGGCTCGGGCCAGCCAGATCAGACCGAAGAATTGGGCAAGGCTCATGGCGGCGATACTGTGGCCGGAGGGGAAGGCGTAATTCACTTCCGCCTGCCAGTGGTTGCCGAGCCACTGGGGCAGGGCCAACAGTTGGCTCGCCGCATGCACCTGTTCGCTGCGCACCTCGACCTTGCTAGCGTAGAACTGCTGGATGGCAGGGATCAGCTGCTGGCTCTCCAGCCAGAGCAAATAGGGCCGCGGCTCCTGAGTCAGGTGTTTGATCAGGCTCTTGATGACCCAGTCGCTAGCGAGCACGGCAAAGAGGGCGCACCCAAGGTCAGCAGGGCGGGCAGAGTGAGGGCCAGTTTATAGCGGGTCAGCAGCAGCAGGGCTGCGATGCTGATGGCAAGGCCGGGAATATCCACCATACGGGTGAGGGCATAGGGCCACCACAACCAGTCCGATTGCAGCGCGTTGACCATAAAAGGCTGCCAGGGCAGGCAGAGCAGCAATATCAGCGGCAGGATCAGGGCGGCACTGAACGCAAGCGCCTGGCTGCGCGGCAATGAAGAGGGATGGGTTGGCATAACGGGGCTCGCAACGGTGCGCGGGGCAACAGGTAACAAAGAGGCGACATTGTGCCAGTCTCCGCTTGTCGGTCAAGCCGCGAGATGGGGCCAACAACATGGTGTTACAAATCAGTGCGGTGGCCAATGTTGGTTCGCGCATCAGCGTCTGGGCATTTGACCAGTGTGGGCCTGGGCAATGAAGCGCCAGTGCTGTCAGAGGAGAGAAGAGAAGAACAAGCGCCTGGCCACTTGGTCTGTATGGGCTGGGGCGGTCAAGCGTCCGTGGCGGTAGAAGAGAGAAGAATAAGCGTCTGACTACTTGGTTTGCATGGGTTGGGGCGGTCAAGCGTCCGTGGCGGTAGAAGAGAGAAGAATAAGTGTCTGACTACTTGGTTTGTATGGGCTGGGGCAGTCAAGCGTCCGTGGCGGTAGAAGAGAGAAGAATAAGTGTCTGACCCGTTGCCTTGTATGGGCTAGAATGGCGCGCCTGTGGCCGGTTGTGAACATCCGTCTTGAACATGAAGAGAGCCCAATGAAGATCGTCGTCGATGAAAATATGCCCCATGCCTGCGAGTTGTTTGCCGAATTTGGCGAGGTGATTCCCTTGCCCGGACGGCATATCACCGCGGCGGATCTGCAGGATGCCGATGTGTTGCTGGTGCGCTCCGTAACCCGGGTTGATGCCAGTCTGCTTGCCAACTCCCCCAGGCTGAGCTTCGTTGGCACCGCCACTATAGGCACGGATCATATCGACAAGGCTCTGTTGGCGACGCGCAACATCCCCTTTTTCAGCGCTCCGGGCTGCAACAAGCAGTCGGTGGGGGACTATGTGCTCTCCGCCCTGCTGGTGCTGGCCGAGCGTTATGAGTTGACCCTGGCGGGCATGAGTCTGGCCGTCATCGGAGCAGGCAACACGGGAGAGTGCGTGGCAGGCAAGGCCGAGGCGCTCGGCATGCGGGTGCTGCGCTGCGATCCGCCTCGGGCGAGGGCAGGGGAGCTGGCGGCTGAGGGGGAAGGGTTTGTCGACTACCCGGATGCCCTTCGCGCCGACATCGTCAGCTTCCATGTGCCCATCACCTCTGAGGGGCCCGATGCAACCTACCACCTGCTCGATGCCGCCCACATCGCCGCCCGTCCAGCCGGGCAGATCCTCATCAATGCGTCCCGTGGCGAGGTGTGGGACAATCAGGCCCTGCTCACCCGCCAGTGCGGCGAAAGCCCGTTGCGGCTGGTGATGGATGTGTGGGAGAACGAGCCCCACATTCTGACGGCGCTGGTAGACCATACCGAGCTTGCCACCCCTCATATTGCCGGTTACAGCCTGGAGGGCAAGGCGCGCGGTACCTGGATGCTCTATCAGGCACTGTGCCAGCAGACGGGGCGTAACCCGCGCGGGGATCTGCACAAGTTGCTGCCCACGCCGGATGTGAGCGAGCTCACGCTTGGACGAGGGCTTGATCAGGGCCTGATCAAGCAGCTGGTGCATCTGATTTATGACGTGCGCCGCGATGATGCCCGCTTTCGGAGTCGACTCGCCATTGAGGGCAGCTTCGATGGCCAGCGCAAGGACTATCCCGAGCGGCGCGAGCTCTCGGCCCTGCGTCTGAGCGGTCCCTTCGCAGCTGCCCCCGCTTTGGCTGCGTTGGGTTTTGACTGCCAGCGCTGAGTCCGTCAAGGGGTGCTTAGCATCCCGTTATCACAGAACAAGTACCACCGATTTACAGCCATAGACAAGCAGGATGCGTCCTGCAGCGGGAGGGCCCAGAGCCCTCCTTAGTCATTTGAGAGGAGAGAATGATGAGCCAGCAGTTTAACGTAGCGGTATTGGGCGCAAGTGGCGCCGTTGGTCAGACCATGATCGAGATCCTGGCAGAGCGTAACTTCCCGGTCGCTACCCTTTATCCCCTGGCCTCCAGCCGCAGCGCCGGTGACACGGTGCGCTTTGACGGAAAAAACCTCGAGATCCTGGATGTGGAAGAGTTCGACTGGAGCAAGGTCGAGATAGCGCTCTTCTCCGCCGGTTCCGAAGTGTCTGCCAAGTGGGCCCCTATTGCCGCCGAACAGGGTTGTATCGTCATCGATAACACCTCCTGTTTCCGTTATGACGAAGATGTGCCCTTGGTTATTCCGGAGGTGAACCCGAATGCCCTGGCCGATTTTCGCAATCGCAACATCATTGCCAACCCGAACTGCTCCACCATACAGATGCTGATGGCGCTCAAGCCCCTGCATGACGAAGTGGGCATTGCCCGCATCAATGTGGCGACCTATCAGTCTGTCTCGGGTTCGGGCAAGGAAGGGGTGAGTGAGCTGGCTGGCCAGACCGCCAGGCTGCTCAACGGTCTGCCGGCGGAGGTGAGCGTCTACCCTCATCAGATCGCCTTCAACCTGATCCCGCAGATCGATGAGTTCACCGACAACGGCTACACCCGTGAAGAGATGAAGATGGTCTGGGAGACCCAGAAGATCCTGGGCGATGCCAGCATCGCCGTGAACCCCACCTGTGTGCGGGTCCCGGTGTTCTATTGCCACGCCGAGGCGCTGCACGTCGAGCTGCACCAGCCGCTGGATGCCGAACAGGTCAAGGCCCTGCTGCGGGTCGCGCCCGGTATCAACCTGTTTGACGACGATGCCAGCTATCCGACGCCGGTTGGCGACGCCACCGGGCAGGATGACGTCATGGTCGGTCGCATCCGTCAGGATATTTCTCACCCTTGCGGTATAAATATGTGGATCGTGGCCGATAACGTTCGTAAGGGCGCGGCGACCAACAGTGTGCAAATTGCCGAACTGCTGATCCGCGACTACCTGTAAGCTCCTATCGACACCTGGCCTCTCGTCCAAGAGAGGCCGAGTGTGATCGAAGTTGCAGGAAGCGGCTTCGATATTCCCCCTTAATATCAATTAATTAACTTTACCCCTACACTCGGGCACGAATTGGGTGCTATTTGCGTCGGATGACTGGCTTGAGACTCGAGCCTGATTTATATTGAACCGACTGTTTTGGGGCAACTATCCAGATTTTTCAATGTGATAGGCCGTCATACGAAGGAACGAACATGGGACACTCCCGCATAACACTGGCGACGCTGCTCGCGTTGAGTCTGCTCAATACCACTTCTGCTTCTGCCGAAGAGGCCAGCCGGGATCCCTTCTTCGTGGAGTTGAAGGGACCCGATGAACCTGCAAGCCAGGTGACTCGGCCGACTCAGCCCGTGACGCCCGTGCAGCGTCAGGCCCAGCCGGTACGCTCACCGCAACCTATTGCCTCCCTCAATCAAGGGGGCCGCCGTTATGGTCCGGTTCGTTCCACCGATACCCTCTGGAGCCTCGCCAGCAAGCACAGACCGAGCAGTCGGATCAGTGTCTACCAGACCATGGTCGCCATTTACGACAAGAATCCCGCCAGCTTTGCCGATGGCAACATCAATCATATTTTGGTGGGTTCCAGCATCACGCTGCCAAGCGAAGCTGAAGCGCGCCGTCACACGGATGCCCAGGCTCGCCAACGCTTCAACAGCGATAACGCCAGTTGGAAAGGCTTGAGTCCCAAGTATCTTGCCAGCAAACAGAGTGTTCAGCCTCAGGCCAAGCCGCCTGTCAAGTCGGCTCCTAAACAGATCGTCAAGCCTGCCTCCGCATCGGCAGCCCCAATACCGGTCCCGGTCGTGGCCCCGGTATTGGCGGCTGCTGCGACCCCCGCCAAGGTGCCCGGCGAAGTCAGCAAACTGGCCAGCGGCGCACAGACAACGGCACTGGCCAATGTCGCCAGTGGTGCCCCAGCGCCCTTGCCGGTCGCAACTGAAACTGTTCAGGGCAAGCCAGTTACCGAGATGGCCCTGGCGCTGGAAGATGCCAATGCCCAGCTCGGTCAAGTAACCGAGATGAATCACCGGCTCAAGATGCGCCTGCAGTCCCTGACCGAGGAGGTCGAAACCCTCAAGGCGCAGCTGCAAGATCAGCTTGTCTTGCAAAAAGAGGTGGCCGAGCTCAGGGCCAACCCTGTGCCGCCTGTGGCAGTAGCCCCCCCGGCGCAGAACTGGCTGACGGACTTGCTCGCGTCACCTTTGAACCTCGCCATGATCATACTGTTGCCCGTGTTGCTGGTATTGGCGTTGGTGACGCTCTGGCTGCGGGCCCGTGCCCGGCGCGAGTTGGAAGAGCAAGAGAAGAATCTCTCCGAGACCACCTCCGTGGTGATGGGGCAGGAGATGAGCGAGTTCGATCAACTCATCGGTGCCGACATTGATGAAGAGCCTGTTGCCCGCGCCGCGCCTGCTGTCGATGAAGCGGCTGCGCACCGAGTTGAGCCGGACGATCTGGACCTGGTATTTAGCGATGAAGGGGAGCAGGCTCGGGAAGCCGAGATGCGGGATCCTGAACTGGTGCCCGAGTTGGATCTCGCCGCCGATGAGCAGTTCGAGCGCCCCGAACAGCCCGAAATGGATCTGGCCAGCGAGTTCAATCCGGCTGCCGATCAGGAGCTGATGAGCGAGGAGGAGCTGCAAGCCGCCCTGTTTGCGGATCTCAATGCCGAGCTTGATGCCGAAGAGGATCGGTTCGCCGCCCAATCTCCCGAGGGCAGTGCCGCCCTTGAGAATGATGAGCTGCCGGAGCTGGACTTCAGCGATCTCGATACCAGCCTGGACGATGAACCCGTGTCCGGCACTGATCACACATCTCAGACTGCAGACGAATTGCTGGCTGAGTGGGGCATGAGCCCTGAGCCAGCCAAGGATCCCAATGAGTTGGCCCTGGCCGATTTCGAGGATGCCTTCGCAGAAGTCGAACCCGGCGAGGAGCTCAAACCCAGGGCTGAGGCTGCGGCCGATGACTTCGTCGAGATAGACAGCCTGTTGGCCGATGCCAATGCCAACCAGAGCGAGCAGGAGCCTTATCAGGGGTTCTCCCTGAATGTGGGACTGGATGGTTTCCCCGAGGTACTGCCAGAGTCCGACGGCTTCGATGTGGATGCCGATGACGGCGGCGTGGGTGCCAAGCTGGATCTGGCCCGGGCCTACCTTGAGATAGATGACAAGGAGAGTGCTCGCGAGCTGCTGGTCGAGGCGTCCGAGCAGGGCAACGATAAGCAGCGCAACGAGGCCGAGAAGCTGCTCAAGCGGCTGGCCTGATAGCCGGATGCAAGCAGGGCGACCCCAGGGTCGCCCTTCTTTTTGGGATATTTCTGACGGTGTGGGTATAATTCGCCGCGTTTTCTCTCAAAGAGTGATACTCAGACTCATGCGAATTGCCCTAGGTATTGAATATGACGGCAGCCGGTATTTTGGCTGGCAGCGTCAACGGGAAGTGATCAGCGTCCAGCAGGAGCTGGAAAAGGCCCTCAGCCGCATCGCCAACCACGAGGTGAGCATACAGTGCGCCGGGCGCACCGACGCTGGGGTGCATGCCACCGGTCAGGTGATCCACTTCGATACCCAGGCCATCCGCAGCGAGAGCGCCTGGACGCTTGGCGTGAACTCCAACTTGCCCCCCGACATCGGGGTGCGCTGGGTGAAGGAAGTGGATGAGGGCTTCCATGCCCGTTTTAGCGCCACCGCTCGTCGCTACCGCTATGTCATCTACAACCATAACTTCCGCCCCGCCATCCTTGGCAGCGGCGTCAGTCACTACCACGAGACCCTGGACGCAGCCCTGATGCACCAAGCCGGCCAGAGTCTGCTTGGCGAGCGGGATTTCACTTCGTTTCGCGCCGCGGGTTGTCAATCCAAGAGTCCCTGGCGCAATGTGACCCACCTGTGCGTCAGCCGGTCCGGTCCCTACATAGTGCTGGATATCCGCGCCAACGCCTTCTTGCATCACATGGTGCGCAACATCACCGGCTCCCTGCTGCTGGTGGGCCAGGGACTCAAACCCGTGGAGTGGATAGCCGAGGTGCTGGCCGCCAAGGATCGTGACGTGGCCGGCCCCACCGCCAAAGCCGGTGGTCTCTATCTGGTTGACGTCGATTATCCTGCCGAGCAGGGGCTGCCCAGGCTGCCGCTCGGCCCGCTCTGGCTGCCGGACTCGGCACCGGGTACGACCAGTTTTTAGTAACTGCGCCCGAAAAATTGTGGTTTAATGATCCGTCGTTTATTGCCATCGAGCCGTAAGTCATTGAACTATCAAGGCTCGATGCGTATTGTCAGGCACAAAAGCATTAAGGAATTCCATGAGCTGGCTTGAGAAGATCCTTCCCAAGAGCAAGATCACTACCCCCCGTCGTCATAACATCCCGGAAGGGGTGTGGACCAAGTGCGGATCTTGTGAACAGGTGCTCTACCGGGCAGAGCTGGAGCGCAACCTTGAGGTTTGCCCCAAATGTAACCATCACATGCGCATTACCGCCCGTGCCCGCCTCGAGTGTTTCCTCGACGCAGATGGTCGCAGTGAAATCGGCGCCGAGTTGGAGCCGCAGGATATTTTGAAATTCAAGGATTCCAAGCGCTACAAGGATCGTTTGTCCGCCGCCCAGAAAGAGACGGGGGAAAAAGATGCGCTGGTGGTGATGAAGGGAACCCTCAAAGGGGTGCCTGTCGTCGCCTGTTCGTTCGAGTTCTCCTTCATCGGTGGTTCCATGTCCTCCGTGGTCGGTGCCCGCTTCGTGCGCGCCGTCGAGGAGAGCATCAAGGAGGGCCGCGGTCTGGTCTGCTTCTCCACCTCTGGTGGTGCGCGGATGCAGGAAGCCCTGTTCTCCCTGATGCAGATGGCCAAGACCAGTGCGGCGCTCGACAGGCTCACCAAGGCGGGTCTGCCCTATATCTCTGTGCTGACCGACCCCACTATGGGCGGCGTGTCTGCCAGTCTGGCCATGTTGGGCGACATCAATGTGGGCGAGCCCAAGGCATTGATCGGCTTCGCCGGCCCCCGTGTCATCGAGCAGACGGTACGCGAGAAGCTGCCAGAAGGCTTCCAGCGCTCCGAGTTTCTGCTGGAGAAGGGCGCCATCGACATGATCATCGATCGTCGCGAGATGCGTGATCGTCTGGCCAGCTTGTTCGCCAAGCTGATGAACACCCAGGTCGTCGAAGACTGAACATGAGTTCAAACATGCAACAATCTCAAAGCCGGTCGCTGGTCGACTGGCTTTCTTATTTGGAGCAGATCCATCCGGTCAATATCGACATGGGTCTGACACGGGTCGGCGAAGTTGCACGGCGCATGGGGCTGACTAGGTTGCCCGGCAAGGTGCTGACGGTCGCCGGAACCAATGGCAAGGGCTCTTCTTGTGCCATGGCCGCCAGCATCCTGATGGCCGCCGGTTACAGGGTTGGGGTCTACTCATCCCCCCATCTGCTGCGTTTCACCGAGCGGGTGCGCCTCAATGGCCTGGAACTGGACGAGCAGGAGCACTGCGCCGCTTTTACCGAGGTGGAAGCGGCCCGCGCCGAGATAGCGCTCACTTTCTTCGAGTTTGCCACCCTGGCCGCGCTCTGGTTGTTCCGCCGCCATGCTCCCGATGTGATATTGCTGGAAGTCGGGCTGGGTGGCCGGCTCGATGCCACCAATGTGGTGGAATCCGATGTGGCCATGATCACCAGCATCGCCCTGGATCATTGCGACTGGCTCGGCGATACCCGCGAGGCGGTGGCGGTGGAGAAGGCCGGCGTCTATCGGGCGGACAAACCCGCCATCAGCGGTGAGCCCCATCCTCCGGCGACGATCGCCAGCGAGGCGGCGCGCCTCGGCGCTCATCTTTATCAAGTAGGCCGCGACTTCAGTGGTCAAGCCCGTGAAGATGCCAAGGTCGGCTGGGATTATCGGGGGCTGCAATGCTATCAAGGCTTGCCAACGCCCGCATTGCCCTTGATGAATGCGGTGACGGTACTGGCGGCCCTCGAGCGGCTCGGCTTGACGTTGCCCGAGTCGGCAATCCGCAAAGGGTTGCGTGATGCGCGGCTGGCCGGCCGGATGCAGCGCTTGCAAACCGAGCCTCTGGTCATCGTCGATGTGGCCCACAATCCCCACTCTGCGGCCTATCTGGCCAGTCAGCTGAGCGCCATTCCGTGCAGCGGAGTACGCCGCGCCGTGGTCGGTATGCTCAAGGACAAGGACATGGCGGGGTCCCTTGCCGAGCTCGACGGCCTCATCGACAGCTGGTATCTCGCGAGCCTTACCGGGCCGCGGGCCGCGAGTGCGGGCCAGCTGGCGAATGCGCTGGGACAGGGGCAGGGGCGCGTGACACAGCATGATGCCGTGACTGAGGCTTATCAGCAGGCGCTGGCCGACTCGAGTCCCGCCGATGTGGTCATTGTCTTTGGATCGTTTTACACTGTTGCCGATATTCTGGCGACACAACCGGCCTGAATGCGCCATGCGCGCCGGGCTGGGTAGCAACACAAGGGTAGGAGTAAGGTTTGGCTTCTAAGTTCCAAAACAGATTGGTGGGCACGGTTATTCTGGTGGCTCTGGTGGTCATCTTCTTGCCGGACATGCTTGATGGCCAGAAAATTGCGCAAAAGGACGACGCTTTCGCGACTATCCCGCTGCGCCCCGAGCTCGAGCCCGCCAAGCCCGCGCTCCAGGTC
Source organism: Aeromonas molluscorum 848 (assembly GCF_000388115.1). Classification (GTDB taxonomy): domain Bacteria; phylum Pseudomonadota; class Gammaproteobacteria; order Enterobacterales; family Aeromonadaceae; genus Aeromonas; species Aeromonas molluscorum. The sequence continues at coordinate 9,666 of NZ_AQGQ01000102.1, forward strand.
TCTGCCGCCAGTACCCTGCCCAGCGATCATGATGCGAGCAAGCAGCAGGCTGCTGCTGCGCAGCAGTGGCAGGTCGAAGAGGTGTCAGCGCCTGTGACCTTGGGTCAGCAAGGCGCGGCAGCGCAGGCGGCCAGCCAGCCGATCGTCAAGCCAGAGCCCGTGGTTGCCAAGAAACCAGAGCCGGTCAAGGCACAACCCAAGCCAGTGCCAAAGCCGCAACCCAAGCCTCAGGTCAAGCCGGAGCCCGCCAAGCCACAGATCAAGAGCATGGACGATCTGCTGCAGAGCAAGCAGCTGGTCACTCAGGCCGCGCCGGCACCGGCTCAGGGCAGCTGGATCCTTCAGCTGGGCGCCTTCCGCAACAAGGACAGTGTCAATGCACTGGTGAGCAAGTTGCGGGCGTCGGGCTACTCGGCTCATACGGTGCCACGCACGCCGGTACAGGGTCAGATCAACCGGGTCTTCATCGGCCCGGATGTCTCCAAGGCCAAGCTGCAGGGCATACAGGCCAAGGTGAGTCAGCAAACCGGCCTGAGCGGCTCTGTGGTGGCTTACAACCCTTGATGACGGTGGGGCAGCCTTCGAGCTAAATAATAAAGACCGCGCCTTGGCGCGGTCTTTTTTATTGGTGGCGTTTTAGATGCACTTCACCGGCTTGGGCAGACCCGCTATCTTGGTCGCCTGCTTGGCAGGCCCCAGGGGGAACAGCTTGTAGAGATAGCGGCTGTTGCCCTTCTCCGGGCCAAACTGCTTTTCCATCGCCTTGACCAGGGCACGAATGGCGGGGGAGGTATTGAACTCCAGATAGAAGGCCCGCACGAAACGCACCACTTCCCAATGGGATTCGCCTAGCTCGATATTCTCCTGGGCGGCCAGCACCACGGCCAGCTCCTCACTCCAGTCGTTCACATTGAGCAGATAGCCCTTGGTGTCGGTCTCGATAGTGCGCCCGTTGCATGTCAGCACCGAATTATCGGACATGAGTGCCTCCTTGGGGCAAGTCATGATGGGGTCGGCATGGTAGCGTCTTGGGGCGCGGTGAGCAACCGGCTCTGGTTGGCCAGCGCCAGCAGCTCATCGGCCAGTTGGCTGATGCGATTCAGCTGCTGGCTCAGCATCAGCTGCTCCTCCGTGCTCTCCTGGGCGGGCAGAGGGCAGCTGGTCTGCGCCTCCTGGGGGTCATCACCGGCCAGCTGACCCGCAGCCAGGGCCAAGGTATGGCTCAGGTGGCAGCTGATCTGGCTGAGCCCCTCTATGGGTTCGAGTTGATCCCGGTGGGCACCCAGCGCCGAGATGTAGGAGAGTAGGGCGTGATTTCGCCAGGTCAGGGTGAAACAGAGATCCAGGAAGCGGCGCCTGCGCTGGGGTTCGACCAGCATGCTCTGCCAGGCCATGGCCAACTCGCTGTCGGCCAGGTGGGCATTCTTGCGGGCGATGCGGTAGTCCAGGGATTCATCGCGGCGCAGGTGCAAGCTGGCGAGTACCGCCTCCAGATAGCGGGCGTTTGCCGACAGCGAGTTGGCGATGAGCTGCGGCAGACGCTTGTACTGCCAGTCCGGCCACAACCAGGCCACCAGGGCGTAGGAGAGCAGGCAGCCGAGCAGGGTATCGAGCAGGCGGGGGCCCAGGATGGCAAAACCGATGCCGTCGAGCAGGTTGAAGGCCATCAACACATAGAGGGTGATGAAGCAGACTGCGGCGCTGTAGTTGCTGCGCACCTGAGTGAAGAACAGGAAGGCGGCTAGCCCCATCACCACCAGTTGACCATGCAGGTCTGGCAGCAGCCAGAGAATGGGCACGCCAACCAGCAGGCCGGCAAAGGTGCCAAGCATGCGCTGCATCAAGCGGCGCCGGGTCGCGCTGTAGCTCGGTTGGCAGACAAAGAGCACAGTCAGCAAGATCCAGTAACCCTTGTCCAGATGGAAGGCCTGCAAGATGCCATAACCCACCACCAGTCCAAGCGACAGCCGCAGGGCATGGCGAAATACCATGGAATCAAGGCTCAGGTGCTGGCGCAACTGGGTCAGCAAGGGGATGTGTGGCGGCCTGGCCAGGGGGGGGAGACTCCCTGGCGTTATCGCCGGGTTTTGCAGCTCCTCGGCACTGGTCAGTAGCTGATTGATGCTGGCCAGATTGCGGCGCAGAAACTTCATCGGGGTCAGCAGGCTCTTGGGATAGTGCTGCTTGAGGTGAGTGAACTCGAGCTGATCGCCAAGGGCTTCCAATGCCCAGCGAATGCGCTTGGGATGGCGATAGGGGCTGTGCACCAAGATGGCGTAGCCGAGCTGCTGGCAGGCTTCCGCCAGTTGTAGCAGGACTTCCTGGAAGCCATCGATGACCAGCCCCTGTTTCAGTTCGGCTTCGAGCTGGCTATAGGGGTAGTGGCTCGAGGTGGCACGCTCGTGTATTTCAAGTGCCAACAGATAGAGGCGCAACAGACCCGCGAGTTCGGGGGCCGGTTGGCGGCGCTGACTGTGCAGCCGGGCATTGAGGGCCGTCTTGGTGAGATTGAGGGAGCCGACCAGCTGGATGTTGAGCTGGGCCAGGTTGTGGCGAATGGCTTGTGCGCCGTGTTCATCGGCAGGAAAGAAGCGGGATTTTTCCCGCAGATAACGACTCAGGGCAAAGTAACTCTGGGCGAGCTGTTCGTGCAGAGTCTTGTAGGGCAAAAGCCAGAGCCAGATGAGCGATACCACGCCGTACCAGAGGGCGCCCGCAGTCAGCACCAGCGGTTGGTAGAAGAGATCCGGTGCCTTGGCGGCGCCGAGCATGGTGTAAATGGCAATCAGGAGCGAGCCGAAGCTGATGGTCGCGTAACGCTGCCCCAGGGCGCCGACCATGACGAACAGGAAGGTCGAGCCAGCCAGCCCGATGGCAAACAGCCAGGGTGTCGGAAACAGGTACTGGACGCAGAGGGAGGCGAACAAGAAGCAGAGCAGCGTCATGGTCAGATTCTTGACTCGTCCCCAGAGACTGTCATCTGTCTCGGCGATGGCCCCGGCGACGACTCCGAGAGAGAGCAGCACGGTGAGCTGGATATCGCCACTGACGAGGGCGATGGCGAGCAGACCCAGTATGGCGATGAGTACCTTGAGGGCAAAGTAGACATGGCTGTCTGTGAGCAGGCGGCGCAGCAGGCCGGAATATTCAACAGGCATGGGGGAAGAGAGTCTCTTGCGATTCGAGGTCATCAGTGTAACGCGAACGCCATCAAATGACCCTGATTTGGATCAGGCTGGCCGGGGAGTATGCAATAAAAACCCCGCCGGAGCGGGGTTGGTGGTCATCAGTTGCGGTTGCCGCCGAGCAGGCTGAGCAAACTCAGGAAGATGTTGTAGATAGACACATAGAGCGTCACGGTGGCGGAGATGTAGTTGGTCTCGCCGCCGCGCACTATCTGCTGGGTCGTCAGCAAAATGGCACCGGAAGAGAACAGCATGAACATGGCGGACAAGGCCAGGCTCAGGGCGCTCATCTGCAGGAAGATGTTGGCGACCATGGCCACCAGCAGCACCCAGAAACCGACGAACAGCATGCCACCGATGAAGGAGAGATCCCGCTTGGTGGTCAGGGCATAGGCAGACAGACCAAAGAAGGTCAGCGCCGTACCGCCGAGCGCCGTCATCACTATCTCGCCGCCGCCATTGTTCATGTACATGTTGATGATGGGGCCAAGGCTGTAGCCGAGCAGGCCGGTCAGGGCGAAGGTGAATACCAGGCCCATGCCGTTGTCACGGTTCTTCTCGGTCAGGAACATCAGACCGTAGACCCCAACCAGGAAGATGGCCCAGTGCAGGGGCGGCATGTTCATCACAGTGGCAACGCCGGCGACAATGGCAGAGAAGCCCAAGGTCAGGGAGAGCAGCATGTAGGTGTTACGCAGCACCTTGTTGGTATCACGTACGGCACCTTGGGTGCCGGTATAGACAGAACGGGTATCCATCTTGTTTTCCTCGTTGGTACTGGGAGGGACGAACCTTGTCGTCCCTTCACCCTATTGTATGGAGAACAAATGGGGATGACGAGAAGCAATTTCAAGTCGACACCCAGATGACTGGGAACACTATTCCAGAGCCATTATGTATTGTATCTGAACAAGGGCTGGTCGGCTCCCCAGACCTGCAAGGTTCCAAGCGTCACCATTGACTGCTCGGCCAGCGGTGTATCAGCCGTTCTGAGATAGCCAAGTGGAGAGTTAGTGGATCATTTTCCCCAGAGCAAACACCTGCCCCATCTTGGAAACAGCAGGCCCACAGTGATGCGGGCCTGCTCTCTTGGCTCGGTGGTGAGGCGCGGGTCAGCCCGACTGCTCAACCAGTGCCGTGAGGGCCACGCCTTTATCGCAGTACATAGCCTTGTCAGCCTGGATCAACCACTGCTCCGCGCTCCAGCCGCTCTGGTAGTGACTGACGCCGATGCTGATCCCTACTTGCATGGTTTGGCCGTCTGTCTCGAAGGGGGCGGCCATGACGAGCCGGAGCACCTCGGCCACGTCGTGTGCCTGTTTAAGGTTGTAGCCGGGCAGCAGCAGGATAAACTCGTCCCCCGCCAGCCGGGCAAAGAAGCATTGATGGCCGATGGCACTGGTAATTCGGTGGGCTAGTTGGCAGAGGATGGCATCCCCCTGGCTGTGCCCGAAATTGTCATTGATGCGCTTGAAATCATCGAGATCGCAAAACAGCAGGCAGCCTGGTGCGGGTTGGGCTATCTGCTCGCGCAGCCGGTTCATCAGGCTGAGGCGATTGGGCAGGCCAGTGAGGGGGTCGCGCTGGGCGAGCTGCATGATCTCCGATTCGCGCAGCTTGCGCAGGGCAACCTCCTTGCTCAATCGGTCGTTGCATAGCCAGAGATAGAGGGCCAGCACCAGGATCAGGACGGTGGCAGCCAGACTCAGCATGAACCAGGGACGCCAGAATACCCACTGGGCCGAGGGCGCATGGTAGAGAAAGTCGGCCAGGGGGACTGTGTGTTTGAGGAGGCCTATCTCCACCAACTGGTCGAGAATATGTTCGAAAC
>NZ_AQGQ01000103.1 GCF_000388115.1 Aeromonas molluscorum 848
GGTCGCCCTGACATCCTGATAGGCGTCTCTGGCCAGCCTGGTCTGTTCACCGAAGAGGTGGTCAAGACCATGCACAAGCATTGTGCTCGCCCCATCATATTCCCGCTCTCCAACCCGACCTCCCGGGTGGAAGCCACCCCGGCGGATCTCATTCGCTGGACCGATGGTCAGGTGCTGGTCGCCACCGGCAGCCCCTTTGCTCCGGTGGAATACAAGGGAAAGCGCTATGTCATCGCCCAGTGCAACAACTCCTTCATCTTCCCGGGGATCGGCCTTGGGGTCATCGCCTCAGGCGCCAAGCGGGTGACCGATGCCATGCTGATGTCGGCCAGCCGCGCCTTGGCGGAGTGCTCTCCCCTGGTGAAAGGCGAGGAGGGGTCACTGCTGCCGGATCTGGCGGATATCCACGAGGTATCCCGTTACATCGCCAAGATGGTGGCCAAGACCGCCATGCTGCAGGGCAAGGCGGTGCAGACACCGGACGAGGTGATCGACAAGGCCATAGAGGCTAACTTCTGGCGCCCTCTGTATCGACGCTATCGCCGTACCTCCTTCTAACGAAAGAGGCTGGAATGAAAGAAGGGATGCCGAGGCATCCCTTCTTTGTTTGCACAACAGAGGCAGGGGTTGTCAGGCTTTGGCTGGCTCGCTATCCATGGGTTCCGTCATGGGCTGCGGCTCGACCGGCGCTGGCGTCTGCTCGGTCTGGGTGCCGGTGACTTTGACTTCGACCCGGCGATCCGGTGCCAGGCAGGTGATCAGATCCGACTTGGCCTTGATGCCGTCGCACTGACTACCGCTGACCGGGTTGCTTTCGCCCAGGCCCTGAGTCGAGACGCGATCCGCAGGCAAGCCCTTGCCGACCAGGTAATCAGCCACGGTACGGGCCCGGGCTTCCGACAGCGTCTGGTTATAGCCATCAGAGCCGATGCGATCCGTGTAGCCCATGACGGTGATCTGGCCATCTTTGGGATTGACCTCGACGATCTGCTGGTAGAGATCATCCAGGGCACTGCTCCCTTCGGTCTTGAGCGTTGCCTTGTTGAAGGCAAACAGCACGTCCGAGCTCAGGGAGAAGCTCTTGTCGACCATCACCGGAGCGACTGCCGCCGCCACCATGGGCGCAGCGACCGGCGCCACATAGGCATGGCGATTCGGATGGAATACCAGCTCCAGAGTCGCGACGCTGACGTCAGTGACCCAGCGATCAGTGCCGCTGCCCAGCTTGCCATTGTCGGGGTCATCGCCGACCCGGAACATATAACGGTAGCGGGCCTGCAGGTCGAGCCAGTCGGTCAGCTGAGCCCCCATGCCCAGCCCCAGCAGAGGGGCATAATCATTGTCCGAGCCATTGATGGTGTCGACCTGATAGATATAGGCACCCCCTTCGGCAAAGAGCGAGAAGATGTCACCCAGAGGCAGGCGTCCAATGGCCGACAGTGTGGCCCCTTGACTGCTGAACTGCTCACCATCGACGCTCCAGTCGCCGGTGTTGAGATAACCCAGTTCGGCACCGAAATTCTCGGTGAAGTTATAGCCACCGAACAGGCTCCAGGCGGTGTCATTCTTGTCGACGTCACTACCCAGATCATCCAGATCATGGCCAATGGATACTCCGCCGCCACCGCCGACGTACCAGTCGTTGGCCTGGGCAGGAAGGCTTGCAGCTGATGCGAATGCCACGGCAATCAGTGCTGATAACAGGCTTGGTTTCATTGCTTATCCTCTTTTTTGTTGTGCAAGAGTTGTTACGCACCATCTAGTTATAGCCACCGTCCATGATTTTGCGTGGCTGAACACAGACTTAGAGTGCCTGGGCTGTGAGCAGGATCTCAAGACCGGAGTGATGGTGAGCATCAAGGTGCTCCAGGATAATACATGACAAAACAGCTTCGATTGAAAACTTCATGTAAATAAAAGAGGAGGCCATGGCCTCCTCTTTCAATAAACGGTATTCAGCCTGCTAGCAGGGCTTCACACAGTCATTATTGCTGCTGCAGCACTTCCTGTACGCCGGTCACGCGCACTTCGACGCGACGATCCGGTGCCAGGCAGGCGATCAGCTGAGCCTTGGCTTTGATGCCGTCACACTGATTGCCAGTCACAGGATTGGCTTCGCCTTGCCCTTCGATGGCAACTTTGCCAGCGGGGAGACCTTTGCCAACCAGGAAGTCGGCCACGGTACGGGCACGGGCTTCTGACAGCTTCTGGTTATAGGCGTCGGAGCCGATACGGTCGGTGTAACCGACAACCACGGCGCTGCCATCTTTGGGCTGAACTTCAACGATCTGCTGATACAGGCCGTTCAGGGCATCAACCCCTTCCGGCTTGAGGCTGGATTTGCCAAAGGCAAACAGCACGTCAGAGCTCATGGCGAAGTTCTTGTCGACCATGACCGGCTCGGGCTGAGCAACCACTGGCGCGGCGACCGGAGCAACATAGGAGGTGCGGTTCGGGTGCAGAACCAGTTCCAGAGTGGCCACACTCATGTCGGTTTCCCAGATCATGTTGTTGCCAGTCTTGTTCTCGTCACCCACGTCCCACATGTAGCGGTAGCGAGCCTGCACGTCGATCAGATCAGACAGCTTGGCGGTCAGACCCAGGCCGGCCAACGGTGCTATGCCGTTGTCGCTCTGGTTGTTGCCGTTGGCGTGGAAGACATAAGCACCACCTTCGGCAAACACGGAGAAGATGTCGCCCAGGGGCAGGCGGCCGATCCCGGACAGGGTGGCGCCCTTGCTGCTGAAGTCGACGCCATCTATGCCCGCTTTACCGGCATAGAGGTAGCCCAGCTCGGCACCGAAGTTTTCGGTGAAGTTATAACCACCAAACAGGCTCAGCGCGGTTGCGTCCTTGTCCACATCGGCGTTCTTGCCAAAGTCTTCCAGGTCGTGGGTATAGGCCCAACCGGCGGCGATGCCGGTGTACCAGTCGTTGTCAGCAGCCTGGGCTGCGGTGCTGCCGGCAGCCGCGAGGGCCAGGGCAATCAGGGTCGGTGCCACTTTCATTTTCATCGTTATATCCTCGTTGAGTTTGCCGCATCATTGGCGAGCACTCTTAGTCATATGCAACGCACCCGGGAAACCGGATGGCATATCTCCGTGTTGTAGCACGGACAGCATGAATGAATATGAAGGACTCCTGGCTACTCACGGCAGCGACGGCTTCCGTGGACAACTAACCGGTAGAGGCACTTTTAATAATTCATCCAATACCTTACAAGCGTGATAACTGTATTCTTTTGGCTCACGTTGATCAAGTTACTGAACGAATATGCAGCGTTATGAGAGGGCAGGGCTGGGTGGGGAGATAAAAGCGGGGTAGAGCTCCGACAGAGATTGTCGCTAGCTGGCCAAAAAAACGAAAGGGGATGCGATGCATCCCCTTGCAGTCAGAATCTCGAAGAGATTACTGCTGAACTTCTTGCACGCCAGCAACACGGACTTCAACACGACGATCCGGGGCCAGGCAGGAGATCAGCTGAGCCTTGGCTTTGATACCGTCACACTGGTTGCCAGTGACCGGGTTCGCTTCGCCTTGACCTTCGATGGACACTTTACCAGCGGCCATGCCTTTACCGACCAGGAAGTCAGCTACGGTACGGGCACGAGCTTCAGACAGCTTCTGGTTGAAAGCGTCGGAACCGATGCGGTCGGAGTAACCAACAACTACGGCGCTACCGTCTTTCGGCTGAGCGTCGATGATTTGCTGGTACAGACCGTTCAGTGCATCAACACCTTCAGGCTTCAGAGTGGATTTGCCGAAGGCAAACAGCACGTCGGAGCTCATGGTGAAGTTCTTCTCAACGATGACCGGAGCCACAACTTCTTCAACAACAGGAGCGGCAACCGGCTCAACGTAGGAGGTACGGAACGGGTGGTAAACCACTTCCATAGTCGCAACGCTCTGGTTGGACTTGTAGTTGTCATCAGAGGTGTTGTAAGCAGCAGTGGACAGGTCAGAGACGTTCCACATGTAGCGATAACGAGCCTGCAGATCCAGGGCGTCGTTCAGCTTGTAGGTCAGACCCAGGCCAGCCAGCGGGGAAACGCGAGTGTCGGAAGTTTCCAGACCGTCGGTGTGAGCCCAGTAGGCGCCGCCTTCAGCGAAGATGGACAGATCCTTGGCAACCGGCAGACGAGCGATACCAGACAGGGTGGCACCCTGGTTCTCGTAACGGGAGCCTTCGGTGTTACCACGGCCAGCGTACTGGTAGCCCAGTTCGGTACCGAAGTTCTCGGTAAAGTTGTAACCAACGAAAGCGTTGGCTGCGGCTGCATCTTCGGTGCCATCGTCAACACCGTTGATGTTGTTCAGACCGTTGAAGTGAGCAGCACCAACACCGGCACCGAAGTAGACATCGTCAGCGGCGTTAGCAGCAGTAGCACCCAGAGTGGCCATAGCGATGGCGATCAGGGAAGGGGCCATTTTCATCATAAATATATCCTCGTTGAGATGGCACGTTGATCACGTGCTTCGCACTTTTTGATTTATGTAAGCTGCAGGCTCTGCCAACGATGGCAAGGAGTCTGACAGGGATCCCGTGTTATCCGGGATCTCTCTCATCCATGAAGAGGGGGGGCGTGCTTGCACACATTTCACCCACCCCAAAAGGGTGTCAATCCGATGACGATGCGCACTGTATTCCCATTTCAAACCATGATCAAGCTCACAAAAGAGGCATAAGCCAAATTGTGTCGCTCACGCAAGCTGGGGTTCAGCTTCGTTGTTCAGTGGTCTAAGTAAGTCCTATGCAACCGCTTTTCAAGCTTCATATAGGCCTCAACCCAGTCTGGTTGCGGGATGGCGCTGTCCAGGCGTGCTGTCAGCACGGCGAGTAAATCTTGTTCGGTAGCCGACTCGAGCAGCGGAGTGAAGCTGAGTAAAAAATGTTTTGCCAGATAAGGGTCGAGAGGCCAGATATTGAGGATGGCGCGCGCGACGGGTTGCAGCGCGGCAGGACAGATGAAGTGATTGTGGCCCGCCTCCAGCCAGAGACCCATCTCCCGCAGGCCAGATTCGGGGACCAGCTTGCCTTGTCCGGGCGCTTTGGCCAGTTCAATGTGCTGACCATTATGCAGTTTAAGAGTGCCGTCCGCGTGCAAGGCGCCGTCATGGCCACGTAGCGTTAATCCGGCTTGCTCCTGGTTCAGGTAGAGGCTGATGCGCTCAGGCAGGGCCGATGAGATCTCGCTGGCCAGCCCCATCATGGACGCAGGTAATAAGAAGGCTTCCGCCCGATAATGCTGGCCTTGTTGCAGTTGCAGGGCCAGATCCTGCGGGGCGGGACTCGGATGTAGACGGGATATTATTCCAGGAAACGCCATTTTTATTACTCGTTATAGATAGTCAGTCGATTATACGGAGGATCCAACAGGCCTTCATAAAGGTTTCTCTTCGAGACTGTTTACCTCGAGCGATTGAGCGATTAACATCCCCGAGGTTTTTAAGGGTTGTCGCCAAAAGGCGTTTATAAGATAGAGGCTCGACCATAACGAGTCCGTTCAAAACTGATACACTTGACTACGAGTCGTCGCGAAAAATAAGGCGGAGTCAATCCGCCATACGGAGTATGGAACCATTATGAATTCAAACATTGACACTGTTGGCAAGAAGATCCGCCAGATCCGCGAAGCCGTCGGCCTGAGCCGTCCCAAGTTTGCTGATCTGCTGGGTGTTCCCCCCACCACCCTGAAAAACTACGAACTCGGTTACCGTGAAGTCGGTGGCGCCTTCCTGGTTGCCCTGGCTCATCACCCGGAACTGCACAAGTTCACTCTCTGGCTGCTCGCCGACAAGAAGGTCGCCGAGATTGGTCAGATTGGTCCGGACGATCTCGTCAAAGGCTAAGCCTGAGATTGCTCCCATGAAAATGCCGCCCAAGGGCGGCATTTTTTTGCCCGTCACTCCCCCCATCAGGTCCCATCCATCGCGATGGGCACAGTGCATAAGCTGGCCCAGCGGCTCTTTTCATCCAGCGACACACCTCGGCCGCGCCAGCGCGTCATGCTCAAGGGGCTGGGGCTCTTCCAGAGAAGACGTGCAAAAAGAGCGCCTGGTGGCGCTCTTTTTTCGGGGGCATCCTGGCTTAGGGGGAGGGGTCTGGCGTGGCAGGCAGCAGCCCGAGCCGGGTCAGCTCCTCTTTGAGCTGATGGGCGTTGCGCTCGACGCAAGCCTCGCCTTCATCAATGGCCTCTCCTGCCCGGTGAAAATCCATGATGGAGAGGTTGCCAAGGCGGGGGCAGAGCTGGATCTCCGGTGGATCCCCCGCCATGCGGGCCCGGGTGATCCGCTCCTGCATGATGTTGAGGGTGCTGCTCATCACATTCCACATGCCGGGCGGGGTCGGGCTGCCGTTGCCCCCCCGGTTGAACCACTGACCGAACAAGCCGCTCTGAGGCTCGATCACCTCATCCGGTTCCTGATCCCAGGGCTGATGCATATCGGTATTGAGGTTGACGGCGATCACTACCTCGGCGCCCATAGCGCGGGCCAACGAAATGGGGACGGGATTGACCACGGCGCCATCGATCAGCCACTGCTCGTTGAGCAGCGTCGGGGTCAGCAGTCCCGGCATGCCACAGGAGGCGCGCACACACTGGCGCAAGGGGCCCTCTTTGAGCCAGATCTCGCGGCCGGTATCGAGCTCGGTGGCGACGCAGGAAAATGGCATGGGCAGATCTTCGATACTGGGCTCCCCTAAGTGGCCGCCGGCGATGCCAAACACCTTCTCGCCGCGAAACAGACCGCCAGAGAGGGCGGGATCCAGCATGCTGACCACCTGCAGCCGGGTAAAGCCGCGCACCCACTCCTCCAGGTTATCGAGGGAGCCCGCCGCATAGGCCGCCCCGACGAAGCTGCCAATGGAACAACCGGCCACCAGATCAGGTTTGACCCCGAGCCGCTCCAGGCCGCGTATGATACCGATGTGCGACCAGCCTTTTGCGGCGCCGCTACCAAGGGCGAGCCCCAATCTGGGTCTTCGTGCCACTGTTTTGCTCCTTGATGATGGTGAATTGCCGCATGAATGACCGAGCACGCTGTGTATCCGGGGTCCAGGCGGTTAAAGCTTGTACTTCACCTGTAACCTTTTGTCACACTTATACATAGTCACGGCAAGAACTGGGGCTAGAATGGCCCTCTATTGTGAAATTCATACCCTTGTTTGCTGGATCCATCAATGAAAATGCGTAGCTGGTTGTTGCTCACGGCGCTCACTCTGCTGATTATCGGGGGCTGGTATTACCGCTCTGGCGCGCCCGTAGCCAAGGGCGCGGCTCACCCGATCAATATTCGAACCCAGACCGTCAGTCAGACCCTGACCGAGCCCATGCTCAAGCTGGTCGGCAAGCTGGTCGCCAATCGCGCCGTGATGGTGAGCCCGGAAGTGACGGGGCGCATCGTTCGCATCGCGGTCCATTCTGGCCAGCAGGTGAAGGCCGGAGATCTGTTGATCCAGCTCGACATTGGCAAGCAGCAGGCCGAACTGGCCGAGCAGGGGGCGAGTGTACGTGACGAGGAGCGCAAGCTGCGCGACATGAAACGTCTGGTGGCCCGTGGTGCCGTGACCAGCTCCGAGCTCGAAGGCCAGGAGGCCACCGTCGCCATGGCCCAGGCCCGGCTGGCGGCGGCTCGCTATGAGCTGAGTCTGCGTGAGCTGCGTGCGCCATTCAATGGCACCGTCAGCCTGATTGACCTGAGCGAAGGGGCGCTGGTCAGTAACGGCGACAACCTGCTGCATCTGGACGAACTTGCCAGGCTGCGCCTGGATTTGGCCGTACCCGAACGTTATCTCTCCTTGCTGCGACCCGGTATGACGGTGAGTGGCACCAGCTCAGCCTGGCCGGATCAAACGTTTCACGGCGCCCTGGAGACGGTCGATAGCCGGGTCTCCGACAGTAGCCAGAACATCAAGGCCAGGGTCATTTTCCCCAACACATCCGGCCAACTGCGTCCCGGCATGCTGCTCAGCGTCGAATTGGCGCTGCCTGCCCAGCAGATGACGTTGATCCCGGCCCAATCGGTGGAATATCTCGGTGAACAGCGCTTCGTCTATCGCCTCGAGGCCGATGGACGGGTCAAGCGCCTGCCCGTGACCCTGGGTGAAACCCACGGGGAGCAAGTCTGGGTGACTGAGGGGCTCAAGGCTGGCGATCGCATCGTGGTGGAGGGCTTGGTCAACCTGCGGGATGGCTTGCTGGTTAAGGATCTGGCGAAGGTGAACGGCTGATGTGGCTCTCGGATATGTCAGTGCGCCGCCCGTTGGTGGCGGTGGTGATCAGTGCCCTGCTCACCGTGTTTGGCCTGGTGGCGTTCGCCAAGTTGACGGTGCGCGAGATGCCGGATGTGCAGACGCCTTCCGTCTCCATCACCACTGTGTATGAGGGGGCGGCCCCCGAGGTGATGGAGAGCCAGGTCACCAAGCCCATCGAGGATCAACTCTCGGGCATCAGCGGCATAGAGAACATCAACTCCTCGACCCGCAAGGGGCGTTCCAGCGTCACGGTGGAGTTCAAGCTGGGCTGGAACATGGTTGAGGGGGTGTCGGATGTGCGCGATGCCATCTCCCGTGCGCGTACCCAGCTGCCCGATGATGTGGATGACCCCCTTATCACCAAGGACAGCGGCAATGGCGATGTCGCCATCTGGCTCAATTTCAGCAGCAGCCAGATGGACAGAACCGCCATGACGGATTATGCCAACCGGGTCTTGGTGGATCCTCTGAGCCTGGTGGACGGGGTGAGCGAGGTGATGCTATCGGGGGATCTGGAGCGGGTCATGTATGTGCGGCTGCGCCCGGTGGACATGGCCGCCCGCAGCATCAGCGTCAATGACGTCGAGGATGCGCTGATCCGGGAGAACATAGAGCTGCCCGGCGGCGAGATCCGCAACAACAGCATGACGGTGGCGGTGCAGATAGAGCGGCTCTACAACACGGCCGCGGATTTTCGCCGCCTGCAGATCAGCACGGCCGCCAATGGCCAGCCGGTCTATCTGGCCGATATTGCCGACGTGGACGTGGGGGCCAAGAACGAAGACAGCGCCTACCAGCGCAATGGCAAGGAGAGCCTGGGGATAGGCATCATTCCCCAGTCCACCGCCAACCCCCTGGCGGTGGCGCAGGGGATAGAGCAGAAGATGACTGCCATGCAGCGTTTCTTGCCGGAAGGGGCCAGCCTGGAGGTCGATTACGACTCCACCATCTTTATCAAGCAGTCCATCGAAGAGGTCTACTACACCCTCGCCATCAGCGCCCTGCTGGTGGTGGCCGTGCTCTATCTCTTCCTGGGGCAGGGGCGCACCACCCTTATTCCCGCCATCACGGTACCCGTATCGCTGATCTCGGCCTTTATCGGCGCCTGGTATCTCGGTTTTTCCATCAACCTCATCACCCTGTTGGCACTGATCCTCGCCATCGGCCTGGTGGTGGATGACGCCATCGTGGTGGTGGAGAACATTCACCATCACCTGCAACGTGGCGAGCCTCCGTTACTGGCGGCCTGGCACGGCACCCGCGAGGTGGGCTTTGCCGTCATCGCCACCACGGCCGTGCTGGTGATGGTGTTTGTGCCCATCGCCTTCATGGATGGCATGGTAGGCAGGCTCTTTACCGAATTTGCCATCCTGCTGTCACTGGCGGTGATCTGCTCCTCTCTGGTCGCCCTGACGCTGACGCCGGCCATGGGATCCTGGCTGATGCGGGCCAAGGCGACCACCAACCCGCTGACCGCGGCCCTGGATCGCGTGCTGGGCCGGGTCGAGAAGCACTATCGCCGCCTGCTCGGCTGGCTGCTGCCCCGATCTGGCTGGGCCCTGCTGGTATTGCTGCTCTGTCTGGTCGGCAGTGTCGGCCTCATCAAGCTGCTGCCTGCCAACCTGACGCCGACCGAGGACAGAGGCGTCGTCTATGTGTTCGTAAAGGGGGCCGAGGGCACCAGCATAGAGCGGATGAAACGCAACATGCAACAGGTCGAGGCCGCCATCATGCCCCTGCTCGGCAAAGGGGTCGTACAGGCCATGAGCTTCAGCACCCCGGCTTTTGGTCGCGGGGGGGACCAGACCGGCATGACCATCATCCAGCTCACCGATTGGGCCAAGCGGGAGCAAAATGCCACCGCCTTCACCAAGGAGTTGGCGACCCTGCTCTCCGATATCCCGGATGTGACCATCAGACCCTTCCAGCCCGGTTTCAGACGCGGCTCGACCGCCCCGGTACAGTTTGTGTTGCAAGGGGGCGACTATGGCGAGATCAACCAAGTCGGCAATCAGCTCAAGGCGCTGGCACAGCAGAGCGGCCTGATGACCAACCCGGATCTCGATTACGCCGAGAAGACCCCTGAGCTGCAGGTGACCATAGACCGTGACCGGGCCAGCGAGCTGGGGATCCCTGTGTCGACGGTGGCCAACAGCCTGCAAACCCTGCTCGGCGGCAGCACCAAGACCACCTATGTGGACAGGGGCGAGGAGTATGACGTCTATCTGCGCGCCGATCAGACCAAGCTCAATGGCGCCTCGGATCTCAGCCGCATTTATCTCAAAGCCGCCACCGGTGAGATGGTGAGTCTCTCAACCCTGGCCAGCTTCAAGCAGGTGGCCAGTCCAAACCGGCTCAACCACTACCAGCGCCAGAAGGCGATAACCCTGACTGCGGATCTGGCCCCGGGCCACACCCTGGGCGAAGCCCTGGACCTGCTCGATGGCTGGGCCAATGAACATCTACCGGCTGGCATGACGGTGGATTACGCCGGCGACTCGAAGGATTATCGCGATAACCAGGGGGAGATGGCCCTGGTGTTCGGGTTGGCGCTGCTGGTGGTCTATCTGGTGCTGGTAGCCCAGTTCGAGAGCCTGATCACCCCGGCCGTGGTGATGATGACGGTGCCGCTCGGCATCTTCGGCGGCCTGCTCGGCCTCTGGCTGACAGGGCAGGAGATGAACATCTACAGCCAGATCGGCCTGATCATGCTCATTGGCATGGTCACCAAGAACGGCATCCTGATCGTGGAGTTCATCAACCAGCTGCGCCAGCGGGGTGAAACCTTCGAGGCGGCCATCATTGCCGGTGCCGTGCGCCGCTTGCGGCCTATCTTGATGACCTCGCTTACCGCCGTGATAGGGGCCGTGCCACTGATGCTCTCCATGGGGGCGGGTTATGAGAGCCGGATGACGGTGGGGACTGTGGTCTTCTTTGGCCTGAGTCTGGCGACCCTGGTGACCTTGCTGCTGATCCCCGCCTGTTATCACTTGCTTGCCAGGCGGGCCGGGATGACGGGTCAGCGCAGCCAGCAGGTTGATGAGGCCATCGGCACCGCGCCCCGAGTATGACGGGCCCCACCATATGGATCGATCTGGTGACCCGATGACGCAGACCAGGCGGCCATTGACTACATTGAAGTCATGGTCTACCGGAGATGCTCATCTTGAAGTTGTCACGTCGTGAGGCAGCGCCCTTGCTCTGCCTGGGTTGCGGACTCCTGCTTATGGGAGTGAGTGAACAGGCGAGGTTGCTGCTGGCCGGTCTGTCCGTCTATCTCGTTGGCGGCCTGGTCTGGTATCAGCTCAGCCAGCCACGCAATGATGGCAAGCGCAAGCAGGCGTGGCCGCTCTGGCTCTACGAGAGCCGCCCCTTCGTCATGATCCTGCTGGGGTTGCTGATGCTGCGCGAGGCGACCCACCCCCTGTTCCTGCTGCCCGCCCTGTTCTGGGTACTGCTGGGGGGTCATCAGCTCTGGCTGCGCCATCAGCACCGATTCTGGCGCCGACGCGCCCCTGCCTTGCGCGCCCTCTAAGGCCATCCTCCGCGATGGCCTTATCCCTTGCCTTAACAGGGATAAAAAGCCATCGCCCCCGGTGGGCTCTGCCGGTATAATGCGCGACCCGAATTGTTCCAGGTGTTCAAAATGCAGCCGGTTACCAACTTGTTTTCCTATCCCCGTTACTGGGCAGAGTGCTACGGCACCGCCCCCTTCCTGCCCATGTCCCGGGCGGAGATGGACCAACTCGGCTGGGACAGTTGCGACATCATCCTGGTCACGGGGGATGCCTATGTGGATCACCCCAGCTTCGGCATGGCGGTCATCGGCCGCATGCTCGAATCCCAGGGTTTTCGGGTTGGCATCATCGCCCAGCCGGACTGGTCATCCAAAGAAGACTTCATGCGCCTGGGCAAGCCCAACATCTTCTTCGGGGTGACGGCGGGCAACATGGATTCGATGATCAACCGCTACACCGCCGACAAGAAGCTGCGCCACGATGACGCTTACACCCCGGGGGACATAGGTGGCAAGCGGCCGGATCGGGCAACTCTGGTCTATACCCAGCGCTGCAAGGAGGCCTTCAAGGAGGTCCCCGTGGTCATCGGCGGCATCGAAGCGTCCCTGCGCCGTATCGCCCATTACGACTACTGGTCCGAGACCATACGCCGCTCCATTTTGCTCGATGCCAAGGCCGACATCCTCATCTACGGCAACGCCGAGCGGCCGCTTATCGAAGTGGCCCACCGTCTGGCGGCGGGGGAGACCATCGCCACCATGCAGGACATTCGCGGCACCGCCGTGATCCGCAAGGAGCCGCTGCCGGAGTGGCGCGGGGTGGATTCCAGCAAGCTGGACCGTATCGGCCGCATCGATCCCATCATGAACCCCTATATGGAAGGGGCGCCCTGCAGCGATGACGAGGGCACGGCTCCCATGGAGCAGGAGGCCAAGCCCATCCTGGTGCAGCCCGCTAAACAAAAGCCCTGGGAGAAGACCTACGTCAAGCTGCCGGCCTTCGAGCGGGTAAAGGAAGACAAGGTGCTCTACGCCCATGCGTCGCGCATTCTGCACCACGAGACCAACCCGGGCTGCGCCCGGGCGCTCGCCCAGTCCCATGGCGATCGCATCATCTGGGTCAACCCGCCCGCCTTCCCGCTCGAAACTGACGAGATGGACGGCGTGTTCGGCCTGCCTTATCAGCGGGTGCCGCACCCGGCCTATGGCAAAGAGAAGATCCCGGCCTACGAGATGATCAAGACCTCGGTCAACATCATGCGCGGCTGCTTCGGCGGCTGCTCCTTCTGCTCCATCACCGAGCACGAGGGGCGCATCATCCAGAGCCGCTCGGAAGAGTCGATCTTGAAAGAAATCGAAGAGATCCGCGACAAGGTGCCGGGCTTTACCGGCGTCATCTCGGACTTGGGCGGCCCCACCGCCAACATGTACAAGTTGCGTTGCAAGAGTCCTAAGGCCGAGCAGACCTGCCGCCGCGCCTCCTGCGTCTGGCCGACCATCTGCCCGCACATGGACACCGACCACACCCCGACCATCGATCTCTACCGCAAGGCGCGCGACATCAAGGGGATCAAGAAGATACTGATCGCCTCCGGGGTGCGTTACGACATCGCCGTGGAAGATCCGCGCTACATCCGCGAGCTGGCCAAGCACCACGTCGGTGGCTACCTGAAGATTGCCCCCGAGCACACCGAGGAGGGGCCGCTCTCCAAGATGATGAAGCCGGGCATGGGCAGCTACTACCAGTTCAAGGAGCTGTTCGACAAGTACTCGAAAGAGGCGGGTAAAGAGCAGTACCTGATCCCCTACTTCATCTCGGCCCACCCGGGCACCACGGATGAAGACATGGTGAACATGGCGCTCTGGATCAAGGAGAACCGCTTCAAGCTCGATCAGGTGCAGAACTTCTATCCGTCGCCGCTCGCCAACGCCACCACCATGTATTACACGGAGAAAAACCCCCTCGGCAAGATCAGCCGCCAGAGTGAGGACGTGTTCGTGGTCAAGGGCGAGCGGCGTCGTCGCCTGCACAAGGCGCTGCTGCGTTATCACGATCCGGCCGGCTGGCCCATGATCCGCGAAGCCCTGCTGGAGATGGGCAAGGGTCACCTGATCGGCAACGGCCCGAGCTGTCTGGTGCCGCCGGAAGGGCGCGGCGAGGCCAAGGCCGAGCGCAGCATCAACAAGGGACTGAAACCAGCCCTGACCCGCCACAGCAATATCGTTCACCAGCGGGGCAATGGGGCTGGCAGCAAGACGGGCAATGGCAAACCGGCTGGTTCCCCGTCGCAGAAAGGCGCTGGCAACGGCAAGCCCGCGGCCCAAGGCGCAGGTCAGGGCAAAGCGGCAGGACAGGGGAAACCCGTGCACAAGGGTAAAACCCCGACTCGCGCTGGCTCAGCCAAACCGGCAGCCCAGGGCGGCAAGCCTGCCGCCAAAGGAAATGGCGCCAAGCGACCGGCTCGGTAATATTTCCTGACTTGGAAAGCAATTGAAAATAAAAAGGCGACCGGGTGGTCGCCCTTGTTGCTTTATGATAGTAGATATAAATTCTCAACATTTTTATGTTATATCTACAACAATCAACTTGAATAATATTTTTATCGAAATTGATTTATTCTTATAGCT
>NZ_AQGQ01000104.1 GCF_000388115.1 Aeromonas molluscorum 848
TCTACTGGCTGCGGGACTTGGCTGAGGAGAAGCGGGAGGCCCAGAGCCTGCGTAACCAGCTGCCCATCGACTTGCCCGGTACCGAATGGTTGTTGCAGGGGGAGCAGGCACTCTCCCTGGTCAATGCCCTGCCCGAGCTGGTGGAGCAGCAGATACGCATCCACTGGCATCAGGACAGCGCCCGCCTCAAGAGTCTGGATGAAGCGGCCCTGAGCCTGCGTATCGAGCGGCGCCAGGATTGGTTCCAGGTTGAGGGCAGCCTCAGTCTGGATGAACACGAAATCCTGGATCTGAGACTCATTTTGCGCCAGTTGACCCCGGGCCAGCGTACCGTCCAGCTCGACGAGCAGACCAGTCTGGTGCTGAGCGACAAGCTGGTGGAGCGGCTCACCATGCTGGGGGCCATGCTCGACGAAGAGCAGAGGGTCAACACCCGGCTCGCCTATCCGCTGACCCGCCTGCTCTCGGTGATCAGCACTCAAGGGGACAGCGCCTGGCAGGAGTTGCAGGCGGAGTGGCAGCAGGGGGTGGATTGTCCCCCTGAGCTGCTCACTCCGTTGCGGGATTATCAGAAGGATGGGGTGCGCTGGCTCGCGACGCTGGCCCATCACGGCTTTGGCGCCTGCCTCGCCGATGACATGGGGCTGGGCAAGACGCTGCAGGCTCTCATCGTGCTGCGTATGCGCCAGCACCTGGGCCCCGCCCTGGTGGTGGTACCCAAGTCAGTGGTCACCAACTGGCAGGAGGAGGTGGCTCGCTTCGCCCCCGAACTGGAGGTGGTGACCTTCGAGCCGGGCATGGACAGAGAGGCGCAGATCGCCGAGGCCAGGCCGGGTCAGCTGGTGCTGGTCAACTACGGCATGCTGGGTGGACTGGCCGCGGCGCTCAAAGGGCGTCGCTGGTCAAGCATGGTGCTGGATGAAGCCCAGCAAATCAAGAACGCCGGTACCCAGCGTGCCAAGTTGCTGTTCCAGCTCGATGGCGATTTTCGTCTGGCCCTGTCGGGCACGCCGATCGAAAATCATCTGGGGGAGCTGTGGAGCCTGTTTACCTTTATCAACCCGGGGCTGCTTGGCAGCCTGGGCGAGTTCAAGCGTCGCTTCGGCAAGGCGGTGAAGGATCCGGAGCATATGGCGCTGCTGCGAGCCGTGATCAGCCCCTTCATCCTGCGTCGCCTCAAGCAGCACGTGTTGACCGAGTTGCCGGACAAGACGGAGATAGTGCATCATATCAGCCTGTCGGCCGAGGAGCGTCAGCTCTATGAGGCGACCAGGCGCGAGGTGGTGCAGCAGGTGCAAAGTGCCGATGGCCGCGCCCTGATGCACGTGCTGAGCGGGCTGACCCGGTTGCGGCGTCTGTGCTGTTCCCCTTCCCTCATCATGCCGGAGTGGGCCTATAGCAACAGCAAGCTGGACGAGGCCATGGCCCTGCTTGGCGAGGCCATAGACAACGGTCATCGGGTGCTGGTGTTCAGCCAGTTCGTCGACTTGCTTAGCCTGCTGCGCGAGCGCATTGGCAAGCGAGGCTGGGATTACTGCTACCTGGATGGTGGTTGCTCCGCCAAGTCGCGTCAGGAGTCCATCCTGAGATTTCGCAACGAGCCGGTACCGCTGTTTTTGATCAGCCTGAAGGCGGGAGGGACGGGTCTCAACCTGACCCAGGCCGATACCGTCCTGCACCTGGATCCCTGGTGGAACCCGGCGGTGGAGGATCAAGCCAGCGATCGGGCCCACCGCATGGGTCAGACCCAGCCGGTGACCGTCTATCGCCTGGTGTGCGAACAGACGGTGGAGGAGAAGATAGTGGCCCTGCACGACGAAAAACGCGCCCTGGCCGATGGTCTGCTCAGCGGCCAGTCCGAGGTAAGAGGGCTGGACGTGGAGAGTCTGCGTGCCCTGTTGATGGGTTGATACTCGCCTCCTTTCCTGCCGATCACGCCCCTTCTCCCAAAGAGAAGGGGCGTTTTTATGCCGCCTGTTGTTTGCTGCCTGGCAGAATGCCAAGCGGCCCGAGTCGCCGCTCCTCTCCCTTTTCATCTGGTCAGCGGGTTGCTGGGCCGCCTGGTTCCGGCTTGCGACTCGAGCCCTAAGGACGGAACAACCTTAGCCAAGAGGCTCATATACATAGAGATGCATCCTGTCGATGAGGAGGCGTTCGCCCCCTTTGCGATCCCGCCTGGGCTGGCGCAGCTTGGGGGGAGTAGTGACCGAGGGGCTTGATGAGGGGGGCGCTGTCGGTGCAGAGCAGCAGTGGCAGGCTCGCCTTTATCTGTTGCTTGCTCGGTTCGCGATCGCGCCACAGCAGGTTGACCATGGGGTGAGTCTTGACCGGGCGGCGGATCCGCAGCTGTGCGTCGGCAGGCAGGCGACGGATGTCGTACACCTCCTGATCCACCATCTGCTGCCACTGCGACGGGTTCGACAGCATGGGCACATAGTGACGGCTGCGTTCGAGCATGGCGATCACCTGCTCCCGGCTCAGGCGGCGGATGGTCTGCTTGTCCGCCCAGGTGAAACCGAGGGAGTGCAGCTCCCCGCGTAACAGGCTGAGCTGGCGATATATCTGCAAGGTGATGACCCCGGGCAGGGCGTTGTGGACCAGCTCGAACTTCTCATCCCGCCCCCCCGCTTGTTGCACCTGAGCCTTGAAGCCTTGCTTGCAATGATTGATCTCCTCCACCAGGGTGCTGATCTGCGCTGCGCAACTGGCGGGAAAACGCAGCCAGCCAGGCAGGCGTTGAGTGGACTTGGTCGAGCAGCCAGGGCGGGCGCCATGGTATTGATAAGCGGCAATAGCCGCCTCGCGGGCGGCCTCACCGCAAAGCTGTCCCACCGTTATCTGGCTGATGGGATCATGCTCCTGCCCTTGCAGCACAGGAGGCAAGGGGTAGACCTGTGCCTCCAGCAGGGGCAGCTGCTTGAGCTGTTCTGCCAGTTCGGCCAACAAGGTTTCCAGTTCACTCATCTGCTGGCGCAAGGCGGCTTTGGGGGTAAAGGTCTCCATGGTTCAACTCTCGGTCACGTAGGGGGCGAGCAGCCAGGTGCTCATCATAAGATTGCTGTATAAATAAACAGTTATCTTGTGTCAACTGTTACCGAGCAGGGGAGCAGTGCCCTGTTGGCGAGGAGCCTGGGCTTTCAGGAACGGCAGCAGCAACAGAGCCGAGACTCCGGCCGCCACTGAGATCACCACGAAGAAGCCGTTCCAGTGCCAGATCTCCATGATTTTGGCCAACGGATAGCCCGACAGCGCCGCCCCCATGTAGGCGAACAGACCGACGAAGCCGGTGGCCGCTCCCGCCGAGTTTTTATGGGAGCACTCCGCCGCCGCCATGCCGATCAGCATCTGGGGGCCGAACACGAAGAAGCCGATGGTGAAGAAGCAGGCTGCCTGCATCACATAGCTGAAGAAGGGCATCAGCCACAGCGACCCCACCGCCAGCAGTATGCCCACCGCGAAGATGAGGTTCATCGGCCCCCGGTTGCCGTTGAACAGCTTGTCCGATCCCCAGCCCGCCACCAGGGCACCGATAAAGCCCCCCACCTCGAACATGGAGATGACGGAGTTGGCGCTCATCAGATCGAAGCCGCGCTGCTCCGTCATGTAGAGATTGCCCCAGTCATTGATGGCGGTGCGCACCACATAGACCAGTACGTAGCAGCAGGCCAGCAGCCAGATGTAGGGGTTGCCGAGCACGTATTTGCGCAAGATCTGGCGATGGGAGAGCCCCGCATCCTGGGTCTGCTGGGCGATTTCCAGCGCATCCTGGCGCCACTCCCCGACCGTGGGCAGCCCCATGGCACTGGGGGTGTCCCGCAGTCGCCAGCACAGAAAAAAACCGGCCAGGATGGCGATCACCCCTGGCACTATCATGCCGTAGCGCCAGCCGTGCTGCAGGGCTATGGTGCTGACGATGAGCGGGATCAACGCCCCGCCGACGTTGTGAGCCGTGTTCCAGGCCGACCACCAGACCCCCCGCTCGCTGCGGGAATACCAGCTGGTGAGCAGCTTGGAGCAGGGGGGCCAGCCCCAGCCCTGAAAGAAGGCGTTGGCAACCCAGAGCGCCGCAAACAGCCAGAGGGAGGATGACAGGCCGAACAGTATATTGATGACCCCGGTGGCCATCAGCCCCAGCCCCATGAAGTAGCGGGGATTGGCCCGGTCGCTGATGATGCCGGAGAAGAACTTGGAGCAGCCGTAGGTGAGGTAGAACAGGGTCCACAGCATGCCGATGTCGGCTTTGCTCAACATCCCTTCTGCCAGCATGTCCGGCATGGCGAAGTTGAAGCTCTTGCGGGTGAAATAGAAGACGGCGTAACCCAGATACATGGTCAGCAGCAGGTGCAGGCGCCAATGGCGATAACAGGCGTCTATTTCTGCCTGATCACGGATGAGCGGCTGGGGCGGCGCGCTTTTCATAAAGTTCAACATAAGATTCGGCTCGCAAGGGGTTGGTTATGCATGGCGATCTTCCCGCTTGCGCCAGGGCAGGTTGAGGGTCAGCTGGGTGCCGTGGATGCAGGAGAGCTGCAGGCTGCCACCCAGCGCCTGCACCCGCTCGCGAATGCCGAGCAGGCCATAACCCTGGGGCGCCTGTTCGGGAAGGCCGCAGCCGTCGTCTTCCAGTTGCAAGTGCAAGCGATCTTCTTGTCTATGGGCCCGAATTCGGACCGAGCTGGCATTGGCATGTTTGACCACGTTGTTGAGCCCCTCCTGGCAAACCCGAAACAGGGTGACCCGCTGGGCGTCGGAGAGCTCCTCATCCGCCAGTTGCCACTCGAGGCGGGTGACGATGCCGTGGCGTTCCAATTCAAGCTCACGCAGCAACCCCCGCACCGCCTGCTCCAGACTCATGTCATCGAGCTGGCGGGGTCGCAGCCTGCCAAGCAGGCCGCGCACCGCATCGTAAATACCCAGGGAGAGCGTATCGATGAGGGCACTGCTCTGGCCGACCCCGGCATTGTCCGGTGCGAGCCGCTGCGTTATGCCTGCCTGAGTGCGAATGGCGGTAATGGTCTGGCCTATGTCGTCGTGCAGCTCGCGGGCCACCTCCTTGCGAATGCTCTCCTCGGTTTCCAGCAGCCGCTCTGTGAGTTGACGGTTGTGGGCAAGCTGGCGGGTCAGCGCCTGGTTGAGCTCACGTTGACGCTGGATGCCGGCCCCCAGCAGCAGGCCGGTCAGGCTCTGGGCCAGCAGGGAGAGCAGTAGATCCAGTGGATGCTCGTGCCAGGCCTGACTCGCCATCAGTGCCACCGTGTTCATCAGGGTAGCAAGCAGAGCCCCCTGCCAGCCGTAACGCCAGGCCATGGCCATGATAGGGATGGCGAGGCAAAACGGCGTGAAGCGCACCAGGGAATCCGGCAGGCCGAGCTGCAGCCAGAGGCTCAGCGCGAACAGCAGCAGATACCAGACCAGATGGCGAAAGCGCCAGTCCACCGGCTGATCCACCAATGCGGGCCCCAGCGGCACCCAGGTCGCGCGGGTGAGGTAGTGCCAGATCAGCATGCAGGTGGAGGTGAGGGTCAGGCCGCCGGTCAGGGTGAGCAGCAGGGCGGTGAGGCCATCTTCCCCGGCCAGATGCCAGAGCAGGGATTGCAGCAGCGCCGCCGTCGTGACGGTGGCGAGCAATACCAGCAGTTGCTGCCAGTCGTTGCGTACCTGCTGGCGGCGGGCGATGAGCAGCGGCAGCAGGGTAAGCAGGCTGCCTGCCTGAATGAGCGGCCATTGCGGCAGGCCTATCTCCTGATTGAGCCAATAGAGCAGCAGGGATTCACACAGCAGCAAGGGCGGCCAGTAGGCAAGGGGGCTTTGCAGCAACAGACCCAGGCGCAGGCCGAATGGAAACAGCAACACCGCCAGCATGGGGGTGCCTGCCAGATGCAGGCTGATGCTCCACAGGCAAAACCAGCCGGCGGCAAAGATGAAGCTGGCCGCCAGCGCGATGGCGACATAGCTGGCAAACCGGGAGATCACCAGCTGTCCAGCATGCGGTGGGCCAGCTCCACGTTGTTGCTGACTTTCAGTTTGTCCATCAGGTTGGCGCGGTGCACGTGGATCGTCTTGGGGGAGAGGCCGAGTTGTTCGGCGATGGCTTTCACTTCCAGCCCCCGCGCCAGCAGCTGCGCCACTTCCCGCTCCCGATTGGTGAGAGGGTCCTGGCTGTTGCTGGCGAGTTTGTGGGCGATATCCGGGGTGAGGTAGCAGCCGCCGTGGGCCGCGGTGCGTACCGCGGCGATCAGCTCGTCGGGGCTGCAGCGTTTGGAGAGAAAACCTTTGGCGCCAGCCTGCAGTGCCTGCTCGATCAGCGCCGGACTGTCATGGACCGACAGCATCACCACGGCGAGGCCTGAGGGCAGCAGCTTGAGCAACTCGAGCCCGGATTGATCCGGCATCGAAATGTCGCAGACACAGAGTTGGGCTCCGCAGCCGGGCAGCCCTAGCAAGGCATCACGGGCCGAACCAAACTCGGCCACCACCTGAAGATCTGGCTCCAGGTTGAGGAGCTGCGCAAAACCGGAGCGGACTATCTGGTGATCGTCGATGAGGGCAATCTTGAGCATGGGGCCCGCCTCCTGGTGGGGTCTGTATGTGGCATATCTCTAGCAATGGTGTCCGGCAAGGATAACAGCCAAGGCGTCCCAGAAAGGGACGCCTTGGCTGTGCGCGGGGTCACGGCGATGAGCAGATACATCTGCTCAGGGAGGCATTAAACACTAGCGGCGCCCGGTGACCAAGCGTTCAGTGGCTAGCCGCTCATGCTTGCTCGGGCTGACGGCATCGCCAGCCCGGTTGCACCTGCTGATAGTTGCTTAGGCTGACTGGGTCGCCAGCTCGGCAGCTTTCAACTCGCGCTTGATGCGGCGGATCTTGCGCTCTTCGGCCACGGCCACGCAGGCCATCAGCACCAGGCAGGCGGCGGCGGCCATGTCCAGCGCCGCGAAGGTGCCGTCCCAGCCGGTCAGGCCGAAGATGGGAGTGCCATCGGCTATCATGCCCAGACCCAGCTTGGCGAAGCTGTCACCGATGAGGTAGGCGAAGGTGCCCTTGACGCCATCGGCCACGCTGATGCCTTGTTTCGGCACGAAGCCCACGGCGGCGACGCCGATCAGCAGTTGCGGACCAAACACCAGGAAGCCCAGGGTGAACAGGGAGCCCAGGAACATGAACTGGGTGGTGGCGTGCTGGTAGAGACCCAGGGTGGCGATGATCAGTGCCAGTGCCACGCAAGCCACCAGACCGCGACGACCGTTCGCCAGATCGGAGAGGTAGCCCCACATCAGGGTGCCGACCAGGGCGCCCACTTCGAAGAAGGTAAAGCCCTGAATGGCTATCTCCTTGGAGAAGCCCAGCTCCTGGTGAGCGTAGACGGTGGACCACTGATCGATGCCGATGCGCACCACGTAGAGGAAGATGTTGGCAAAGCAGAGCAGCCAGATCACCTTGTTCATCAGCACGTACTTGACGAAGATCTGACCCTTGGTCAGCTTCTGCTCCTCGGTGGCGATGTCCTCCTCGCTGGCGACTTCGTCAAACAGCTCCTCCACCTTGCCCAGACCATAGGCTTCCGGTGAATCGCTGCCAAAACGCAGGCCGATAAAGCCGACCACCAGGGCTATCATGGACGGGAAGATGAACATGCCGAGCACGTTGCCATCAAACAGGTAGTTGGCACCGAACAGCGCCACCCCGGCCGCACCGGCCCCGCCCACGTTGTGGGAGAGGTTCCACATGCCGAGATAGGTGCCACGCTTGTTGCGGGGGGTCCATTTGGTGATGGTGGAGTAGCTGCAGGAGCCACCACAGCTCTGGAAAAAGCCGCTCAGGGCATAGAAGAAGATCATGAAGTAGAGGCTGAAACCCGTGCCGCCCATGCTGGCACTGAAGCCGAGCATGCACAGAGCTGAGAGGATCAGCATCAGCGGCAGGAACTGCTTGGTGTTCTTGCCATCGGCATAGTAGGAGACCAGCGTCTTGCCCACCCCGTAGGTGATGGAGAAGCCAAGGCCGATCATGCCGAGCTCGGTCATGGAGAGACCGTACTCCTGGATCATGTCGTTTTGCGCAATGTTGAAGTTCTTGCGGATCAGATACATGGTCAGATAGCCAATGAATACAACCAGATAGGATTGCATAAACGGCTTGAACCAGAGCTTGCGCCGGGCTGCGACCGGCAGATCCAGGGTCGGCACCCGGACCTGTTGGAGAAATTTCAACATCTTCGTTCATCCTCTGCGAGATAGACGGTATTTCCGCCGCGCCCCTCACTTTTTGGTTGGTGTCAGAGGTCACGCCACGGAAAGGAGAACAGAAAGAGGTTGGAGTGTGCGCCTCGCTCTCCTGTCGATTGAACCCATGCCCTAACCTGCGCGACTGCGGCGGTTGGGTCACTACATCAGGTAGCCTGACTGTAATGAGGCGCGGCACAAATGGCGTGAGAGCCATCCCTAGTGGGCTTAAGAAAATTTCCTAGTTTGGCCGTCGCTGCATGGGAATCGTGAGGTGAGTCACACGGGGAAGCGGAGGGACCATATTGGGTGTTTGTCCCGGCGCAGTATTGGCCCAGGCTGATAAATGGAGTGGAGATCTTGTGGGCGCGGGTCATGTAATGAAATTGTTCAATTGTTATTTTTAGAAACACCTGGTTATCATGTTTCGATCATTTGGTCGGGTTCACGGAAATAGGTAAACTCTGCGCCATGACAGGTATTGCATAAGCTCAAATATAAAGTGAATAGTTAACCCGGCATTTAAAAGCACAATCTGCTGTGGGTGCTGAAGAAGACGTTTGTTTTTTTATTTTTACTTTTTAATCAATAGTTTAGTGTTTTTATTTGTTGGCTTTCTTATATTACTTTTACTAATGCGTTGTATCAAAATTCGTCAATTGAGACATAGAGATACAATGCCTAAGCTTGCGGCAACTAATTAAGAGGAGCCGCATCATGGCCAACATGACTTATACCCAAGCCGGTTATCAGCAGTCCAGCGAACTGAATCTGGTTGCTCGTGCCAAACAAACTTTCCTGACCTGGTTGGAACGTAGCCGCAGTCGTCGTCAACTCTCCGAGTTGCCTGCTTACCTGCTCAAAGATATCGGCCTGAACGAATCCGATCGCTATCAGGAGACCACCAAGCCGTTCTGGCGTGGTTGATTGACCGGGCACGGATGCCTCGTTTTTCTTCCGCCGGCCAATAGTGCCAACAAGAGCCTCTCTGCCATATCCTCCGCACTCTGCTAGCATCATCCCCCTTCTTGCCGTTTCTGCTCAGAATTACTCCTTTATCCCTTGTCTCTGCATCCTTTCCTGCCCCTCTTGCATTGTTATGCTAATGGTTGAATTTGTTTAAAAAATTGTTTTTAAGCCAAAGCGCTCCCGTATAATCGGCGCCATCGACACTGACAAGATGGTGAAACGGATGATCCCTCAACATGATTTCCTGGCGCTGACCCGCCGTCACGAATGGCAGCTCGATCCCTTCTCCTTTTCCCTGGCCGATGGGGCGCAGGCACAGGTGTGGGATACCGGGGTGCTCTGCATCGAACCGGCCAGCCAATTGCGCGCCGAGCCGCTCAAGGAGATAGTGCTCTCCTGCGGTATACATGGTAACGAGACGGCCCCCATCGAGATCTGCAATCAGCTGCTCGGCAAGTTGCTCAGTGGTGAGCTGAGTGCCCGTCACCGGGTGTTGTTCCTGTTTGGCAATCCGGCGGCCATGAATCTGGGGGTGCGCGAATTGGAAGAGAACATGAACCGGCTGTTTAGCGGCGCCCACAGCAAGGGGGTGGGGCTGTGCAACAGAGAGCGGATCCGCGCCATGCGTCTCGAGCAATATGTGTCCCGCTTCTACTCGCATCCCGGGGCCGAGCGCCTGCATTATGATCTGCATACCGCCATTCGCGGCTCCCGTCACGAGAAGTTTGCCGTTTATCCTTTCCCCCATGATCGCCCCTACAGCCAGGAGCAGATCCGCTTCCTCGGCGCCTGCGGGGTGCGCACCATACTGCTCTCCAACGGACCAACCACCACCTTCAGCTATTACAGCGTCCGCCACCATGATGCTTACGGCTTTACGGTGGAGCTCGGCAAGGTGCGTCCCTTTGGCGAAAATGACATGACCCGCT
Organism: Aeromonas molluscorum 848; assembly: GCF_000388115.1. Classification (GTDB taxonomy): domain Bacteria; phylum Pseudomonadota; class Gammaproteobacteria; order Enterobacterales; family Aeromonadaceae; genus Aeromonas; species Aeromonas molluscorum. Next base: position 10,124 of record NZ_AQGQ01000104.1, read on the forward strand.
TCATCGAGGCCAGGCAAGCACTGCAGGAGCTGGTGTGCGAGGCGAGCGTGACGCTGGAGCCCTGGCGGCCAGAGGATTTCAACATCTTTGCCATCGATCGGGTGATCAACAAGCGCAGTGCCGATTTTCGCTTCCTGTTTGCCAGCGATGTCGACAATTTCACCGAATTTCCCCAAGGGTTTGTCTTGGCGGAAGATGGGGCGCTGCGCCATGTGGTGGAGAAAGAGCGGGAAGCCGTGGTATTTCCCAATGCCAATGTGGCCATTGGCCAGCGAACCATGCTGCTGGTGGTGCCAACCCGGCTGTGGGATGCCTGATCCCGTAAAGGTGAGTCCCCTAGACAGGGACGGGCCTAGCGGTCATATGATGGAAAAAGGAGCCGAGATTGGCTCCTTTTTTGTTGCCTGCGCGCCAGACCAATTGGCTGCTTATTGAGCTAAATAAAGAGGATATCGCTGGGGTTATTTGCTTTTGCCACATTGCGCTTTGGTTAACATCTTGTTTACATTTTAAGGGTCGCCGCAGGTGGTGACGCAACCACGGCAAGGAGCCAGTTATGACCCATGTCGACATCCCTTTCCTTCGTTACCTCGATGAGGAGGGGCGCCCGGTCGCCACACTACCGACCTGGCTGGACAAGGAGCTGCTGCACACTTTCTATCGCAACATGGTGATGGTGCGCAGCTATGACAAGAAAGCAATCGCCCTGCAACGCACTGGCAAGTTGGGGACCTTTCCCTCTCATCTGGGGGCCGAGGCGGTCGGGATCGGCGTTGGCCTAGCCATGCAGGCCCAGGATGTCTATGTGCCTTACTACCGCGACATGCCCACCCTGTTCGTGCGCGGCGTACCCATGGAGAAGAATCTCCAGTATTGGGGGGGGGATGAGCGGGGCAGCGTCTTCAACAAGCCAGATGGCACGCCATCTGAGGACTTGCCCATCTGCGTGCCCATCGCCACGCAAGTGACCCATGCCTGCGGCGTGGCGGCGGCATTCAAGCTGCGTAACCAGCCCAGGGTCGCCGTGGTCACCATAGGGGACGGCGGTACTTCCAAGGGCGATTTTCTGGAAGGGCTCAACTGTGCCGGTGTCTGGCACCTGCCCATGGTGATGGTGATCAACAACAACCAGTGGGCGATTTCAGTGCCACGCAAACTGCAATCTTCCGCGCCGACCCTGGCCCAGAAGGGCCTTGGTGCCGGGGTGCCCAGCATTCAGGTTGATGGCAATGATGTACTCGCCGTCTACGATGCCACCTTGAGCGCGGTGGAACGGGCCCGCGCCGGCAAGGGACCCACCCTGATCGAGGCCATCAGCTACCGGCTCGGCGACCATACCACCGCCGATGATGCGACCCGCTACCGCGATGCCGCCGAGGTTGAGGCTGCCTGGGCCAAGGAGCCGGTCAAGCGATTGCGCCAGTTCATGGCAGAGCGAGGCTGGTGGGACGAAGCTCAGGAGCAGGCTCTGCTGGCCGAAGCCGCGAAGGCAGTGGATCTCGCTGTTGCCGCTTATGAGTCACTGACGGCGCAACCGCCGGAGTCCCTCATCGATTACCAGTTTGCCGAGCTGCCCCAGGATTACCTTGGTCAGCGTCAGCGCATCATCGACAAGGCCATGGCCGGGCAGGGAGGGCGACACTATGAGTGACATGACACTGCTCGAGGCCATCAATCTGGCCCTGCATCATGAGATGGCGCGAGACCCGGATGTGGTGGTGCTGGGGGAGGATGTGGGGGTCAACGGCGGGGTGTTTCGCGCCACCGTTGGTCTGCGTGACAAGTTTGGCTTCAAGCGGGTGATCGATACCCCGCTGGCGGAAGGACTGATCGCCGGGGTGGCGGTCGGCATGGCGACCCAGGGACTCAAGCCGGTGGCCGAGTTCCAGTTTCAGGGCTTCATCTTCCCCGGCATGGAGCAGATCATCTGTCAGGCGGCGCGGATGCGAAACCGCACCCGGGGCCGGCTCAGTTGCCCCATCGTCTATCGCTCTCCTTATGGCGCAGGTATCCACTCCCCGGAGCATCACAGCGAGAGCGTGGAGGCGCTGTTTGCCCATATTCCCGGCTTGCGGGTGGTGATCCCATCCAGTCCCAAGCGGGCCTATGGTTTGCTGCTCTCGGCCATTCGCAGCCCGGATCCCGTGATGTTTTTCGAGCCGGATCGTATCTATCGCGCCATGAAATCCGATGTGGTGGATGACGGGATCGGGTTGCCGCTGGATGTCTGTTTCACCTTGCGCACCGGTCATGATCTGACGATTGTGGCCTGGGGAGCCTGTATTTTGGAGGTGATGCGTGCCAGCCAGGCGCTGAGTGATGAGGGCATCCAGTGCGAAGTGCTGGATCTCGCCACCATCAAGCCCCTCGACATGGCGAGCATACTTGCCTCGATACGCAAGACCGGCCGCCTGCTGGTGGTCCATGAGGCGTGCGGCAGCTTCGGGGTGGGTGCCGAGATAGTGGCCAGGGTGACGGAAGAGGCCTTTACCAGCCTCAAGGCGCCTCCCAAGCGACTCACCGGCGTCGATGCCGCAGTGCCTTATTACCGCAATGAGGAGCACTACCTCATCACCGAACAGGATATCGCCCTGATGGCGCACCAACTGATGGAGAACAAGTGGCTATGAACTATTTCACATTGTGGTGCTCTGGCCGCCGAGCCCAAAAGAGCCATGAGATGTCTCAACGTTTGGTGATGTCCCTGCGGATGGAGAACTGGTCATGAAATATTTCAAGTTGCCGGACTTGGGCGAAGGGCTGGCCGAGGCGGAGATCGTGGAGTGGAAAGTCGCTGCGGGCGATGAGGTCAAGGTCGATCAGGTACTGCTCTCGGTCGAGACGGCCAAGGCGCTGGTGGATGTACCTTCGCCAGTCAATGGCATCATCGCTCGGCTCTGTGGTAAGGAAGGAGACATCTTGCATATAGGTGCCCCCTTGGTGGAGTTTGAGGGAGGGGAAGATGACGGCACTGTCGTGGGCAAGATGAGCAGCAGTCAGCAGCATATAGAGGATCACTTCGTGGCGGGGGTACTGGCGCCGGGTGGCCGCTTGGTGCAGGCCATGCCGGTGGTACGTCAACTCGCCCAGCAGCTGGGGATCGACATCAATGGTCTTAAGGGCAGTGGCGCCGGTGGTCTGGTGTTGGAGCTGGATGTACAGCAGGCATTCGAGGCACAGCAGGAGAGCGGCAACGAGTTTCTCAAGGGGGCTCGCCGGGCCATGGCCAAGGCAATGGAGCACTCGCATCGCACAGTGGTGCCGGTCAGCATCACCGATGAGGTCGATCTGCGCGCCTGGCGGGTCGATGAAGATGTGACAGTGCGTCTTGTCAAGGCGATCGGCGTCGCTTGCCGGGCCGAGCCATCGATGAACGCCTGGTTCGATGGTGAGACCTTGTCGCGACGACTGTTTACCGAGGTCAATGTGGCCATCGCAGTAGACTCACGCCATGGACTCTATGTGCCGGTGATGGAGAATGTGGCCGAACGCGAGCCTGCCGACATTCGCCAGGGGCTGGATCGCATGATAGCTGACGTCAAGGCGCGGGCTGTGCCGCGGGAGATGCTCCAGGGGGCGACCATCACCCTCACCAACTTCGGCGCCATCGCTGGTCGCTACGCCAGCCCGATAGTGACACCGCCTCAGGTGGCCATCATCGGGGCGGGGACACTGTTCGATAAGGTGGTGTTCGTGCAAGGGGAGGCCAGACCGGTCAGGGCGCTGCCACTGTCGATGACCTTTGACCACCGAGCCTGTACCGGCGGTGAGGCGGCCCGCTTCCTCAAAGCGCTGGTCAAGGCGCTGGAAGCCGCCACCTGTTAGGCCTTGTGCCCTGCCGTTGGCAGGGCACAAATATGTTTGCGTAATGAACAAAGCTACGTATAATCAGTCGAGCTTGAAAAAGGCAATATTTATGTTACTGAATACGATGTATTACATCCCCTTCTAGTGCCCATAAGTCATTTCCTCTTTTCGAAGCTTTATCCGCCTTTCAAGGCACGAGTAATTTTTGAATACAGGTTTAATAGATATGTCTAACATGATCACCGGTACCGTTAAATTCTTCAACGAAACCAAAGGCTTCGGCTTCATCCAGCAAGAAAATGGCCCGGATGTGTTCGTACACTTCAGCGCCATTCAAGGCAACGGTTTCCGTACCCTGGCTGAAGGTCAGCGCGTA
>NZ_AQGQ01000105.1 GCF_000388115.1 Aeromonas molluscorum 848
CCCATCCACATCACCCTGGCACCCGGCATCCAGATGCCAAGTGATCCTCACCTCTTCGTGTTTGCCGTGGTGCCCAATGGCCCGCCCATGCCGATTGCAGTCAAGCGGATCAGGGATCCCAAACTGCCTATCACGCTCTCTCTCGGAGATGGAGATGCCATGATCGAAGGCAGCAAACTTGAAGTGAACCCCGAGCTGCAGTTCAAGGCCAGGCTCTCCGCGGGCGGCAACGTCATGAACAAGGAGGGGGCCTTCGAAGGGGTATCGATAACGGTATCAACAGCGACAATTCCGACAGTGCCGATTGACATCCGTATCGATCGCGCCCTCTAATAGCATCTTTACTCGGCCCCTTTGGGGCCGAGCCGTTTATAATAATCAAACAGTTCAAGTGACTTTCTCAAGGTAAATCAGTATGCAAGTGCGTTTAGGTGCATGGGTACTGGCACTGCTGCTCGGTGGCTGTGCTGGCGGCCCACCCAAATCGGGACCCGCGAGCCTGGATGTGGGGCTCAGCAATCACAATGCCCCCGGGGCAACCAGTACCGCCAACGATCCCAAGGATCCCTTTCAGGGCGCCAACCGCGCCATGTGGGCGGTCAACTTTGATGTGCTCGAGCCTTATGTTGCTCGCCCGGTGATCCACAGCTATGCCGACTATGTGCCGGACAGCGTCAAGGAGGGGATAGACAACTTCGTCAACAACTTCGACGAGCCAAGCAGCATGGTCAACCACCTGATCAGCGGTGATCTGCCTGGCGCAGGGACCAACCTGGGACGCTTCACCCTCAATACCACCCTGGGTCTGCTTGGTATCTTCGATGTGGCCAAGCATGTGGGACTGGAGCGCAACATGCTGGAGATGAGCACCCTCATCGGCCGTGCCGACATCGGTGAGGGGGGCTATCTGATGTTCCCCGTCTACGGACCTACCACGACCCGGGATCTGATTGGTGACACCATAGATACCTCTATTTCCCCTATGCCCTGCTGACCTTCCCGATGAGAGTGGTGCACTGGGCCCTGGATGGGGTCGGTACCCGATCCAAGCTTATCGATCAGGAGCGGGTCGTCGACAACTCCCTCGACCCCTATGCCTTCACCAAGGGCCTCTACCTGCAATATGATCAGAGCAAGATCGAGGGGCGTAACGTGCCCTTTGGCGATGGGGCCAGACCCCAGACCGGCCGTCAGGATGAGGGCAATCTGGACGAGTATCTGGACGAGATCGACCAGTAGGCCCGACTCCCCATCAAATAAAAAAGGCGCCTGTTGGCGCCTTTTTCATATGTGAACTGCCCATAAAAAAACACCCCGCAGAGCGGGGTGTTTTGGCAAGAAGCGGCAGATTAAGCAGCCAGGTTCTTGGCCACGAATTCCCAGTTGACCAGGGTCCAGAAGGTTTCCATGTACTTGGGACGCATGTTGCGGAAATCGATGTAGTAGGCGTGCTCCCACAGGTCGACGGTCAGCAGCGGCGTGGTACCGGCTTCGGTCAGCGGGCAACCGGCGTTGGAGGTATTGACGATGGCCAGGGTGCCGTCGGCTTTTTTCACCAACCAGGTCCAGCTAGAACCGAAGTTGCCGATGGCAGACTTGGTGAAGGCATCCTTGAACTCGGCGAAGGAACCGAATTGCTTGGCGATGGCATCGGCCAGGGCGCCAGTCGGCTCATTGCCGCCGTTCGGGGAGAGGCAGTGCCAGTAGAAGGTGTGGTTCCAGATCTGGGCTGCGTTGTTGAAGATGCCGCCGGTGGAAGTCTTGATGATCTCTTCCAGAGACTTGCCTTCAAACTCGGTACCCGGCACCAGGTTGTTCAGGTTGACCACGTAGGTGTTGTGGTGTTTGCCGTGGTGATATTCCAGGGTTTCCTGGGAGATGTGCGGTTCCAGAGCATTGATTGCGTAGGGCAGAGCGGGAAGTTCGAAAGCCATTTTCTACTCTCCATTGGCTGGCCGTGCGAAAGCGACGGTTGCAAGACATTGCATAGGCTTTTCTTAGGAGAAAAGCATTATTTTACGTGATTGGGCGAACGTCCTCAGGTAGCCGGACGGGCGCCCAATGGGCCGAATGATTGTAACAGCATCAAAGATGGGCTCACAACTCTTGATTCTCGCCATGATCGGGATCAACCCGGCGCGTATTGAGGTGGATGTAAATCACTCGTTTTCGGTTTGCCGGTTTGTGGTCGGCTAACTTTGCAGTAGAATGATCGCCGAAATCGCTCTAGTGAGGCACCTATGGAAACTATTGAAAAGATTAAACAGCAGCTGGCCGAGAACCCCATCATTCTCTACATGAAGGGATCCCCCAAGCTTCCGAGCTGCGGTTTCTCTGCCCAGGCCTCCCAGGCCATGATGTCTTGTGGCGAACCCTTCGCTTATGTGGACATCTTGCAGAACCCGGACATCCGCGCCGAGCTGCCCAAGTTCGCCAACTGGCCCACCTTCCCCCAGCTGTGGGTCGATGGTGAGCTGGTCGGTGGCTGCGACATCATGATTGAGATGTTCCAGGCAGGCGAGCTGCAGACGCTAGTTAAAGAGACTGCCGCCAAACACAAGCCGGAAGACGCCGCCGAATAAGCGCTGTTGCCGCTTGCACCAGATTAATCCTGCGGTTTAGCTGGTGCAGAATACAAAAGAGGGGAGCCATTGGCTCCCCTCTTTCATGGGCGCTTCTGCCCGTTGTGTGGATAAGTCCCTCAGGAGATGCGCTCCAGACGAGCCATGTAGAAGCCATCGAAGCCAGTTTGGCTCGGGCTGACATTATGATCGTCCAGCAGGCGGAAATGCTCATTGGCGGCCAGGAACTTGTCAACCTGCTGACGGTTCTCGGACGGCAGTATGGAGCAAGTTGCATAGACCAGAATGCCGCCTATTTTGGTCATCTGGCTGTAGCGCTGCAGGATCTCTTCTTGCAGCGCCATCAGGATTGGCAGGCGCTCGGCGGTGTCGCGCCACTTGGCATCCGGATTGCGCTTGAGCACGCCAAGGCCGGAGCAGGGCACGTCCAGCAGCACGCGATCTGCGCTCTCTTTCAGGCGCTTGACGGTCTTGCTGCTGGTGATGAGGCGGGTTTCCACGTTGTGGGCCCCGGCGCGGCGGGCGCGCTGCTTGAGGTTTTCCAGCTTCCACTCTTCCACATCCATGGCGAGCAGGCGACCCTTGCCCTCCATCAGGGCAGAAATATGCAGCGTTTTGCCGCCGGCACCGGCGCAGGCATCGATGACCTTCATGCCCGGTTTGACATCGAGGGCGGCCGCGACCAGCTGGGAGCCGGCATCTTGCTGCTCGAACCAGCCATCGGCAAAGGCCTTGGTACGGAACAGGGCTGAGTCAGAGGTGACCTGCAAGGCACTGTCGACACCCTCAACGGGGATGGTGCTCACATGCTCTTTGTTGAGCTGGGCTTGCAGCTGCGCTTTGGTGCACTTGAGGCTGTTGACGCGCAAGTAGCGCTTGGGCATCCAGGCCAGGGCGGCCCGTTCGGCAGGCCAGGCGTCGCCAAGCTGCTCGGCACCGAGCTTTTCCAGCCAGCTTGGGCAACCATCCATCAGCACAGGGTTCTTCTTGGCTTCGGTCAGACGGCGCCGGAAGGCTTCTTCGTTGAAGCGATCCAGGCTGGGGTGGTTTGGCATATCAATCTTGTGAAACGCATGCCAGCTGTGCAGCAGCGGCCAGACGTTCTTGGCGGCTTGGCGCACCTGAATGCCTGACAGGTTGCAGTAGAGGCTGAGGCGACGCAGCAGATCGCCGGTGACCAGGGCAATCCTTGCCTGTTCTTGGGGTTTGAGTTCGATGCCGGAAAAATGACGGGCATAGGCACGATCCAGGGTGAGGCCCTGAGTCAGTACGTCGTCAAGAATGGCATCAACCAGATCCCCGAAACGGGGTAACAGTGGGGATTTGAGCATGAGATTAACCTTGGCCGATGAAATCCGCGCAATGATAGGGGTTAGACCAGATTGGCGCAACCGCAGTGCTCGCGCTTTCCCTTGCTGGTGACCCCATAAACGGCCATGATCCCGTTATTTATTGGTGCAGAGACGGCCAGCACCCCCAGAGATCGCCATACTAGTGCGGGCAACAAGCCATGATGGCCCAGACGATAAGGATATCCAGATGATGTCGATGCGAACACTTCTGCTATTGATCCCCCTGTTGGCCAGTCAGGCCCAGGCGGAGTCCGCACCGCACTGGCGCACCCTGGCAGCCAAGGGTCAGGAAGAAGCTGGGTTCGAGGTGCGGGCACGGGCGTTTCGCCAGGTCGATGATGCCAGTGCGCAGCTGACCGCCCTGGCCGATGGCGCGCGCACCCTGGTGCTGCCTCTGCCCGAGGGGGGGGAGACCGGTTTCATGCTGACGCTCAACGATCTGCTGCCAGCCGAATTGGCGGCCAAGTATCCTGGGCTCCTCACCTTCAGCGGCCAGAGCCTGCAGGATGAGCGCGATACCGGCCGTTTCGAACTGGGCCCCCTGGGTTTTCACGGCATGTTTCACTATCAGGGGCGGCTCATCTTCGTCGATCCCCTCGGGGATGGGTTGGGCTATGTCGTCTATGACCAGCGCGATGCCCTGAGTCCGCTTGAGCAGCAGGCTGACGAGGTGTTGGGTCAACCCAGGGCCCTGGCCCGCAGCGTGCTGGTGAGTGGCAACGAGCGCAGGCGCTACGTCATCGCCATCTCGGCATCGGGCGAGTATACCCAATATCAGGGGGGGAGCGTGGCCCAGGGGCTGGCGGCCATCGCCACCCTGCTCAACCGGGTCAATGAGGTCTATCAGCGGGATCTCGGGGTGAACTTTCAGCTGGTCGCCAACAATGATCTCATCATCTACACCAACCCTGCCACCGACCCCTTTCAAAACGACAGCAGTGACATGATCAAGAACCAGAGCGTGCAGACGGCGGCTCTGGGGGCGACTCCCTTTGATATAGGTCACGTGCTCAACACCGGAGGAGGGGGGTTGGCCATGCTGGGCAGCCTGTGCGTCGCCAATTTGAAATCCCAGGGGATGACCGGCTCGACTACCCCGGTGGGGGATGCCTTCTTCATCGACTACGTGGCCCACGAACTCGGTCATCAGCTGGGAGCCGATCACACCTTCAACGGCACCACCGGGGACTGTGGCAGCGGCAGCCGTACCGCCGCCCAGGCTTGGGAGCCTGGCAGCGGCAGCTCCATCATGGGCTATGCCGGTCTGTGCGGCGAGGAGAGTCTGCAAGAGAGCAGCCTGCCTTACTTTCACAGCAAATCCATCGAACAGATGCGCGAACACATGGGGCTCTACCAGAACTGCGGTACCCGTGAGGTGCTCAGCAACAATGCCCCTCAGGTTGCGGCAGGCAATGATTATGTGATCCCGGCCAATACCCCTTTCTTGCTCAATGGTGGCGGCTCGGATCTCGATGGCGACAGCCTGAGCTACAACTGGGAACAACTCGATCGCGGCGCGGCCTCTACCAGCCTGGCGACCATGGTTGATGATGGCAGCAGGCCCATCTTCCCCTTCGTGGCGCCCGGCACCTCGAGTCAGCGACTGTTGCCCAGCCTGAGTTCATTGCAAAGCGGCACCCTCGCCAAGGGAGAAGCCTGGCCGACCACCAACCGCACCCTGCATTTTCGCCTGACGGCGCGTGATGGCAAGGGCGGAGTAGGCAGTGACGAGATGCAGGTGCAAGTGGTGAATACCGGGTCGCCATTCACGCTGACAGCCCCATTGAGCGGCACTCTGAGCGAGGGACAATCTCTGGCTATTCGCTGGCAGGTGGCGGGCAGCCAGTCTGCTCCCATCTCTTGTTCAAGGGTCGATGTGGCCTTGAGTGCCGATGATGGCCACGCCTGGAGCCCGCTTGCGAGCGCCATTCCCAACAGTGGCAGCACCACGCTGACGCTGCCGACCCTGCCTGTCACCAGCCAGGGGCGACTGAAGCTGAGTTGCAATGGCAACATCTTCTTCGCCCTGAGCCCCAGATTGAGCCTGGCGGGCAGTGGCAGCACCATAGGCGCGGTCAGTCCGGCGCCAACAGCGCCCAGTGATGATTCCAGCGGAGGCGGCGGCAGTCTGAGCCTCTGGACCTTGCTGTTGCTCGCGCTGGGGAGCGCGCTGCGGCAGCTCGGCGGTCAGATGAAGCTGTTGCTCGCGCTGGGAGTACTGCTGTTGGCCGGTTGCCAAGCCGATGCCAGCCCCCAAGTCGGGATGCCGTCCGGTGTTGAAACCCCGGGGGTTGCACAGGCTCTGGATGAGCATCTGGCTCGTGGCGATCACAGGGTGATCATCCGTGCTGGCCGTGGTCAGATGGTGCCAGGCATTCCGGCCGAGCAGCAGGAGGCGGTCAAGGCGCGTTGTGGCATGCGTTACATGGAGGGGCTGGGGGATCTGGTGAGGCCGGGGCAGGAGGCGCAGCAGCAGGCGTTGACAGACTTTGCCGCCGAATACAATCGCCAGATGCTGGTTCACTGCCCGCGCGCTGAGAAAGCAAAGTAAGGAGCCAAGGCTTACTTGGTCGTGATGGCAGACAAAGGGAGGGGGGCCATGGCCTCCCTTCGCAGTTGAGGCTTGTCGCGAGGCTGGGCTAGTCGCACAATGCCTGTCAGGACATGGCCGCCAGAAGGCAGATACCGAGTCTTGGTATCTTGCGCGGTAATGGGAAAAATAAAGAAGGAACAACAAGATGATGGATGTTGCTGATCTGCGCCGTGAATACAGCAAGGGCGGCCTGCACCGAGCCGACTTGCCCGCCGACCCCCTGGCGCTGTTCGAGACATGGCTGGGGCAGGCCTGTGAGGCCAAGCTGTCGGATCCCACCGCCATGGTGGTCGCTACCGTCGATGTCAGCGGCCAGCCCTGGCAGCGCACCGTCCTGCTCAAGCACTATGATGCGGCCGGCATGCTGTTTTACACCAACATGGGCAGCCGCAAGGCGGTGCAGCTGGCGGGCAATCCCTGCATCAGCCTGCTCTTCCCCTGGCATATGCTGGACCGTCAGGTGCATGTGACAGGGCGAGTAGAGAAGCTGAGCGCCTTTGAGGTGATGCGTTATTTCCACAGCAGACCCAAGGATAGCCAGATAGCCGCTTGGGTCTCAAAGCAGTCTTCCCGCATCAGTGCCCGTGGCGTGCTGGAATCCAAATTCATGGAATTGAAGCAAAAGTTCGCCAATGGCGAGGTGCCGCTGCCCAGTTTTTGGGGGGGATACCGGGTGGTGATCGACAGCGTCGAGTTTTGGCAGGGTGGCGAGCACCGGCTGCACGATCGCTTCCTCTATCAGCGGGAAAGAGATGGCTGGCAGATAGATAGATTGGCCCCCTGACAGCAGTGACTACTCACCCCAGTGATGTCTCGGAGGCCTGGCGTGCTGACATGGAGAGACCAAGCCCCATGCGTCTGCTGATCGATGGCGATCTGCTCCAGGCGCACTGGCTCCCTGACTTGAGGGCCTGGCAGCGCGCCGGGCACAGCTGGTGGTTGCTGGGGCGGCGAGGAGATAACAATGCATTCTGCGGTGGCGTCAGGGGACAGGAGAGTGTGTCCTACCCGGATGGGCTGCTCGATGCATCCGCGCTGCTGGCCGATTGGTTGGCGCCTGAGCAGGGCAAGGGACTGGCGAGTGACCAAGCTGCGCACCGGCAAGTGTTGCTGAGCAGCGCCTCTGCCTTGCTGGTGCTGGCCAAGGAGCAGGGGTTGCTGACGCTGGGGCCGAACGGAGCAGATCAGCCGCTACCGCTGGATCAGGCGCTCGGCCCAGCCCTGACTCGCCTGCAGGCGAGGCGCCTGACCCTGCCCTGCCTGCGAGACACCCTTGTTGCTTTTTCAGCCCGCTCACCGGCCGCGCCTCATTCCCGGCGAGGCGTGCCGACCAGTGCTATCTGCTTGCGTCCTCTGGTGGCGGCGGATGCATCCTGGATAGAGAATTATTGCCTGGATCCGGCCATGGCCCGTTACACCCTCCATATTCCCCACCCCTACCCGGAGGACGCGGCCCATGAGTGGTTGCAGCTTTGCTGGCGCAAACAGGCGCTGGGACTGGCATGGAGCTGGGCCATCTGGCTGGATGCGCAAAGGGGGGCTGCCCCTGTGGGCACTGTCTCCCTGAGCAGTCAGGGCTCGCTGGCCTGGTGGGTTGGTGTGCCCTGGCAAGGGCTGGGCATAGCGACCCGGGCGGCGGCGCTGGTACGAGACTTCGCTTTTGCGAGTGCTCACTTACCTGAAGTCAGTGCCTGCCACATGGCTGGCAACCTTGCCTCGGGCAGGGTGATGGCCAAATTGGGCATGACGGATCAGGGGATGGCGCCGCTGACCGAGCGCTCGGCTTGTGTCGTGCGGCACTGGCGCCTGAGGCGCGATGCCTGCTCGATATAGTGCCAGCGTCCAATCCTGACGCGCTGCACGGGCTTGACCTCATGTCGATGGGAGTCAGGCTGCACTTCGTTTTCCTGGGGGAAAGCTCCCATTTCTGGTCAAAGGTGTTCCGGCCCGGTGGGATTTCTGTGGAATAATGGCGGCAAGTTGTATCAGGAGTCTGTCTTAATGCTGAGAACCGAGCGCCCCGGCGACATGTTACCCGTCTATGAGTTGGTGAGTGCCGCTTTTGGCCGCACCGATGAGGCCGAACTGGTCAACCGCCTGCGTGAATGCGGCGCCGCCGTGGTGACCCAGGTGGAAGAGGAAGACTACGAGTTCATGGGCCACCTCTTGCTCAGCCCCGTCACCATCAATGGTCTGGAAGGCCCCTGGCTCGGCTTGGCGCCCGTTGCCGTGCACCCGGACTGGCAGGGGCAGGGCATCGGCTCGGAGCTCATCCGTGAAGGGCTAGATACTGCGCTGGAGATGGACTGGAAGGCCGTGGTGGTGCTAGGCGATCCCAGCTACTACAGTCGCTTCGGGTTTCGTCCCGCCAGCGAGTTCGGCCTCTGCTGCTGCTATGAGGTGCCGAGCGAGCACTTCATGGCCATGGAGTTGCAGGCCGGTGGCCTGGCAGGGTTGCACGGAGAGGTGCTCTACCACCCTCTGTTTGACGAGCAGCCTGAGGAGTGACGCCTCCCTGTTTTGCCATAACAGTATTCATACCTTCAAGGCGCCATCATCCATGGTAATAGTGACCTGACTGTTTGCCGCATCGTCTACCCGGCGTAGGTGTTTCTAGGTCCGATCTACAACTCCTCTTACCTATTTAGAAGGTGGTTACTGGGTGGATGGGCGGAGCTTTGAGGACATAAAGGTCGCCAGGATGTTGCGGCACAGGGGCAGGGAAGATGAGTCAGAAGGCCACCAGGTGGCCTCAAGATGGCTGATGAGCAAAGAAAAGGCGCCCTGGGGCGCCTTTTTTGTTTCGATTGAATCGTCTCAATCGAGTGAACTGGGTCAATCGAAGAACCAATAGCCGCGATTCACCAGTCGGGTGAACAGGTGCAGGAAGCCGGCCTGATCCGCCAGGTCCACCATGTCGGACTGGGTCACCAGATCGCGATCGCACAGCAGCTTGAGGGCGGCGCCATCGGGTTCGCCCAGGGTCCAGGCCTCGCCATCTATGTAGCAGGTCTGGCTGTCGTCGCTGAACCAGACGCAGCGCAGGCCAGGCACCCGCACCGCAGGCTGGCCCTGGGTCAGCAGATCGGCCACTTCATCGCTGCTGTAATCCGGGGCGTCGTCCTGAGGCAGGGGCATGACATCCAGATCGTGCTTGGCCTCGGAGATCGTGGCGCCGAACCACTCCTTGAACAGGGTCTCGTCATCCAGGGCCTGTTGCATCAGTTCGCGCAGGCGGTGCAGCTCGTGTTGCTGGATCTCGCCATGGTGGCGGCACGGCTTGAGATCCGGGTCGGCGTAACGCTCGGTGCGGATCTCGTTATCGATCAGGTGATCGGCGAAGGAGGTGAGCAGATCGCGCGCATCGGGCGCGCGAAAACCCACGGAGAAGTTCATGGAGGGCTCGATGGCGTAGCCTTCATGGGGGAATCCGGGCGGAATATAGAGGATATCGCCGGGTTCCATCTCCACATCGATGATCGCCTCGAAGGGCCCGCAGTGACGCAGGGCACGGTGCGCGGCGTACTCGGTGATCTGCTGGGCATCACCCACCCGCCAGTGGCGTTTGCCAAGGCCCTGGGTGATGAAGACATCGTACTGATCGATATGGGGACCGACGCCACCCCCCGGGGTGGAGAAGCTCACCATGACGTCATCGAAACGCCAGCCCGGGATGAACTGGAAGGGCACCGCCAGCTCATGGACCTCGGGAGCCCAATGGTTGCAGGCCTGGATAAGCAGGGTCCAGTCACGCTCACCCAGCTGATCGTAATCTTCGAAGGGGCCGTGCTCGGCGGTCCACTGATCATCTTTGCAGGTGACCAGGCGCGACTCTATCTCTTTCTCCATGGCCAGCCCGGCCAGTTCATCGGGAGTGATGGGATCCTGAAACTGCTTGAAGCCACCTTTGATAAGCAGGGGGCGTTTTTGCCAATGGTGCTCGAGGAAGTGGGCGATATCCAGATTGAGTTCGTACATGGGGCTTCTCATACCTAATAAAGTGGTCAGACAGAGGTCTTGATAAGGGCAGCGGCTGCGCTTATCGGGACATCCGTCGGGGCGGTTCACTGTGCGTTGCCAAAACAACAGGGGCCCGGCGGGCCCCTGTTGGCAAGCGGGTACTTACTTCAGCTCATCAACCAGCTGCTTGGCGGCGCCAATGTAGTTGGCCGGAGTCAGCTTCTTCAGCTCCACCTTCACCTCTTCGGGCAGTGCCAGGGTGTCGATAAAGGTGCGCATGCCTTCGGCGTCGACGCGGCGACCACGGGTCAGCTCCTTGAGTTTCTCGTAGGGCTTCTCGATGCCGTAGCGGCGCATCACCGTCTGGATGGGCTCGGCCAGCACTTCCCAGTTGGCATCCAGGTCAGCGGCCATGGCCGCGGCGTTGGCTTCCAGCTTGGAGATGCCTTTCAGGGTTGCCTGATAGGCAATCAGCGAATAGCCAACCGCCACGCCCAGGTTGCGCAGCACGGTCGAATCGGTGAGGTCTCGCTGCCAGCGGGAGATGGGCAGTTTGCTCGCCAGGTGCTGGAACACCGCATTGGCCAGACCCAGATTGCCTTCGGAGTTCTCGAAGTCGATGGGGTTGACCTTGTGGGGCATGGTGGAGGAGCCAATTTCACCGGCTATGGTGCGCTGCTTGAAGTGACCCAGGGAGATGTAACCCCACACATCCCGGTCGAAATCGATGAGGATGGTGTTGAAACGGGCCATGGCATCGAACAGCTCGGCGATGTAGTCGTGGGGTTCGATCTGGGTGGTGTAGGGGTTCCAGGTCAGCCCCAGGGAGGTGACGAACTCCTCGGCGAACTGGTGCCAGTCAACGAGCGGGTAGGCAGAGATGTGGGCGTTGTAGTTGCCTACCGCGCCGTTGATCTTGCCGAGCAGCTCGACCGCCATGATCTGCTTGTACTGGCGCTCCAGGCGATAGGCAACGTTGGCCATCTCCTTGCCCATGGTGCTCGGGGTTGCCGGCTGGCCGTGGGTACGAGACAGCAGCGGCATGTCGCGGTACTCATGGGCCAGGCGCTTGATTTCACTGATCAACTGCTCGCAATAGGGTTTGATCACCTCATCGCGGCCCGCCTTGAGCATCAGGCCGTGGGAGTTGTTGTTGATGTCTTCCGAGGTACAGGCGAAGTGGATGAATTCGCTGACAGCCGCGAGTTCGGTGTTCACTTCCACCTTCTCTTTGAGGAAGTACTCAACGGCCTTCACGTCATGGTTGGTGGTGCGCTCAATGGCCTTGATGCGGGCCGCATCTGCCTCGCTAAAGCCGTGGACTATGGCATCGAGCACGGCATTGGCCTGCTCACTCAGGGTTGGGACTTCCGGGATCCCAGCGTGGCTGGCCAGTTTTTGCAACCAGCGCACCTCGACCTCGACGCGAAAACGCAGCAGACCGAACTCGGAGAAGATAGGGCGCAAGGCGGCGGCCTTGTCACCGTAGCGACCATCGATCGGGGATACAGCAGTCAGCGCTGACAACTCCATGGGGTGAACTCCTGATGTGTGGGGGATTAAAATCGTTTAGCCAATTCCACCATCTTCTTGCGAGCGAAGATGATCTGGGTGCGACTGCCACCAAGCTGGCGCCAGAGCACGGCGGCGCGGATGCCGGCAAGCAGCAGGGCGCGAACCTTGTGTTGTACCAGAGGCTGTTGCAGGAACAGCGGCGTGCCAGCCACCTGGATACGGGGCCCTATCGGGCTGATGAGATCGCTGTAGATGCTCGCCATATTGGCCAGGATCTGCTCGTCGAGCAGATCGAAATGCTGTTGCTGGCGACCTATCTGGCTGATGCGCTCCCCCAGCATGCTGAGGATATCCTTGCGCTTTGCCAGCTTGCGCTCCAAGGCAATCAGGCTGACCACGTAGCGGGTCAGCTCGGCATTTTTCTGGCTGCCATCGGCGCCGAGTTGTTCGACCAGGGCGCGGTAGCCGTCGCGAATGGCGAGGTGGCTGCCAAACACTTCCAGGGGCTGCTTGGGGTCGGTGACCAGCACGCTTTGCAGGCTCTCGCGCAGGGCGGCCTCGTCACAGCTGCCATCACGGGCCACTTTCTGCACCAGATAGGCCGCCTGGCAGATGCCGGCAAAGGCCATGGTTCTGTCTTGAAATTTATCGCTCAACTGTGCTGCCTTATCTGTCTGGTTAAACCGTATGGCTAAAACGCTGTTCGATGATATCGAAGAAGGCCATGGTGCGGTCTTGAACGTCATCGTTCATCTCTGCGGGCCTTCCATCTCTTTGTCTAAACCCTATGGCTAAAACGTTGTTCGATGATATCGGAGCAGGCCATGACGCTGTCTTGAATGTGACTGTTCATCTATCACGGCCTCCTATCGGTCTGGTTAAACCTGATGGTTGAAACGCTGTTCGATAATGCCGCCGCCGAGGCAGTTTTCCCCGTCGTAGAAGACGGCGGACTGGCCCGGGGTCACCGCAGCCTGTTTCTCGTCGAAGATGACCCTGATGGTGTCGTCATCCATGGGCTGGATGAGGCAGGGAATATCTTGCTGGCGATAGCGGGTCTTGACGGTACAGCGCAGCGGCGCACGCAGGGGGGTGCGATCCACCCAGTGCAGCTGGCTGGCGATGAGGCCGTCGGAGTAGAGGCGGGGGTGATCCCCCTGGGCCACGACCAGGGTGTTGCGCTCGACCTCTTTGTCGACCACATACCAGGCATCTTCACTCGCATCCTTCATGCCGCCGATCCCGAGCCCCTTGCGCTGGCCCAGAGTGTGATACATCAGACCCTGATGGGTGCCGATGACCTTGCCATCCACGGTTTCGATGGGGCCCGGCTGGGCGGGCAGGAACTTGGCCAGGAAGTCCTTGAATTTGCGCTCGCCGATGAAGCAGATCCCGGTGGAGTCTTTCTTCTTGGCGGTGATGAGATCGAGTTTCTCGGCGATGCGGCGCACTTCCGGCTTTTCCAGATCGCCGACCGGGAACAGGCTCTGACCCACCTGGGCTTCGCTCAGTGTGTAGAGGAAGTAGCTCTGATCCTTGTTGGCATCCAGGCCGCGCAGCAGGCGCGGGCGGCCTGTGCTGTCGTCCCTGCGCACATAGTGGCCGGTGGCGATGTAGGTGGCGCCCAACTCCTCGGCGGCAAATTCCAGGAACGCCTTGAACTTGATCTCCTTGTTGCAAAGGATATCCGGGTTCGGGGTGCGCCCCGCCTTGTACTCCTCGAGGAAATGTTCGAACACATTGTCCCAGTACTCGGCGGCGAAGTTGATGGTGTGCAGATGCATGCCCAGCTTGTCGCAGACTGCCTGGGCATCAGCCAAATCCTGGGAGGCAGAGCAGTACTCGTCCGTGTCGTCTTCTTCCCAGTTCTTCATGAACAAGCCTTCGACCTGGTAACCCTGCTGTTGCAGCAGGTAGGCCGAGACGGAAGAGTCCACACCGCCGGACATGCCGACGATCACCTTGATTTGGCTGTTATCTGTCATTGAGTGTCGTTACCAGTTCGTTTAAACGGGGCGTATTCTAACAGCATTTCGCGCCCTCGGTCACATATACAAATCATGATCCCGGCT
>NZ_AQGQ01000106.1 GCF_000388115.1 Aeromonas molluscorum 848
GAGATCCTGGTGATTGATGAGGGGCGCATCGTCGAGCGCGGCAACCATGAAGCCTTGATGGCCCATGGGGGCACCTATGCCCAGCTGCGCGCCATCCAGTTTGGTGACATGTCTGTGGGAAATAAAGGCTGATGCTGGATCGGCTCTGGTATGGGCAGAGTGGCTGGCGCTGGTTGCTGGCCCCCTTTGCCCTGCTGTTTGGCCTCATCAGCGGCCTGCGTCGCCTTGCTTTTCGGCGTGGCTGGCTGGGGGCCTATCGCGCCGGTCTGCCGGTGATCGTGGTCGGCAACCTCTCGGTTGGCGGCAATGGCAAGACGCCGGTGGTGATCTGGCTGGTGGAGCAGTTGCAGGCTCGTGGCTGGCGACCCGGTGTGGTCAGCCGCGGTTATGGTGGCAAGGCTCCCCATTATCCTTATCGACTCGATGCTGGCTGTACGACCGCAGAGGCGGGGGACGAGCCGGTGCTCATCGCCCGCCGTTGTGGCTGCCCCGTGGTGGTGGCGCCAGTGCGGGCCGATGCGGTGCGACTGCTTGAGGCAAGTGGCGAAGTAGACATCATCATTACCGACGATGGCCTGCAGCACTATGCCCTGGCGCGAGATATCGAACTGGTGGTGGTGGATGGCGTGCGCCGCTTTGGCAACCGCTGCCTGCTGCCCATGGGACCACTACGGGAACCACTTTCCAGGCTCAGGCGCGTTCATGCCGTGCTCTGTAACGGTGGTGAACCTGGCCCCGGGGAGTACGGTATGCAGCTGGTGGCGGCCAAGCCGCGCCGGGTGCTGGACGATGCGTCCCCGGATGCTCCCTTGGGGCCCGAGATCGATGCCCTGGCGGGTATCGGCCATCCCCCCCGTTTCTTTGCGACCCTGACCGAGCTGGGTTATAAGCTGCGCCAGGCTCAGGGGTACGCGGATCATCACCCCTTCGATCGCAGCGAGCTTCTCGCCCGTTTTGCGGATCGTCCCCTGTTTATGACCGAGAAAGATGCCGTCAAGTGCCGCGCCTTTGCGCAGCCGAATTGGTGGTATCTGCCGGTCAGTGCCGAGCTGCCTCAGGCATTGCTCGACACCCTGTTGAAATCCTTGAAGGAGTCTCGTTTTGGCACTGGACATTAAGCTGCTCGACATCATTGCCTGCCCGGTCTGCAAGGGCAAACTGCAATACCACAAGGAAGCGGGCGAACTCATCTGCCGCTTCGACAAACTGGCCTATCCCCTGGAAGAGGGCATCCCCGTGCTGCTGGAGAACCGTGCCCGTAGCCTGACCAGTGATGAGCTGCCCTCATGAGCTTCGTGGTGGTCATTCCGGCTCGTTACGCCTCAACCCGTCTGCCAGGCAAGCCCCTGGCAGACATCCATGGTCGGCCGATGATCGCCCATGTGGTGGCCAAGGCGCACCAGTCCGGGGCCGAGCGAGTCATTGTTGCCACTGATGATGAGCGGGTGCGTGCTGCCCTGTGCGAGAGCGGGGTCGAGGTGTGCATGACCTCCGCCGATCACCAGTCTGGTACCGAGCGCCTGGCCGAGGTGTGCCGTCACTACGGCTTTGCAGCCGATACCATAGTGGTCAATGTGCAAGGGGATGAGCCACTTATTCCCCCGGCGATTATCCGTCAGGTGGCCGATAACCTGGCCGGGGCCAGTGCGCCCATGGCCACTCTGTCAGTGCCCATCACGGCGGCGGAGGAGGTGTTCAATCCCAATGCGGTCAAGGTCGTGACCGACAAGGATGGCTACGCCCTCTACTTCAGCCGTGCTCCCATTCCCTGGGATAGAGATGGCTTCGCTGCCAGCAAGGAGCAGGTAGGCCCCTGGTTCCAGCGCCATATCGGTATCTATGCCTATCGCGCTGGTTTCATCGAGCGCTATGTGGCCTGGGCGCCGAGTCAGCTCGAACAGGTGGAGTCTCTCGAGCAGCTGCGGGTGCTCTGGTATGGCGAGAAGATCCATGTGGCCCAGGCGCTGGAGGCGCCGCCGGTGGGTGTCGATACCCAGGCCGATCTGGACAAGGTACGGGCCCTGCTGGCGGCATCTTGATGGTGCTTCTCATGATTAAAACGGCATCTTCGGATGCCGTTTTTTGTTGATGTTTTATATAGTTATTTGATTAATAACGCTATTTATGTGCTTCCTCAAACTTTTCCCCGCCATGATTTGCCAAATCGATCAGTTTGGTTATGATGCAAGACGCCGTGTTAACCCTAACTGGCGCATAACAAGATAAGAAACGGGGTGTTTGGGTGATAAATGTATTCCTGGTCGATGATCATGAGTTGGTGCGTACAGGGATAAGACGCATTCTGGAAGACGTCCGTGGTATCAAGGTGGTGGGCGAGGTACAGAGTGGCGAATTGGCGGTCACTTTCTGCCGTCAACATCACCCGGATGTGATCCTGATGGATATGAACATGCCGGGTATCGGCGGGCTGGAAGCGACCCGCAAGATCCTGAGGTTGCGGCCCGATGTTCGCATCATAGTGCTGACCATTCATTCTGAGAATCCGTTCCCGACCAAGGTGATGCAGGCGGGTGCCGCCGGCTATCTCACCAAGGGTGCTGCGCCGGAAGAGATGATCCATGCCATTCGCCTGGTACACTCGGGGCAGCGTTACATCTCCCCCGAGATAGCCCAGCAGATGGCGCTGAGCCAGTTTGCCTCCGCCGACGAGAACCCCTTCAAGTCTCTGTCCGAGCGCGAGCTGCAGATCATGATGATGATCACCAAGGGTCAGAAGGTGACCGATATCTCAGAGCAGCTCAATCTGAGCCCGAAAACGGTCAACAGCTACCGTTACCGGCTGTTTAGCAAGCTCGATATCAATGGCGATGTAGAGCTCACTCATCTGGCCATTCGCTATGGCATGCTCGATGCCGATACGCTGTAACGATGGATGCGAGTGAAATATAAAGAGGCGGCTTGAGCCGCCTTTTGCGTTTTTGGGCGGCGGCAAGGTAAGCTGCTGCCATCCAAGCCCTTTCGTTTCGCTGCCAAGCAGAGAGCCTTATGACGACCAGCCCCCCCTCTTCCTTCGACAGCAAAGCCTTCCTCAAGGTGGTCAGCCACCAGAGCGGCGTCTACCGCATGTATGACAGTGGCGGCACCGTCATCTATGTGGGCAAGGCGAAGGATCTGAAAAAGCGGCTCGCCTCCTATTTTCGTACCAAGGTCGACAGCATCAAGACCCGTACCCTGGTGCGCCAGATCAGCGATATTCAGGTGACGGTGACCCACACCGAGACCGAGGCGCTGATCCTCGAGCACAACCTCATCAAGCAATATCAACCGCGTTACAACGTGCTGCTACGCGATGACAAGTCCTACCCCTGGATAGTCATCACCGGCCACCGCCATCCGCGGATCGGCCTGCACCGAGGGGCGCGCAAGTTAAAGGGCGACTATTTCGGCCCTTACCCCTCAGGAGGCGCGGTACGGGAGAGTCTGCACCTGATGCAGAAAATATTTCCGGTGCGTCAATGCGAAGATGCGGTTTATGCCAACCGCAGTCGCCCCTGCCTGCTCTATCAACTCAAGCGTTGCGCCGGTCCCTGCGTGGCCGGTCTGGTGAGCGAAGAGGAGTATGCCCAGCAGGTCGAGCTGGCCCGATTGTTTCTGGCGGGCAAAAACCAGCAGGTAATAGGCTCGCTGGTGGGCAAGATGGAGTCTGCCAGTGGTGATCTGCGTTTCGAGGAGGCGGCCCGCTATCGGGATCAGATCCAGGCGCTGCGCAGGGTGACCGAGCAGCAGTCGGTGAGTGGCAACGTGCTGGACGAGCTGGACGTGGTCGGGGTGGCCTTCGAACAAGGTACCGCTTGTATCCATGTGCTATTCATTCGCCAGGGCAAGGTGCTAGGCTCGCGCAGCTATTTCCCCAAGGTGCCCGCCGATACCGATCTCGATGAGGTGGTGCAGTCTTTCCTGCTGCAGTTTTACCTGTCGGGGCAGGGCGGGCGTCAGATCCCCAGCGAAGTGCTGCTCGATGTGGCCCTGGAAGATGAGGCACTCATCGCCGACACCCTGAGCCAGACCGCGGGTTACAAGGTGCGGGTGCAGAGCCGCACTCGGGCCGAGCGGGCCCGCTTCATCAAGCTGGCGGCCATCAATGCCCAGAGTGCGCTGCGCTCGCGTCTGGCTCATCAGAGCACAATGGCGGCGCGTCTGGCTCAGCTCGAGGAGTTGCTCGAACTCGATGCCCCCATCAACCGCATGGAGTGCTTCGATATTTCCCACACCATGGGGGAGCGTACCGTGGCGTCTTGCGTGGTGTTCAACCGCGATGGGCCCTTCAGCGCCGAGTACCGTCGCTTCAACATCGAGGGGATCACCGGTGGTGATGACTATGCCGCCATGGAGCAGGTGCTGGAGCGCCGTTTTGGCAAGCAGCAGGAGCCGGACAAGGTGCCGGATGTGCTCTTCATCGATGGCGGTCTCGGTCAGTTGCGCCGCGCCGAGGAGATACTGGCTCGCCAGCTGGATTTTTTGGGGGGCAAGCATCCCCTGCTCATCGGCATCGCCAAGGGGGTAACCCGCAAGGCGGGTTGGAGACCCTCATCATGGGAGAGAGCCATGAAGAGCTTCATCTGCCGGCAGACATGCCCGCTCTGCACTTGATCCAGCACATCCGTGACGAATCTCACCGCTTCGCCATCACGGGTCACAGGGCTCGCCGTGCCAAGGCGCGCACCACCAGTACCCTGGAAGATATCCCGGGGGTGGGCCCGAAACGGCGTCAGGCGCTGCTCAAGTATCTGGGGGGCCTGCAGGAGGTGAAGAAGGCCAGCGTTGATGATCTGGCCCGGGTACCCGGCATCAGTACCGAACTGGCACAAGCCATTCATGAGGCGCTGCACGGCCATTGAGCATCACGGCATGCATAAGGGCCGTGACGGGGAGGGGGCCAAAATGTCATAATGGCCCGGTATTTCAAGGTTATTGATGGATTAATAAACTAAGGCGGGTGCCAGCCCGGTTGCCACGGTAACCGGCTTGGGGCTACCATCTAGCGGCATACAAGAAGTGGCTGAAAATAATGACAAATATTCCTAATCTTTTGACGTTTTTCCGGATATTGCTGATCCCCGTCTTCGTCGTCCTGTTCTATTTACCCTACCAGTGGTCCTATCTGGCGGCGGCTGTCGTCTTCTTCCTGGCGGCAGCCACCGACTGGTTCGATGGCTACCTGGCCCGCAAGCTCAACCAGTCTACCGCCTTCGGGGCCTTCCTCGATCCCGTCGCCGACAAGATCATGGTCGCCGCCGCCCTGGTCGTCATCGTCGAACACTACAACACAGTCTGGGTCACCATACCCGCCATGACCATGATAGGGCGCGAGATCATCATCTCGGCCCTGCGCGAATGGATGGCCGAGCTCGGCAAGCGCTCCTCGGTGGCGGTAAGCTGGATTGGCAAGTGGAAGACCATGATCCAGATGGCCTCACTGACCGGCCTCATCTGGCAATATGATATCTGGATGGTATGGTGCTCTTACCTGCTGCTCTATGTTGCGACAGTGCTCACCTTCTGGTCCATGTTCCAGTACCTGAGAGCGGCTTGGGCGGATCTCACCTACCACTCCCGCTTCTGATCAAAAACGCCCTATCATCTCCACTGCCCGCCCGCTAGCGTGCCTGGAGCAAGAGTAGTGGTTTAGTGCTTTGGGTCGAAGTAATGACAACAAGCACTGAAAAAAGACAAAAAGTGTAAAAAATGGTCGAACGATCAGAGTATTAAATATTTGGGGTTGACTGGTGAGCCAGCATCGCTAGAATGCGTCTCGTAGTCAGGCGTTACGCCAGACCCTGCGGGAATAGCTCAGTTGGTAGAGCACGACCTTGCCAAGGTCGGGGTCGCGAGTTCGAGTCTCGTTTCCCGCTCCAAATTTTGACAATCGAGAGCCAACTCTCTTTTGCATGGCGCGTTAGCAAAGCGGTTATGCAGCGGATTGCAAATCCGTTTAGTCCGGTTCGACTCCGGAACGTGCCTCCATATTGATAAGCTTGCACTGCGAGCTTGATACCGATTGCGGTGCCCGAGTGGTGAAATCGGTAGACACAAGGGATTTAAAATCCCTCGCTTTTCGAGGCGTGCCGGTTCGATTCCGGCCTCGGGCACCATTAAAATCAAAGACTTACGAAGGCCACTAGCAATAGTGGCCTTTTTGTTTTTTCCTCAGTGTCCACATTTGATCCACACAGAATTATTCTGGCAGTTCTTCTAGCTTCACCTCGAGTTGCAGGCGGTTGGTGTAACCCTGATTGGTGAGGTCATGGACCACCTGGGTGAGTAGCCAGGGAGCTGCGTCGATGTCGGGTTTGTAACCCCTGACGGTGGTGGGTTGTTCCGGGTAGAGCTCGGGGCGTCCCTTGGCCAGGGTGATGTTGAACTCGGCCACGCCGCGCTGTAGCTTTTCCCATTCAGCCCTGGCGGCCCGCATGGCGTTATTTTGGTTGGCGTAGATGTGGCGTAGCTCTTTGACGTTCTCGTTGCTGCCGACCAGCAGCTCGTTTTCCTTCTTGTTGACGACCACGCCCGGTGGTAGTGGCCGCTCCTCTTTTGGCTTGGTCTTCTTCTTGCGTTTCACCTCGATTTTCTTTTTCTCGGCGGCTTTGTGGTCTTGCCAGTAGGCGGTCACGCCGGTGTAAGCGTCGCGGTCTGCTACAGAAAACCTGTGCTGATCGCCATCTTGGCGGCTGATGGTGATGGCCGGTAGTGGCTGACCGCTGGCAGTGGTGCCCTGACCCGCCTTGATGAACATCAGCCTGGCAGATTTGACGGTGGCGATGGCATCGCATTGGCCGGCAAGGCGGGTCAGGAAGGCAAGGTCGCTCTCGTTGGCTTGGTCGATGTGGTCGATCAGCTGGCCCTTGAGCGACTCCCCCACGCAGGGGGTGAGCTGGTAGGGGGCGGCTATCTGCTCAACGATGCCGTTCACGGTAGTCTGGTGCCAGCTGCGTTCGCGCAGCTTGTTCATGCCGCCGCGCAGGTCGGCCGATTTGCCCCTGATGGTAAGCACGTCAGGGGCCCGCCGTGCTCCACTTCGTCGATTTTGTAGGTGCCCTTGTCGACAAGGGCGCTGCCTTGCCAGCCGATGAGGGCGCGCAAGGTAGCACCACGGCGAGGCATGTCGAGCTTGCCATCGCTGTCATCGAGGGTGATCTCGATGGTGTCGGCCGAAAAGCCCCGGTTGTCAGTGATTGACATCGACATAAGGCGTGGACGGATGGCCGCTGAGATGTCATTGCCATCAACCAACACCTGATAAGCCGGTATCGGATGGCCTTGGCGCAGGGCATCGAGCGGATTGGTGATACCTACATTCTCGGCCAGGCGGCTGCCGAACTGGTTGAAGGCGTCCATCACAGGATCCCCCCGAGTTTGCCACCGACACTGCTGATCAGTTTACCCACACCTAATCGCCCAACCAGGTTGCCAGCGGTTCGGCCCAGCAAGGTGTTACCAAGGGAGCTGTCGTTGTCATCGACCCGCTTTAGCTTGATGGTGAAATCGATTTTTCTGGTGGTGCCATCAGCGAAGAACTCGCTGCGGGTGGTGCCGATGCTCTCGATCACGAAGGAGCCACGCATCACACCATCTCCCTGGATCAGGGGGAAGGCTTGGCCACTGTCGCCCATCTGATTGAGCATATCGAGGGAGACGGGGCCACCGGTCAGCTCGGGGAGTAGCACCCCGCTGAAGGTGCTGGTTTCGTCATCCGGGCCGAGGTACTGATAGCCCGGGCGGGCGCCGACCCGGTTATTGCCAGGGTGACGCCATGCCCGGTCGTCTTGTTGGGTAAGGGGGGCCAAGGTCGAGCGCATAAATACGAACCAGCCCAGGGTCATCATCATGGTGTCAGCTCCTTAGTTGCGGTCGCCCAGGGTGGCACGGCCACGGGCGGCGGCCTGTCGTTCCCGCCGATCCAGCTCGCGGCTCACCTCTTGCGCTACATCGGTACCGGATTGCCCTGGTTGCTGGACGATGTGGATCGGGGCGTTGATCTGGGTGGTGGTGCTGCCTCTGGCCACCGGTTTGGGAGTGGCGACTATACGTGGACCGTATCCAGACGCACCTGCCAATGCAGGGGTGTTGTAGTTGCCGGTAAGGTATCCCGATTGCTTGACGTTGGCCGTGACTGAACCGCCCCCTTTCATCCAATCAGGCAGCAGGTCGGTGAGGGCTTTTATCTTGTTTTTCAGACTTTCCCATTTGGCGCTTATACCGCCAATCAGACCGTCGATGATGGCGCTGCCCTTGTTGGCGGCCCCGGCAGGCAGGGTATCGAAGAAGGCCCAAATCTCGCCCCAGTGCATGGTCAGCAGGCCAATCGGTGTCCATGAAAATAGCTCTTTCAGAAGATCCCAGAAGGCCAGCAGCGGGGCCTTGCATTTGTTCCACAGCTCGGTGAACCACTTGGATATGCCGTCCCAGTTTTTGTAAATGAGGTAAGCGGCACCGGCAATTGCTGCGATCCCCATGATGAACCAGCCGACCGGGGTGGTGAGCATGGCAATCCCGAACCTGACCATGCCCATGGTCAACGCCTTGATGAAGGTCAGCAGCGGTCCCCCCATCGTCACGACCAGGCCTAATCCCATCTTCACGGCAGCCATCGGCCCCAGCAACCCGGCGATGATCAGCAGCAGTGAGCCACCGGCAGCGGCGGCCACGGCGGTGATGGCAGCGACCTTGGTGATGGTGGCGGTCAGTTCTGGGTTGGCGCGCATCCATTCACCGATGCCACGGGTCATGGCTGTGATTTGCTGGATCAGCCCGCGCAGTGGCCCGTTCTGGGAGGTCATCATCTCGATGTTGAGGTCCTGCCATGCTGAGGTCAGGCCATCAATATCGCCCCTGGCGTTGTCGGCCATCACTTTGGCTACTTCGGCAGACTCCCCCTTGGCCTGTTTTATCTCGGCAATCAGTTTTTGCAACTCGCCACTGCCTGCCTGGTTGACGAGCACGGCCAGCGCGGCGAATGCCTCTTCACCCGCGATCGCCTTAAAGAACCCCGAGCGGGTGGCATCACCCATTTTGGCCGTCTTCTTGTGCAATTCTGTCAGTATGTCTGGCATCTGACGAAGATTGCCGTTGGCATCCTTGGCCTGTATCCCCAGTTCGGCGAGAGCGTCCGCGGCTGCCTTGGGAGGGGCTGCCAACCGCCCCATGATGGCTCGCTGAGCGGTACCGGCCATGCTGCCCTGGATCCCTGCATCCCCTAACTTGCCCGCCATGGCAGCAGAGGTTTCAAGATTAACCCCCAGCTCGGCGGCCACGGGGGCGGCATATTTCATGGTTTCACCCAGCATATCGAGTGAGGTGTTAGAGCGGGTGAAGGTGGCGACCAGGGCATCGCCGACCCGGTTCATTTCGGCGGCGGGGAGTTTAAAGCCGGTCAGTATGTTAGAGGCAATGTCTGCCGAGCGGGCGATTTCCATGCCGCCCGCTTTGGCCATATCAAGGATGCCGGGCATGGCATCCTTGATTGCCTTGGGGGTGAAGCCTGCCATAGCAAGGAAGCCCTGGCCCCCTGCGGCATCCATGGCGGTGAAACTGGTCGATGCGCCCAGACCCCGCGCCTGCTGGCGCAACATGGCCAGGTCGCCACTGCCTTTTTGCAGGCGAGTCAGGGCCTGCACTTTTGACATTTGTGCATCGAAGTCCAGACCGACCGACGCCATGCTGTTGATCTTGTATAGCCCTGCCGCGCCCGTTGCCATGCCTGCGGCACCATAACCGGCGATGGATCCGCGCATGGCCATGGTCTTGTCATAGTTGGCTTTGATTTGGCTCAGGCGTTTTTGCTGGGCCGCCACTTGTCCCAGCTTGGTTCGCTGCTGGTCCAGCTGGGCGTTGGCGGCGGCTAGGTCGGTCTTGAGGCGGCGCTGGTTTTCACTCAAGTTGCCGGTGTTGATGCCTGTCTTGCGCATCGCTTCACCCATCTTAGCGTGGCGGGTGATCATTTCCCCCTGTTTGGTCTTGAGCTGGTTGAAGGCTTTTTCTGCCTTGTTGAGTTCGTTGATCATCAGGCGGGTTGGCTTGGGGGTGTCTGCCATCTTGCGTTGCAGGTCGCTGAACGTACCCTCTGCCTGCTTTAGCTTTGCCTTGGTCGCGCCAATCTGGGCGCCCAGGGTTTTGTATCCTTCGATTTGACCAGCCTGGGTTTCGAGGTCGCGGATTTTCTTCTTGGTATCGACCAAGTCTTTGGCGGTGAGGCGGCTTTGGCCGCTGACTGCTTTGAGGGGGGCGGTCAGTTTGTCGACCGCCCCGAGCAGGATTTGGAGTTTGAGAGGGTTCATTGTTGTTCTGCCCCGTTGATGCGGTTGTGTGTCTCAACGAGGCGTTGGTGCCAGCCCATCAGCTCGCTGATCTCCATGGCCGCCATTTCGGACGGCGGCCAGTTGGCGATGATGGCTATCTCGGCCATCAGGTCATCTACGCAGCGAGGTAACCCATCTTCTTCGTCATCAAAAAACCGCCCACCTCACTGCCCAGCTGGACGAAGTCCGCCGGGTCCATGTTGCCGATCTCTACTTCGCTCAGGATCGGGGTGGTGATGCGGGGCAGCAGTTTGGTGAGGGCGTTGACGTCCATCTGCAGCACGTCTGCCATGTTGAGGCCGCGCATTTCGCCAGCCTTGGGCTTACGCAGTTGCACCTCGGTAATGGTGGTGTCACCGCGCTGGATCGGGGTATCGAGGGTGACTGTCTTGTTGTCCATGGTGTTTGTTCCTGATGTTGATGTGGTGACGGGCGGCATGGCCGCCCGTTGGGTTGTTGGGTGGGTTAGAGGCCGATGGCTTTGCGGTGTTCGGCCATGAGGTCGACGCCGTCGGGGCCGATTTCGACCATGTTGATCAGGTCAATCTCATGCATCACCTGGCCGTTGACGGTCTCTTTGTAGTAGGTGTTGACCATGGTGACCTTGGCCTGGGTGTTATCACCTGCCTTGAGGGTACCCCGGTCGAGCTCTTTGAAGCGGCCACGACAGACGATCTCGACGGCTATCACTTCACCGGTGTCATCACGTTGGGTTGAACCCGCAAAACGCAGGCTAGTGCCGTCAGCTTTGGGTTCACCCATGCAGCGCAAGAGCTGGTCGCCGTAGCCGCCGAAGGTGAAGGAGACATCAAGGGCGCTGTCATCCAACCCCATGTCGATATTGACGGCGCCGCCCATGCCGCCGCCACGATAGGCTTCGAACTTGCGGGAGAGCTTGGCCGGGGTGAAGTCTTCCGCTTCACCGACCCAGTTGTCGGCGTTGAGGAAGACATTGAGGCGTTTGATTTTGCGAGGCAGTGCCATGGGGGCTCCTTATACGGCGGCCGCGACGCGGGCGCCAAAGTCGATCAGGTAGGAATCGGTGATGCGCTGCTGGAAGCCGAGGTCTTCGAGCGGCGGCACCGGGGTGTAGTCGTAATCGATGCGCAGCTTGCCAGCCTTGAGGGTGTCTTTGTCGTTGAGATCCTCGTTGTACCAGCAGTCAAAGCCGAGCAGGTACCCGCCGGTGACCAGTTCGCGCCCCTTGGCCTTGATGCCCTCGATGATGTCTTTCACCAGAGTGGGGGTCATGGGCTTGTCGACGGCCCACATGTGCGCCTCGGCCATGGTGTCAGCCAGGATCTGGGCGGTGCGGGTGTAGTTCTCGAAGGCGAACAGGGGATCGTCCGCACAGGTGCGGTTGCCCCAATAGCGGAAGCCGTTGGCCTGGATCAGGCAAGTCACCTCGTTGGCGTTGAGCAGGCCGACCTCGGTGTCGGGGTCTTGCAGATCCCAGAACAGGGATTTGGTCGTGCCATCAACCCCGGTCACGGCGACGTTTGACAGGGTCTTGTGCCAGCCGATCTCTTTGTCGATGAGCGCCCGCAGTGCGGCGGCTTTGAGGCAGGCATCGAGCTTGACGCTGGCATTGGTGGCAACGTCCCACGCCGTCCAGTCTGCATGGATCAACATCAGTTCGCGGCTGGCGAAGTTTTCACGGTAGGCCAGCGCCGCCTCAATGGTGTCGGCAATGGTCGGCACGTAAGTAAAGGCGCGCAGCTTCTTGGCCACGCCAGCCAGGGCGGTGGCCACGGCTAAGGTGCAGTTGTCCGGCACGCAGAGGATGCGCGGTTTGACGGTGGTTACCGGGGCTGCTCGCTCCAGTGCCTTGAGGCCGGTGTAGCTGCCATCTGGTTTGATGGTGCCGATGATGTTACTGGTCAGTTCTGCTGCATCGGCACCTGGTGCGACCCGAACCACGATGACGATGGTGTTGACGGTGTCATAGATGGTTTGCAGCGAGCGTTTGAGGTTGCCCTCGCTGCCTGCTTTGGCAATGGCTGCTGGCAGGTTGGCAATCAACACGGGTTTGTCGAGGGGGAAGTAGGTGGCGTCCGCGTCGTCGCTGGTGCAGACCATGCCGATCACCGCCGTGGCGACGGTGCGAATGGTGCGGGTGCCCTCGTTGATTTCCACGACGCGCACGCCATGGTGAAATTGGTCCAGTGCCATAAGTTCTCCTGTTGTCCGGACGGAGCATTCTTTGCGTAGCTAATGCAAGGTGATGTGAGCAGGGTCAGGATGCAGGGGTAGGGGATAGCAGGCGAGCGGCGGCCAGTGTGCGAGGGCCGGACACACTGACGCAGCGGTGACACGGTTGGGAGGGCAGGTGGTAACGAAACACCCCGCACAGGGCGGGGTGGTGATTAGATGTCGGTATCAGGTCTCGGAGGCAAGCGGGTCTTGCAAAATTGGATAACCATTCTCATCGGCCGCCAAAATGGCTTTAGCCTGGCCTTTTACCATGCTGTCCCTGGTGGCCTTGGTGATCTCTTTGGCGTCTTTCGGGATGGCAGTACTTGCGTGGATTTCAGTGTCATAAAAGCCCATGGTGGTGGCTGAAAAATAGATCATTGTTATCTCCTTGCTATGCGCCGATGGCGATCCAGTTGGTGGAATAAGAGCCACTGGAGCGGCAAATCAGTCTGGTTCTTTCTTTCTTGCAGGCTACATAGCCGACGTTCCCTGATTCGGCGGTGTAATCGCACGACACGGTAGCGCCCCAGCAGGAGGTTGGGAATGCAATGGGGAAGGAAATCCCGAAGTCATAGGTTGATGCACCAACCCCAGTCCCCCATTGGATGATGATCCCGCCCATCCACGTTGGTAAGCAGATATATCCTACTGACCCGAGCAAGACGGAAAATCCCGACCGGAGCTTTTTCGGGGTGATGGCGACATCGTCGGCGGTACCCGCATCGGTTTGCACCTGGGTAGCCACCTTCATCATGCCAAGTACGGTTTCGGTGGCCTGTTTGATCCATGCCATCAGTTTTTTTGAGGTGACGAATTTGGTGTCGTCGGTACCGGTATTCACCTCTTCCTGGGTGGCAATCTGGGCCTTGCCCTTAACTCCTTCGGTGGCGGTGGCAATGGTGACGGCACCGGTCTGGCCGTCGACAGATTGCACTGCGTCGGTGGGGGTAAGCAATTCCTGCCAGTTGGCCAGGGTGGATGCACCGGTTACCCGCAAAATGAAAGACTTGTTCAGATCGGTGCGTACTGCGACATCCCCTATTTCGGCAGTCAGGGCCAGCATGGCGGCCTGGGTACTGACGACAAAGGTGTCGGTGATGGCGGTGGCCGGGATCTGGTTGATGGGCACCTTGCCGCCGCTGTCCAGCGAGGCCACCCCATTGGCGGCTCCCTTCTGGCTGCTTGACACGGCATCGGTGATGCCATAACCGCCCAAGGTGGTGGGGTTGGTACCGGCGGTGACGTTGCCCTTGGCGTCGACGGTGACGGAACGATAAGTCCCCGCCACCACACCCGAGTTTTTGTAGCTGGCGGTGATGGTGATGTTGGCGCTGCCATCGAATGAGGCTTGGCCGGTGATATCACCTGCAATCGCTACGTTACGGGCAGTATTGAGCTTGTTGGCCTTGCCTGCAGCGGTGGTGCCATCTTCAATGTCATCGACGTGTTTTTTCAGGTAGGCGGTGCGGTTGGCCAGCGCCTGGGCCTGCTTGTTGGAGGTGCCTCCCGGGCCGCCAAGCACCGGGTCGCTGGTT
>NZ_AQGQ01000107.1 GCF_000388115.1 Aeromonas molluscorum 848
CACTGCCCGGCTCGCCAGCTGGCAATGGCTTGGCGGCTGGCGTCGAAGTGGGGTTCCGGCAGATGGTCCGGATCGCACCAGCACCACCCTTCGCACTTATCTGGTTCACGCAGTTCGGGTTCGCCATCGACCTTGGCCAGCAGGGTAACTGAGACATAATGGAGGCCGCTCTCGCGCCAGGTCTCCAGGTTGTTGCTCACCGCGACGACTTGGGGATGGTGGATGATGAAGCCGGTCTCCTCGGCCACTTCGCGGATTGCCGCCGCTTCGAAACTTTCGCCAAGCTCGAGGTGGCCACCAGCGATGGACCAGTAGGGTGCATGGCTGCCCTTGCGTTTGCCGAGCAGCACTTGTCCCTGGGCGTTGACCAGGATGACGCCGATCCCGACGCGGGGGTAAGGAGTGGACATTGGATTCCTCGCTGAATGAAAAACGGGCCCACATTAGAACCTGTGGACCCGTTTCGCAAGCCGTCAGCGAGGGGCTATCAATCCAGCTTGACCAGCATCTTGCCGGTATTGCGTCCCTCGAACAGGCCGATGAAGGCAGCAGGCGCCTGCTCCAGCCCCTGATAGACGGTTTCGTTGGCCTGCAGTTGCCCCTCTTCGAAGGCGGGGGTCACCTCGGCCAGGAAGTCGCCATAGTGCTGCCAGTGATCAAATACGATCAGGCCCTGCATGGTGAGGCGCTTGCGGATGATCTGGGAGAGGTTGTTCGGCCCTCCCTGACCCGCGCCATTGTACTGGTCGATGAGGCCGCACATGACGATGCGGCCGTTGATCACCATGTGATCCAGCGCGGCCTCCAGCATGGCGCCCCCCACATTCTCGAAGTAGACATGGATCCCCTCGGGGGCCAGACGCGCCAGCTCGCCGGCCAGATCCTGGGTCGTCTTGTAGTTGATCACCTCATCTATGCCCAAGGCTTCGAGGGCCGCTACCTTGTCGGCCGAGCCAGTGGAGCCGATGACGCGGGCGCCGGCCAGCTTGGCAAGCTGCACCACCATGGTTCCCACGGCCCCCGAGGCGGCCGAGACCAGCACGGTTTCACCGGCTTGCAGCTTGGCTATCTTGTGCAGGCCAACCCAGGCGGTCATGCCCGGCATGCCGAGGGCGCCGAGGAAGCGCTGGGGCGGCAGCGAGCTTTGCGGCAAGCGGGTGAGCGCGGCGGCGGGGGCGATGAAGTGATCGCGCCAGCCCTGCATGCTGCTCACCCTATCGCCGATGGCAAAATCCGGATGGCGGGAGGCGATCACGGTGCCGATGGCGCCGCCGTCGAGGGCGCTGTTGAGGGTGAAGGGTGGCACATAGCTCTTGGCCAGTGACATGCGACCCCGCATGTAGGGATCCACCGACAGCCATTGGTTGCTGACCTCCACCTCCCCTTCATTCAGAGGAGGCAGCGCCACCTCGGCCAGAGTGAAATCGGCCAGGCTTGGCAGGCCGTTGGGGTAGCGTAGCAGTTGGATCTGGCGACTGAGCTGGTTCATTTGGTTTCCTCCAGTAGTTGGCCGTTGAGCAGCAGGCGGGTGGCGACATTGCCCCGCATGGCATTGGCGAAGGGGCAGGTCTGGTGGGCTTTGCGCACTATCTGCTCGGCGAGATCCCCGGTCAAGGTCACCTCCAGCAGGATGGCGAAGGTGAAGGTGCCATCGGCACGGGCCAGCAGATCGACCGTGGTGGCGACAGGCGCTGCGGCAAGGGGTGATCCCAGGGCTTTGGCGACATGAAGCAGGGCGTTGGAGAAGCAGGCGGCATAACCGGCTGCCAGCAACTGCTCCGGGTTGTTGCCCTGGCCGTTGCCGCCGAGATCGGTGGGCAGGGCCAGGGCCAATTGCAAGGTACCGTCCTGGGTGTGAACTTCCCCGTTGCGACCGGCCTGGGCCAGTGCCTGAGTGCGATAGAGGCTCTTCATGATGATGGCGTCTCACTATGGTTTGTGTGCAAAGTAAATTCAGGCTAATACCGCGACACGCTTTTGACAACTACTTTGTGTGCAAAATATTTGGGTGGCGATTAATCTCGGGTATACTGGCCCCATAGCTAGCGAGGTAGTGCCATGAGCGAATTGAAGAAGCAGGTCTGTTTTGCGCTCTATAGCGCCTCCAATGCGGTAATGCGTGCATACCGCCCCCTGCTGGATCGGCTGGATCTCACCTACACCCAGTATCTGGTGATGCTCTCCCTCTGGGCCGAGGACGGGGTCAGCCTCAAGCAGATTGGCCAGGATACCGGGCTGGATGCGGGCACACTGACCCCCATCGTCAAGCGGCTGGAGAGCAAGGGGTGGCTCACCCGCACCGTGTCGGCGGAAGATGAGCGGCAGAAGTGTGTGGTGCTGACCGACACGGGACGTGCCTTGCAGGCCGAGGTTCGTGCCAGCTGCCTGGCCGACAACTTGCGCAATCAGGTGGACTTGAACGATGCTGAGCTGACCCAGCTCAAGGGACTGTGCGATCGCATCTCGAGCCAGCTGGGTCGCTGAGCCCAATCGGGCAATGTGAGGAGATCATGGATGACAAGGATAAGCCGACTGGCCCCGCTGTTGGGGCTCTTGCTGGTGGCCTGTGGTGGCACGGGCCAGCATGCGCGCCCGCTGGAGATCGATGATGCCGACGCCTGGCGCGCTATCTGCAAGGATGGTACCCGGGTCAAGGCGGTGCGCGAGCAGGGGATCTGTGACGATCACCATGGGGTGGCCATGTGGATGAATAAGCCAGGAGAGGCCGCCACGGCAGAGGAAGCCACCAACTGAGGGGAGATCCTCATCACAAAATGACGCAACCGACCGCTCTGGTCGGTTTTTTTTCGCGATCCCGCTAGCAGTTTGCCCGACTGTTCATGGTGTACTCAGTTTTCTCTTCCCATACTGGCCTCATCAGTCCCACGTGAGGAGTACCAGAAATGCAGCATTGGGTCGGACTCTCCATCCTATGGGGACTAGCCAGTTTTGGTGTGCAGGCCGATTTCATCGAGAGCCGGGATCCGGTGGAGCCGCTTTGGCACGCCCAGTCGCAGGTCGAGATTGAAGGCTATTTGATAGAATCTCTTGGTGAGAGGCGCTGGGTATTTGATACCGGCTCGGACAGCCTGCTGGTCGAGCTGCCGCAGGGGCAAGCCGCGCAGACTGATGAGCGATTGGTGCTAAGTGGCGCCCCCCGCCAGGCGGCCGAAGGCTGGCTGCTGCAAGTCGAGGATGTCAGCGCGGCAGCGGTCTGAGCGCTCAGGGGTAAAAGAGCACCAAACAAAGAGGAGGCCTTGGCCTCCTCTTTTTCATGCCGTCTCATCAGGGTGGCCGGACCGCTAGCCTCAGCCCAGGTGGTTCAGGGGCAGAGCTGTCTTCTGCTTGATGCGGCGCAGCACGAAGCTGGAGCGCACCCCGGTCACTCCGGGAATGTGGGTCAGCTTGTCCAGCAGGAAGTGCTGATAGTGTTCCATGTCGCGCACCACCACCTTGAGCTGGTAATCCGCATCGTTGCCGGTGATAAGGTCGCATTCGAGAACTTCTGGCAGGGCCGAGATGGCGGTGTCGAAGTTTTCGAATCGCTCAGGGGTATGTCTGTCCATGGAGATGTGAATGTAGGCGGTGAGAGTGAGCCCCAGCTGGCGAGCGTTGAGCAGGGTGACATGGGCATCGATGAGGCCCGCATCTTCCAGCGCCTTGACCCGTCGTGAGCAGGGAGAGGGGGAGAGGCCGACCAGCTCGGCCAGTTCCAGGTTGCTGATGCGACCATTCTCCTGCATCAATTCCAGAATATGACGGTCGATACGATCCAGTTTCAGCATGCTTTGTCACCTTGTCGCAATGTTTTATTGTATTTTTCTAGATTAAGGGTGAGTCGTTGCAAAAACAATCGAAAATAACCAATTCTTCGCAACCACTCACCCGAGGCATCCGGGTAATATGAACTCATCAAACGGTGGTCAGGCAGTGGCAGCATCCAGCCCCTGCGGCGACGAGTCCAACCAGACTCCGAGCACCATAAGACGTCACGCCTAATCGGGCCATGACAGACAGATGCGGGCTTACCGGTCCGTAGAAAACAACAAAGCAGGCCTCCCGGCGCCTGCTTTGTTGTTTTTTTGTCGCGGGCTACAGACCCGCAGGCTTGGCTCAAAGGCTTACTGCTCGGGTCCCTGGGCGTCATCGAGAGGGGGGGCTGATGCGGTAGAGGCAGCGGTGATCGCCGCTGAGCAGATACTCCTCACGCTCGACCCGGGCCGGGGCCAGCAACTCGGCGAAGATGGCGAGTTCGCTGCGACAAAAACCCTGACACCCTCGCGCCGCGACACAGATGGGGCAGTGACTCTCCCACAATAGCCAGCTGCCATCCGCCTCCCGGCGGGCCTCGGCCATGTAGCCTTCCCGGGTGCGCAAGATGGCCAGTTCCGCTACTCGTTCAGCCAAAGAGAGCTCGGCCAGTTGCACCCGGTAGCGCCCCAACTGCTGCTGTTCGCGCTCAGCAATCACCTTATCCAGTCCGCTCTCCCCAAACAGCTGCTGTACCGTTTCAATCAGACGAAGAGTCAGCTCGCCATGGCCATCGGGGAAGCGCTGCCAGGCCTGTTCGGTCAACAGCCAGAGTCGGCTCGGGCGGCCTCGCCCTCGGGCCTCATCCCGAAAGCTCACCCAGCCATCGGCCTCCATGGCTTGCAGGTGCTGGCGAGCGCCCATGGAGGTCATCTGCAACTGCTCGCCAAGGGCCGCGGCGCTCTGGGGGCCTTGGGTCTTGAGCAGGTGAAGTATCTTGTCGGTGCTGGCGTTCATGCTGTGACCCTGATTATCGAATGGCGCTTGCTGGCAGTGGCTGCGCTCTGGGGGAACCATGGCATCTTGGGCAGGTGAAGTATCTTGTCGGTGCTGGCGTTCATGAAGTCACTCTGATTATCTGCATCGGGTTATCGACAGCGTCTATGGGGGAATTATGGGTAGATGCATCATTTAAATCAACAATTCACTTTACAAAATAAGCATCGCTCACCAGTATAAATAAACTTTTAACTTTACTTAATGGTGGGTGCGATGGAGAGCCGTAGAGACAAGGTGAGCCTGTGGGTGCTGGTGATGACGGTGACGCTGGCGGTGGCAGGCTTTAGCTTGCCATCGCCGGTGTTGGCACCCTTGATGCTGGATCCGGCGCAAGGCATGCTGACACCGGACGCCTCGGACTGGAGTCGCAAAGTGTGGCTGGGTGTCGTGATGGGGCTCTACCCCTTGTTCCAGTTGTTGGGGGCGCCCCTGCTGGGGCGGTTGTCGGATCGTTATGGTCGCAAACCCATACTGACCATCTGTCTGGTCGGCGTCTTGGCAGGTTATGCCTTGATGGCGCTGGGGATCGCCTGGCGATCCTTGCCAATCCTGCTGCTCAGCCGGGTGTTGGAAGGTTTCTTCAACGGCGACATCGCCATAGTGCAGGCGATGGCGGCGGACATGAGCACGACCAAGACCAAGGCCCGCAACTTCTCCATGATAAACATCGGCATGAATCTGGGGTGGGTATTGGGCCCCATGATTGGGGGTTATGCCGCCGTCATCTCCGGGGATTACAGCGTGGCGGCCTGGTTGGCGGTGGCAATGACGGCGGCCAACTTGCTGCTGGTCCTCTGGTTAGTGCCTAACCGACCGCCACTGCCCAATCTTGCCACGGCACCGCGCCTGTCAAATCGAGCCCTGCTGCTTGCACCGGCCCTGCTGCCTTACTTCGCACTGACCCTGCTCAGCTATGGCGCGGTGCAGCTCTATTTCAGCTACTTCAATGTCTGGCTGGTAGAGGAGCTGACCTGGGATCCGGCGCAACTGGCGCAAGGGGCCGTGCTGGTGAGCGTGCCCATGATGCTCGGATCCTGGCTGGGGGGCTGGCTCTCTCGCCACTGGCGTGGCAGCGCCCTGGGCATAGTCGGCCATCTGCTGATGGCGGCGGGGATGTTGATGTTTATTCTGCCTAGCCAGTGGTGGGGCCTGGCGCTCACGTTTATTCCCGCCGGTATCGGCATGAGCCTGGGGGAGCTGGCGACCTCGGTGGCCATCTCCAATCGCAGCTCGGCCGAGCAGCAGGGTCAGGCCATGGGGCTCTATCGCGGCATCGCCGTCGGCAGCGAGATAGTGGCCGTGGTGCTGGGCAGCCTGGCGCTGCTGGCGGGCAATCAGTGGCCCTTCTATCTGGCGACGGCCTGTTCTCTGCTTTGCGTGCTAGGCTTCTATGCGCTGCGACGCCGGGCCGACAGGGGCAGACAGATCACAGAATGGGCCCCTCAGTCCTGATGAGACTTGCATCCCGGGGGCGAGTCTGGGAATTTATCCCCTCTTGTTTAGCCTGTTTGGAGGGAATATGACGCAGTACAGAGCCATAGCGCTCGATATGGATGGCACTCTGTTGACCCGGGATCACCAGATCTCGAGCGCGACCCGACAGGCGCTGGCCGAGGCCCGTGCCCGTGGCATCAAGGTGCTGCTGGTTACCGGGCGTCACTTCATGACGGCGCACCCTTTCCATCATGAACTGGGGCTCGATACCCCCATTATCTGCAGCAACGGTGCCTATCTCTATGATCCCAACGCGGATCGGATCCTGACAGGGGATCCCCTGGCTCGGGATCCCCTGGCCGAGTTGCTGGCAGCCATGGCTGAGGAACAGATTGAGGCCCTGGCTCACCTCTCTCATGGCATAGGCCATCTGGGATGCGAGCCTTATGTCACGCGGATCCGCGACTGGTCGGCCAAGATGGATGCCCGGCTCAGGGTCAGCTTCCTGCCCCAGAGCGCCGCCGATTTGCTGGCCCAGCCTCAGGTCTGGAAGCTGGAGCTGTTTGGCCAGGACCCGGCCCGCCTGCACGATTTTGTCAGCCGTAAGATAGCGGCGTTGCCCTTCACCCAGGACTGGGCCGCGCCCTATGCGGTCGAGCTGGTCAAACCCGGTTGCAGCAAGGGTAACCGGCTGGCCCAGTGGGCGGCTGGGGAGGGGATCGCCATGAGCGAGGTGGTGGCGTTTGGCGACAATAACAACGACATCAGCATGTTCGAACAGGTCGGGCTGGCGGTCGCCATGGGCAATGCGGCGCCGCAGATCCAGAGCTTGGCACACAAGGTCACGGCGGATCATAACGAGGACGGCATCGCGCTGGGTCTGGCGCGTTGGGTGCTTTAGTCGCGC
Organism: Aeromonas molluscorum 848; assembly: GCF_000388115.1. Taxonomy (GTDB): domain Bacteria; phylum Pseudomonadota; class Gammaproteobacteria; order Enterobacterales; family Aeromonadaceae; genus Aeromonas; species Aeromonas molluscorum. Next base: position 7,151 of record NZ_AQGQ01000107.1, read on the forward strand.
CAGCTTAACATTTGATAGCAAGAGGCCGATGCAGTGCATCGGCCTCTTCTCATGCAATGGCCAGTGCGCATCGGGCTCTGCGCCATGCTGGCCGCGTGCTGTGAACTTATAGCTTGAACTCTATCACCCGGGGTGGGTAGCGCAGCCGGTTGTATTCATCGCGCAGCGCCCTGTCGCGGCGTATGGCGCGCTCCCGTTGATAACGGTAACTGTCACGCTGGGCACTGTCGTTCTCCTTGCGGATCCGCTGCTCGAGCTGGTAGATGTCTTGCTCGTTTTGGGAGATGGCATTGCTCAGCTCGTTGAGTCGAGCGGCCAGCTGGTACTCCTGACGACCGCGTTCGAACTGGCGCAGGAAGGTTTCGTCATTGGGACAGACCCCTTGATACTCAGAGCCCTCTCGCCCCTTGCGATAGGCCAGCTCCGGGATGCAGTAAAGCTCGAGTCCCTTCTTGTAACCGCGCTGCCACTCGGCCTGATCGACTCTGATGCCGTATTCTCCGCAGCTGTCGGCATACCCCTTGCTCGCGTCCGGAGCCTTGCCCTGTTCACCATCGGCAAAGCCCAGGTTGTACCAGCTCATGGCGGCGCACTCTTCCTGGGAGAGGCTGCTGCAGGCTCCCAGCAGCAGGCTGATGCCAAGGATAATCCCCTTGGCTAGCGTCCGTTTCATCATCTAAATGCTCCTTGCGGCGGGCATGGCGTATCTGGGCGGATCATGGGATGACGCATTCTAGGAGCCGGTTCGTCCGGGAACAAGAGGGCTGCGGGCAGTTTTGTATGCCGCGGCTGCCTGTCTGCGCCCCGGCATGGCTGGGCCGGGGCGGCACACCTTTTCTTGCGAGCCGCATGAGGGTAAACTTGCGGCCACTTTTTAACAGCCATGCAACAGCAACCATGAAAGTCCTGACCGTTGATTATCGGGCGCCAGACGCCGCCCAGCGCTTCACCGAATCCCTGCGAACCACCGGCTTCGGTGTGCTGACCAATCACCCCATCCCCAAGGAACTGGTGCAGGGTATCTATGACAACTGGTATCGCTTCTTCATGAGCGAGAGCAAACAGGATTTTCTGTTCAATCGGGAGACCCAGGACGGCTACTTCCCGCCCTCAGTCTCCGAGGTGGCCAAGGGTCACAGCCAGAAGGACATCAAGGAGTACTTCCACCTCTATCCCTGGGGCCAGATGCCCGAAGAGCTGAAGGCGCAAGCCATGGAGTATTACCAGCTGGCCAACAGCCTGGCCGCCGAGCTGCTCTCCTGGGTGGAGCAGTACACCCCGAGCGATATCGCCGCCAGCTACAGCTGCCCGCTCTCTTCCATGATCGACGAGAGCCAGAAGACGCTGTTGCGGGTGTTGCACTATCCGCCGTTCGATGGCACCGAGGAGCCAGGAGCCATTCGTGCCGCCGCCCACGAGGACATCAACCTGCTTACCATACTGCCCGCATCTAACGAACCGGGTCTGCAGGTGATGGGGCAAGATGGGGAGTGGATGGACGTGCCCTGCGATTTTGGCACCCTGATCATCAACATCGGGGACATGCTGCAGGAGGCCTCCGCCGGCTATTACCCCTCCACCACTCACCGGGTGATCAACCCAAGTGGCGGCAGCGCCAACAAGTCACGGATCTCCTTGCCGCTCTTCCTGCATCCGCGTCCGGATGTGGTGCTCTCCGAGCGCCATACTGCCCACAGCTACCTGATGGAGCGGCTGCGCGAACTTGGCGTGATCTGAGCGTGATCTGCGTCAGGGGCCCGCATTACCCCGCACAAAAACCGGAGCAAATTTGCTCCGGTTTTTATTTTTTGGAATTAAAGTTCTAAAAATAGACTTTAATTGGTTAATCGTGCCAATAATGACCCCTGATACCCATTTTAGTTGATTGTGATTGCGCGCCCTCTCCCTTACTCTGGCTGCCGCTTTTCGCCAGCGCCACCCAATGTCCTGGCCTCGACACCGGAGTTCGTATGCAGCAGTCCCAATGGTCCTCTCGCCTGGGTTATATTCTCGCCGCCGCAGGATCGGCCGTCGGCCTTGGCGCCATCTGGAAGTTTCCCTATGTGACGGCTGCCAATGGCGGTGGCGCCTTCCTGCTGGTGTTCCTCTTGTTCAGCTTCACCCTGGGGGTCGCCGTGCTGATGGGCGAGACCTTGCTGGGCAGCCGCAGTCGGCGCGGCGTGGTAGGCGCCCTGTCCAGTCTGGCCGGCCCGCACTGGCGATGGCTCGGCGTCATGGGCCTTGTCTGCAGCCTGCTCATCTTCTGCTTCTACAGCGTGGTGGGGGGCTGGACTCTGGGTTACACCGGCATGGCACTGGCCGGCAGCCTCAACAGTGGTGATGGCGCCGCGCTCACGGCCCGCTTCAATGACTATGTCGGGGATCCCGTCTGGCCACTGCTGACGCACCTGCTGTTTGCCGCCCTTGCCTGGTGCTGTGTGCAGGGGGGCGTGCAGAAAGGGGTGGAGCGTACCCTGCGCTGGATGATGCCAAGCCTACTGATCATGATGGTGCTGCTCGCCGCCGTGGGTTTGACCCTGCCCGGCGCCATGGCCGGGGTACGCCACTTTCTGCTGCCGGACTTTAGCAAGCTCGGCATGAACGGGGTGCTCGATGCCCTGGGGCTGGCCTTCTTCTCCCTCTCCATCGGCCTTGGCATCCACACCACTTATGGCGCCTACCTGTCCGACAGCGAGGGGGTTGGTCGCTCTAGCCTCTGGGTCGTGTTGCTGGCGAGCCTGATCGCCGTGCTGGCTGGCCTGATGATCTTCCCCGTGCTGGCGGCGACCGGCATAGACCCCGCCGCGGGCCCCGGACTCACCTTCATGACCATGCCGGCCGTCTTCCAGAAACTGCCCTTCGGTCAGGGATTGGCGACCCTCTTCTTTGCCTTGCTGGTGGTGGCTGCGCTCTCCTCGGCCATCTCCCTGCTCGAACATTTGCAGTGCTTCATCAGCGAGAGCTGGGGCTGGCGCCGCCGCGCGAGTTGCACCCTGATCATCGCCCTGGTGATGGCGGGGGGCATCCCGGTGAGCCTATCGTTCGGCCCCTGGTCCGGGGTGACGCTGTTTGGCCGCAACATCTTCGAGTTGCTCGACTTTGTCACCTCCAACCTGATGATGCCGCTGTTTGGCCTGGGGCTGACGCTGCTGCTTGGCTGGAAACTGGGACGGCAGATCCTGCCTCGGGGCCTTGGACTCTCCTGGCAGACTTTGTTGCTCGGCTGCTGGCGCTGGCTAGCCCCCTTGCTGATCGGCGGTATCTTGATCCGCGGTCTGGTGTGAGAGGGGGCGTCAAGACCGGGCTGGGCGGGCAATGCCCTGGTTAACGGGTCGCCAGAGGAACGGCTGGTTTTGGGCAGTGCGACTCGATCAAATACTGCTCAAATGGATGAACGTATAATTTTCAACTAATTCAGTGCAAAAACACTGACGGGATCTGTCAACTTGCCTTGCCATGGTTTAGGCTGTCGCCACATTTTCTCGATGGTCTGGATCCCATGTCACGTCGTCTGGTTCAGCTTGGCCGATTTAGTCGCGCCTACCAGAGGTGAGCTTGCAGACATCAGTTAGCCGGATTTCATTGCAAGGGTCGCCTCAGGGCGGCCCTTTTTGTTGTTTGTCCATCATGGAGTCAATCATGTTGTCCTCAAGGGAGTTGGTATGAGCCAGGTGCAGTGGTCTTCTCGTCTCGGTCATGTGCTGGCCGCAGCCGGTACGGCGATCGGTCTCGGCGCCATCTGGAAGTTTCCGTATGTAACTGCCACCAATGGCGGCGGCGCCTTCTTGCTGCTGTTTCTGCTGTTCAGTTTCACCCTGGGGGTGGCCGTGCTGGTGGGGGAGACCCTGCTCGGTAGCCAGAGTCAACGTGGTGTGCTCGGGGCTTTCAAGAAGCTGGTCGGGCCGAACTGGCGCTGGATGGGCTATATGGGCATATTGTGCGGCTTTTGCATCTACAGCTTCTACAGCGTGGTGGGCGGCTGGACGGTCGGTTATGTGGGGCTGGCGGCCATGGGCCGTCTCAACCTGAGCGAGGGAGAGGCGCTGACCGCCCTGTTCAACGGTTATGTGAGCAACCCCTGGTGGCCGGCGCTGACCCATCTGGTGTTTGCGGGCCTGACCTGGTGGTTCGTGCAGGGGGGGATCCAGAAAGGTGTCGAGCGAGCGCTGCGCTGGATGATGCCGGCGCTGTTCATCATGATGCTGCTGCTGGTGGTGGTCGGCCTTTCTCTGCCGGGCTCCATGGCCGGGGTGCGTCAGTTGCTGCTGCCCGACTTCAGCAAGCTGAGCGGCGAGAGCGTGCTCGATGCCCTGGGGCTGGCGTTCTTCTCCCTCTCCATCGGACTGGGCGTGCACACCACTTATGGTGCCTACCTGCCCAACAGCCAGGGTGTGCTGCGCTCCGGGGTCTGGGTCGTGACCCTGGCTAGCCTTATCTCGGTACTGGCGGGGCTGATGATATTCCCGGCGCTGGCGTCGACCGGCATAGACCCAAGCGCGGGCCCGGGCCTCACCTTCATGACGATGCCAGCCGTGTTCAACCAGCTGCCCTTCGGTCAGGGGCTGGCCCTGGTCTTTTTCTTGCTGCTGCTGGTGGCTGCACTCTCGTCGTCCATCTCCATGCTGGAGCATCTGGTGCGTTTCACCTGCGAGGAGTGGGGCTGGTCGCGGCGCAGCGCTTGTCTGGTGCTGACCCTGATGATCATGGCGGCCGGGGTGCCGGTCAGCCTCTCGTTCGGTCCCTGGTCCGAGGTGACCCTGTTTGGCAAGACGCTGTTCGAGTTGCTCGACTACCTCACCTCCAACCTGATGATGCCGCTGTTTGGCCTGGTGCTGACCCTGCTGCTTGGCTGGCGACTGGGGGAGAAGATGCTGCCCGAGGGGTCCCATCCGCTGGCGCGTTTCGCACTGCTCTGGTGCTGGCGGCTGGTGGCGCCGCTGTTGATCGGCGGCATCTTGCTGCGCGGCATCAGCTGAGCGCGCGGCTGTCAGTCGTGAAAAAGGGTTGGCCGGCGGCCAACCCTTTTTTGATCCCCTGAGCGGCTCGATGCCGCCGTTGTCCCAGCCACTATTGCAGGCCGGGCCCCTTGACCGAGAAAGGACAATCGCGCTGGTCAATGAGCAGACTCCCCTGGTCATTGGCGCCCTGCCAGTGCAGTGCGAGCTGGCCGAGCAGTCCCAGATGACGCAACTCGAACTCGTAATCCAGACAGGGGTTGCCGAGGGGGAGGGTCGCCACCCCTTGGGGCAGTCGGTAGTCGTAGCTAAGCCGTGGGCCATCTGCCAGGGTTTGCCGCGCGGGGATCAGGCCATTGGGGCCAGGAGTCCGGGTAGTCAATGCCTGGCGCAGACTGAGCGGTGCATCTATCGCCTTCTGATAGTGGAGACTGTTCATGACGGCCAGCTGCTCTTCCAGTTGCTGCAGCTCGCTATCCAGGCCACCAATCGCCGCGGCAAGCTGTTGCTGGCGGGCTGGGGTGGCGCAACCCGTCAGCAACAGGCTGATGAGCAAGAGGGGGATAGAGGTCAGATACATGGGCTCTCCTGCGTGCACAAGGCAATAAACCACTGGCTGTCTCGGGGCGGTGGGCGACGTGCAATGGCTTGCACGGCCACTGACTATAGCAAGGAGTTCGCAGGGGGCGCTGCGCGCAGCAACCCGGCGAGGCGATCCAGGCCCTCGGCCACCTTGGCATCGGTCGCTGGCTGGCTCAGGCTCAGGCGCACCCCTTGCGGGGCGGCAAACTGACCGGCGGCAAAGTGCTCGCCACTCGCGACCCCGACGTCGAGGGCGTCGGCGGCCTGCGCAAACTCCTGACTGCGCCAGGGTTCTGGCAGGGGGAGCCAGGCGTGCATGGATCCGGGCTGCCAGCGCGCTCCCGGCAACAGGTGACGGAGCAGCTCGCCGCGTCGGGTCAGTACCTGGCGCTGCTGGGCGATGAGGGCCATCACCTGGCGCTCGCTGACCAGCTTGCAGGCCAGTTCGATCAGCAGCGGGCTGACCATCCAGCTGGAGAGCCGCATTGCCTGGGCAAAGGCGGCGCGCAGGGCGGGCGGTGCAAGCAGGAAGCCGACCCGCAGCCCGCCGCAGGCAATCTTGGCCAGGCTGCCCAGATAGATGACCCGCTCCGGCGCCAGGTTGACCAACGGAGTCAGCGGCGTTTCGGGCAAGAGGCCATTGACGTCATCCTCGATGATGAGCAGGTCATGGCGGCGTGCGAGGGCGATGATGGCTTCGCGCCGGGCCGGGCTCATGATGGCCGTGGTGGGATTTTGCAGGGTGGGAGTCAGGTAGAGCAGCTTGGCACGACGCTGGCGGCAGGCCGCCTCGAGCGCTTCGGGCAGCAGTCCCTCTTCGTCCATGGCGAGCCCCACGACCTGACTCTTGAGCTGACGGGCATTGCCGAGCAGGCCCGGGTAGCTGAGCCCCTCGCACAAAATGGTCTCACCCACACAACCGGTGGCGAGCAGGGCCAGCATGATGCCGTGCTGGGCGCCGTGACTGAACAGCAGTCGCTCCTCGCTGCCCGCTATGCCCTGCTCTGCCAACCAGTCGACGAACAGCTGACGCTGATCCACGCGCCCCGCCTCCTTGTCATAGCCGAGCAGGCTATTGAGATCACCCCCCCGCCAAGGATTCGAGCAGCGGACGGAAGATGGCGGCCCGATCGAGCTGGACCGGCAGATTCTGCCACAGCTCGATGCGGCCCTCCTCCTCGTTGCGGATCACCCAGTCACTGGCGGCATCGCTGCCCTTGACCCAAGTGCCATGACCCACCTTGGCCGCCAGCCAGGCCACGCCGCTCCGCTTCGCC
>NZ_AQGQ01000108.1 GCF_000388115.1 Aeromonas molluscorum 848
TTTGGCTGGGAACTGAGCTTCCAGATCATCCTGGGTTGGTTGTTTGCCCCTGTCTCCTGGCTGATTGTGTGCCTTGGGATCAGGCTCAGGCTGCCGGCGCTCTGATTGGTACCAAGGTCGTCATCAACGAATTCGTGGCTTTCATCGCCCTGGTACAAGATCAGACCCTGAACGAATCAAGCAAGGCCATCGTCACCTTCGCGCTGTGTGGTTTCGCCAACATCTCTTCCATGGCGATCCTGATCGGCGGCTTAGGCTCCATGGTGCCGGAGCGCAAGGCGTTCATCTCTCGCTATGGCATGCGCGCCATACTGGCCGGTGTGCTCGCCAATCTGATGAGCGCCGCCTTGGCGGGTCTGTTCCTCGCTATCTGATTGACCCCCGAAGCTAGCACCTTCCGGTCATGGCCCGCCTCGGCGGGCCTTTTTGTCTCTGGATGTTGGCCGGGAAGAAGCCACAAAAAAAAGCGCCCCAGGGAAGAGGCGCGAGAAAACAGATTGGAAGTGTCACATGGGTGCACGTGCATGGGGGATGTCCATCCAGGTACACGTTCATCATGCCCCCGATCTGCTGAAGATCTTCTGAGAATGACCTTCATCTTGTGTTCATATTTTCGCCGTGGTGCCCCGTGTTTCTGCGGGGAGAAAGCGCCGCTCATATGATCCGCCAAGGGTCAATCCAGGGCGATCTTGCCTCGTCCGGATTTGATGTCACCTTTGCGCTTCTTGGCTTCGACTCGTCTGCGCTGGGATCCCTTGGTCGGCTTGGTGGCCCGGCGGGTCTTGGGCCGCCAGGCGGCTTTGGTCAGCAACTCCACCAGTCGGCTCATGGCCTCCTTGCGGTTCATGTCCTGGCTGCGATGGGTCTCGACCCTGATCAGAATGAAACCGTCGTGAACCCGGCTGTCGCTGAGCCTGTCCAGTCCCTCTTTATAGAGCTCGGGCAGGCTGGGGGAGCCCCGGTACTCGAAGCGCAACCAGACCGCCGAGTCTGTTTTGTTGACGTGCTGACCCCCGGCACCCTGAGCACGCATCGCCTGAAACTGCAGCTCGTGCCAGGGCAGGGTGACGTTCTCAGAGATGACTAACATGGATTCACTGAACCAAATTGGTGCATTTTTTAACCTTGTTTAAGGATGGTGCCTCATTGTGGGGCGCTCTGCTCCCCCTTGGAGAGTCTGATGAGATAGGTTCGATACTGATTATTATATCCTATTGAAATATAACAATAAAAAATATTGGCACAAGAATTGATTGCTCTATATCGACACACCATGGATTGGGAGCAACCAGATGAAATTGATTACTGCGATTATCAAGCCCTTCAAGTTGGACGATGTGCGTGAAGCCATTGCCAATCTCGGCGTCGAGGGATTGACCGTCTCCGAGGTCAAGGGGTTCGGTCGGCAGAAGGGGCATACCGAATTATACCGTGGTGCCGAGTATCAGGTCGACTTCCTGCCCAAGGTCAAGCTGGAGATTGCCACCATCAGCGACAACGTGGAGAGCGTGATCGAGGCGATCTGCAAGGCGGCCTACACCGGCAAGATTGGGGACGGCAAAATTTTCGTCTATGAGCTGCAACAGGCGGTGCGGATCCGTACCGGCGAAACAGACGACGAAGCGCTGTAAGTCATTGGGATAGGGAAGCTGTTAGGAGATTGTCATGGAAGAGTTAGCCAAGAGTGTCAGTGAGCTGCGGTTTGCGCTGGATACCTTTTATCTGTTGATGTCCGGCGTCTTGGTCATGTGGATGACCGCCGGTTTCGCCATGCTGGAAGCCGGCCTGGTGCGTGCCAAGAACACCACGGAGATACTGACCAAGAACGTTCTGCTCTATACCATCGCCTGCGTGATGTACCTACTGATAGGTTACAACATCATGTACGTCGATAACGGGGCCGGTGGCTGGTTGCCAAGTGTTGGCACCCTGCTCGGTACTCAGGCCGAGGGGGCGAGTCACTCTCTGGAGTCTGATTTCTTCTTCCAGGTGGTGTTCGTGGCAACTGCGACCTCCATCGTCTCCGGCGCCGTGGCCGAGCGGATGAAACTCTGGTCTTTCTTGCTGTTCTGCGTGGTGATGACCGGGGTCATCTACCCGGTTGAGGGCTACTGGACCTGGGGTGGCGGCTTCTTGAAAGAGGCGGGCTTCTCCGACTTTGCCGGTTCCGGCATAGTGCACCTTGCCGGCGCCGCCGCCGCGCTGGCCGCCGTGCTGGTACTGGGGGCGCGTCGTGGCAAATATGGCAAGAACGGCGAGATCTATCCCATCCCCGGCTCCAATCTGCCGTTGGCGACCCTGGGAACCCTGATCCTCTGGATGGGCTGGTTTGGCTTTAACGGCGGTTCGCAATTGATGTTGTCCGATGCGGCCAACGCCAGCGCCATCGGCAAGGTGTTCGTCAATACCAACGCCGCCGCCGCAACCGGTGCCCTGGGCGCCCTGCTGGTGACCAAGCTGACCTGGGGCAAGGCTGATTTGACCATGGTGTTGAACGGCGCCCTGGCCGGTCTGGTCGCCATCACGGCCGACCCTGCCTCGCCGAGCCCGCTTTTTGCCAGCCTGATAGGTATCCTGGCCGGTGCCTTGGTGGTCTATGCCATCGTCAGCTTCGACAAGTTGAAGATAGATGACCCGGTCGGAGCCCTGTCGGTGCATGGTGTCTGTGGTTTCTTCGGCCTGATGGTCGTGCCGTTCAGCAACGAGGCGACTAGCTTTGGTGCTCAGTTGCTCGGTGCCGCCGTCATCTTCGGTTGGGTGTTCCTCGCCTCCCTGGTGGTGTGGCTCCTGCTCAAGGCGACCCTGGGGATCCGGGTTGGCGAAGAGGAAGAGATGATGGGCGTCGATCTGCACGAATGTGGTGTGGATGCTTATCCGGAGTTTGTGACGGTCAAAAGCAGCCATTAACTGACGGTTAGCTCAGCAAAAGGGCCGGATGGGATTCCATCCGGCCCTTTTATTTATCGTTGAATGAATTTGTGATCCGGATGCGGTAATCGGCTTGCGATATGGCAATACCCTGGGGCAGAATGCAAACAACAATAATTCTCACTATTTGCATTTGTCCCAAGGAATTGACTCCATGATCAAGAAGACACTATTGGCGCTGGCATTGACGGCCATTTCTGCTCCTGCCGCCATGGCAGCACAGGAAGTGAATGTCTATTCGAACCGTCAGGATGAACTGATCAAGCCCATCATTCAGCAGTTCGAAAAAGAGTCAGGGATCAAGGTCAATGTGGTCTTTGCCAAAGAGGGGCTCAACGAGCGACTGGAGCGTGAAGGCAAGCTCTCCCCGGCGGATCTGATGCTGACCGTGGATATCAGCCGCCTGACCGACCTAGTCGACAAGGATTTGGTGCAACCGGTAGATAGCAAGTTGCTGCAGGAGAATATCCCGGCCGCCTATCGTGACCCGGATAACCGCTGGTTTGCCCTGACCACCCGGGTTCGCGCCATCTACTCCAGCAAGGAACGTCTGGGCAAGCTCGACACCATCAGCTACGAAGATCTGGTCAAGCCTGAATTCAAAGGGAAAATTTGTACCCGTAGCGGCAAGCATGAGTACAATGTGGCCCTGGTTTCCTCCATGATCGTTCATCACGGCATGGCGGATACCAAGAGCTGGCTGGAAGGGGTCAAGGCCAACCTGGCGCGCACGCCTCAGGGCAACGATCGGGATCAGGTCAAGGCGATCAAGGATGGCATCTGTGATGTCTCCCTGGGCAACAGCTACTATCTGGGCGCCATGCTCAAGGACCCGGAGCAGAAGGCCTGGGCTGAGGCCGTCGAGATCAACTTCCCGAACCAGACCAATCGTGGCGCCCACGTCAACGTGAGCGGTGTGGCCATGACCAAGTACGCCAAGAACAAGGCGCAAGCGCAGAAGTTGATGGAGTTCCTCGCCGGTGATCAGGCGCAGCACATGTATGCCGAAGTGAACGCCGAGTATCCGGTCAAGCCCGGTGTTGAGCCGTCCGCCATGGTCAAATCCTGGGGCAGCTTCAAGGTCGATGCCCTGCCGGTCAGCGACTATGCCAAGCATCGTAAGGATGCGCTGCAACTGCTCGACGAAGTCAAGTTCGATCTGTAATCAGATGGGGCCAGGGGCCCCATCCATTTTTGTGGACTCATGAAAAAACTTAGTTGGATAGCCAGCGGCTGGGCCTGTGCCCTGCTGCTGGTTTTGCCCATTCTGGCACTGCTGTTTTCTGCGCTCTCGGCGGATGGGGATCTGTTCGCCCATCTGGCCGATACCGTTCTCTCCACCTACCTTGCCAATACCCTGCTGTTGGTGCTGGGCGTCGTCTTGCTCAGCCTGCTGTTCGGGGTGCCGACCGCCTGGCTGGTCGCCATGTGCCAGGTGCCGGGTCGCCGGGCCTTGCAGTGGGCCCTGATGCTGCCCATGGCCATGCCTTCCTACATAGTGGCCTACGTCTATACGGACTTGTTTGATTACTCCGGTTCGGTGCAGGCCGGGCTGCGCGCCCTGTTTGGCTGGCAGAGCCCCGCCGATTACTGGTTCCCGGCGATCCGCTCCCTCGGGGGGGCTGCCTGGGTGCTGGCCCTGGTGCTATTCCCCTATGTCTATCTGTTGGCGCGGGCCTCGTTCCTTGAGCAGTCGGTCAGCCTGATCCACTCCAGTCGGCTGCTTGGCAGTTCGCCCTGGCAGAGCTTTCGACGCATCAGTCTGCCTCTGGCCAGACCCGCCATCATGGTGGCCGTTTCCCTGGTGGCCATGGAGACCCTGGCTGATTTTGCGACTGTGCATTTCTTTGCCATCAACACCCTCACGACCGCTGTCTATGATACCTGGCTCGGCTACGGCAGCCTGGCGACGGCGGCCAAGCTCTCCTGCCTGATGCTGCTGGCGGTCGTCTTGCTGATCGCGTTTGAGCGCCGCTCCCGCACTCGTCAGCAGGTATTCCAGAAATCCATGGGCCATGAGCCGCCACTACGTTACCCGCTCAAAGGGGGGCTGCGCTGGCTGGCCGGGTTCTGGTGCTGGGGTCTGGTGTTGGTCGGTTTTGCCCTGCCATTCGCCATACTGCTCGACTACGGGGTGCGCTATTTTGCACTGTCATGGACACCGGAGTTTGTGCGCTTTGCCGGTAACAGCCTGCTGATCTCGACTCTGACTGCGCTGCTGGCCATGGGCGTGGCGCTGCTGCTCGGGTTCTTCCGCCGCCTTGATGGCGGGATCAAGAGTCTGATCCCGCTGCGTCTCGCCGCCCTGGGTTACGCCATGCCGGGGACTGTACTCGCCATCGGTGTACTGGTACCGCTCACTGCGCTGGATTTTGGCATCAACGATGTGGCGCAGTGGTTTGGGTTAGAAGGGCCTGGCCTGCTGCTGACCGGCACGCTCACCGCCATTGTCTTCGGCTACCTGGTGCGCTTCGTCGCCATCGCCATTGGCTCGGTGGAGAGCAGTCTCGGCAAGATCTCCCCCAGTCTCGACATGGCGGCCCGCACCTTGGGGCAGGGGGCGGGCGGCATGCTCAGGCGGGTACATCTGCCTCTGGTGCGCCGGGGCCTGTTTGCCGGTGCCATGCTGGTCTTTATCGAATCCATGAAGGAGCTGCCCGCCGCGCTGCTGCTGCGGCCGTTCAACTTCGAGACCCTGGCGACCCATGTCTATCAGTTCGTTTCGGACGAGATGCTGGAGCGCGGCGCCCTTGGCGCCATCGTCATCGTACTGGTGGGTTTGCTGCCGCTCATCTGGGTCAACCGCAGCCTGGATAGCCAGGGCCACTGAGCCCCATCAGGACTGGATAGTTATGTTCCGGCCAAGGCCGGTACCACAGAATGAGAGGATCTAAGCCGTGTCTTGCTTGCAAATCGAGAAGGTGAGCTGCCGTTATAACGGTCACAACGTGTTGGATCAGCTGTCCCTGTCGGTGGCTGACAACGAGATAATCTGCCTGCTGGGGGCAAGTGGCTGCGGCAAGACCACACTGCTCAAGGCCATCGCCGGCCTGCTGCCCTTGGCGCAGGGCGAGATCCGGCTCGGTGAGCATCTGCTCGATGGCCCCGGGGTGAGCGTTCCTCCCGAGGCGCGCAACATCGGCATGATCTTCCAGGATTATGCGCTCTTCCCCCATTTGACCGTGGCCGAGAACATCGGCTTTGGCTTGGGGAGGCAGACGCGCAGCGAGCGTCGCCAGACCGTGGAGGAGTCGCTCCAGCTGGTTAATTTGCAGGGGCTGGGTGAGCGTTACCCCCATCAGCTCTCCGGCGGTCAGCAGCAGCGGGTTGCCATTGCCCGTGCCCTGGTGTGCAAGCCGCGTCTGATGCTGCTCGACGAGCCCTTCTCCAATATTGATACCCAGGTACGGATGAAGTTGATCCTGGAGATCCGTGCTCTGCTTAAAGGGCAGGGGATAGGGGCCGTCTTCGTCAGCCACAGCAAGGAGGAGGCGTTCGCCTTCGCGGATCGACTGGCGCTGTTTCGTGCCGGTCATATCGAACAGGTGGGGGAGCCGGGGCAGCTCTATCGCCATCCGCAAAATCGTTTCGTGGCCGAATTCCTTGGAGGGGTCAACTACCTGGCCGCCGAGGTGGTGGATACCGATAGCGTGCAGACCGCCATTGGCCTCATTCGTGGCAATGAGCCCCATGGTCTGGCTCGGGGAGTCCAGTGCCAACTCATGCTCAGACCCCAGCAGCTGCAGCTGATAGGCGATGATCAGGGGCCGCTCACCCTGATGGAGCAACAGTTCCTCGGCCATCACTGCCGGGTGCAGCTGGCCTGTGGCGAGTTGACGCTGGAGGCCAGTATCAATGAGCCCCTGACCCATGCGCGTGCCAGGGTGCAGGTGGAACCCCATGCGTTGGTGCTGTTCGATCTCTGATGCGCGCAGGTACCGGGTCACATCAAGGATCCCATCGGCCATTGCTTTATAATCAGGCGACTTTATGATCGACCAATGCTCACACATGGGAGAGATGAATGAATGCCCAAACCGGGATCTGCGCAGAGCCTAATCTGCATGCCCTCTATTTGATGTTCAACCGGGTCGGTGACAGTGCCGAGCTGATCCGCCGCCTAGCCAAGGTGCCTACCCTGTGGCAATCGGTCAGTGCCGATTTTCCGGACGCCGGCTTCTCCGGTCTGCTGGCGGTAGGCTCCGAAGCCTGGGATGGTCTCTATTGCGTGGCGCGCCCGCCCCAGTTCCGTGCCTTCATGGCCCAGGAGGCCAACGGTCAGCAGGCACCCCATACCCCCTTCGATCTGTTCGTGCAGCTGCGGGCCGACCGGGTCGACGTGCTGCACCATGCCGGTCAACGACTGATGGCCCTGCTGGGTGGTCTGGTTGAGCTGGCCGAGGAGGTGCGTGGTTTCCGCAATCTGGATTGCCGTGACCTGACGGGGTTCGTCGATGGGACCGAGAATCCTCAGGATCAACACAGGGCGGAAGTGGCCCTGCTGGCCGGTGGCGAGTTCGCGGGCGGCTCCTACATCCACGTGCAGCGCTGGGTGCATGCCATGAGTGATTGGGAGCGACTGGCCCTGAAGGAACAAGAGGACATCATTGGCCGCACCAAGCAGGACAACATAGAGTACGAGTCCGCCGACAAGCCGCTGACCGCTCACATCAAACGAGTCAATCTCAAGACTCCCAAGGGTGAGTCCATGGAGATACTGCGCCAGAGCATGCCCTGGGGCACCATGACCGAACAAGGGCTCTACTTTATCTCCTGCTGCCGCACTCAGGCCCACTTCAATGCCATGCTGGCCAGCATGTACAGGGGGGAGGGGAATCACTTCGATCATCTGCTGCGTTTCACCCGCGCCGTCACCGGGGCGGCCTTCTTCGCTCCCTCAGACGAGTTTTTGCAGAGTCAGGGACAGTAAGATGTCCGCAGGGCAGCAATAAAAATCCCGGCCTTGGCCGGGATTTTTCGTTCAAGGAGCCCAGCCGTAGCTGCGCCAGACCGATTAAGGGGTCTGCTCGAACAGTTCGAGGGCGGAGAGGTAAAGCTCCTCGATGTCGGTATCGCTGGTCGGCGTGATGAAGATGGTGTCATCCCCGGCGATGGTGCCGAGGATCCCTTCGGCCTTGCCGAGGGAGTCGAGCAGGCGTGCGATCAGCTGGGCGGCGCCCGGGCTGGTGTGGATCACCACCAGGGCGCCGTTGTGGTCGACATCCAGCACCAGGTTCTTGAGCGGGCTGGAGGTGGTGGGCACGCCAAGTTCAACCGGCAGGCAATAGACCATCTCCATTTTGGCGTTGCGGGTGCGAACGGCGCCGAAGCGGCTCAGCATGCGCGATACCTTGGACTGGTTGATGTTTTCAAAACCCATCTCTTGCAGGGCCGTGACTATCTCTGCCTGGGAGCCAAATCTTTCTTCTTTCAGCAAGGCTTTAAAGGCCTTGGCCAGTTTTTCTTGCTTGTCGTTATGCTTCATCTTGGACTCACGAATGAGGGAGGGTGGCGGCCTGTAGTGCGCAGGCGGCAGCTATGTTCAGCACGGCCATTTTGCATTCATATGCCTTTTTTGGCAAGGAACTGCGGTTTGTACTGCATATAGATGCAAGTTTAGCTTGCATATACCCATATTGAGATTAAAATCAGGACGAAATTTTGAAAACTTATTCAGTCGGGTTGTATGGGTATTGAATTAAACGCTATCGACAAGTCCTGGCACAAACAGCAGGTGCTGCAACAGGTATCCTTTTGCACCAATCCCGGCGAGACCTTGGTGCTGCTGGGCCCGAGCGGTGCGGGCAAGAGCTCGCTGCTGCGCATGCTGAACCTGCTCGACACCCCGGATGCCGGTACCCTGCGTATCGGCAAGAGTGAATTTTCTTTCCCTTCGACCCTCTCCAAAGGCGAGTTCGCCCGAGAAGCCCAGGCGCTGCGCCGCAAGGTGGGCATGGTGTTCCAGCAGTACAATCTCTGGCCTCATCTGACTGTGCTGGAAAACCTCATCGAGGCGCCCATCAAGGTGCTCGGCATGGGCAAGCAGGCCGCCATCGATAAAGCTGGCTATCTGCTGGCCCAACTGCAACTCGCCGACAAGCGCGATGCCTGGCCAGCCCGGCTCTCCGGCGGCCAGCAGCAGCGCGTGGCCATCGCCCGGACCCTGATGATGGACCCCGAAGTACTGCTGTTTGACGAGCCGACCGCGGCGCTGGATCCCGAGATAACCAAGGAGGTCGCCCAGATCATCCGAGGCCTGGGTGAGACGGGGATCACCCAGGTGGTGGTCACTCACGAGGTCGATTTCGCCCGCAAAGTGGCCAGTCAGGTGATCTATCTGGAGCGGGGGCAGATTATCGAATCCGGCTCTGCCGCTATCTTCAGCTCGCCTCAGACAAGCCGTTTTGCCGAATTTCTGAATCACTGAATCCCTTCATTTTGACAAGGACAATCACATGAAAAAGAGCGTATTGCTGGCCGTGGCCATGGGACTGCTGAGCACCACTGTGGTGGCCAAAGAGATCAAGTTCGTCACCGAGGCGACTTATGCCCCGTTCGAATACCTGGATGACAAGAACGAGTTCCAGGGCTTCGACATCGACCTGGCTCGTGCCATCTGCGCTCAGGCCAAACTGGAGTGCAGCTTCCATAACCAGGCGTTCGACAGCCTGATCCCCAGCCTCAAGTTCCACCGCTTCGATGCCGCCATCGCCGCCATGGACGTGACGCCAGAGCGGGCCGCCCAGGTTGATTTCTCCGACATCTATTACGAAAACTCCGCCGTCTTCGTGGCCAAGAAGGACGCCTTCAAGGGGCCGGAAGAGTTGGTCGACAAGACGGTAGGCGTGCAAAACGGCAGCTCCCACCAGTCGTATCTGGTCGATAACTGGGTCAGCAAGGGCCTGCTGACAGTGCCTTACGCCAGCTACCAGAGCGCCTTCCTCGACATGATGAATGGCCGTACCGACGCCGTGTTTGCCGATACTGCCGTGGCCGCCGACTGGCTCAAGCAGCATAAAGAGTATGCCGCCATGGGCACCCCAGTCACCGACGCCAAATATTTCGGCACCGGGTTTGGCATCGCCGTGGCCAAGGGCAACAAGGAGCTGTTGACCCAGCTGAACAAGGGGCTGGCCGACATCAAGGCCAACGGCACCTATCAGCAGATCTTCGACAAGTACTTCGCGCAGTAAGCCATGCTGAGCCTGCTGCTTGATGCAACCTGGATGACGCTGGGGCTGGCGCTGGCCTCCCTGGCGGGAGGCATGGTGCTGGCGCTGGCATTCAGTGCCGCCGAGCTGAGCGGCAAGCCCTGGCTCGGCTGGCCTGTTGCCACGCTGACCACGGTGATCCGCGGTCTGCCCGAGCTGCTGGTTGTGCTGTTCATCTACTTTGGCTCGACTCAGGTGCTGTTCCTCATCACCGGCGAATACGTGGAGTTCAGCCCCTTTGCCTGCGGTGTGCTGGCGCTCTCCCTGCTGTTTGCCAGCTATGGTTGCCAGACCCTGCGTGGTGCCCTCAATGCGGTGCCTGCCGGTCAGCGTCAGGCGGCGCAGGCGTTGGGATTGGGACGGGGGCGGATCTTCTTTCGCATCGTCCTGCCCCAGGCCTGGCGTCACGCCCTGCCCGGACTTGGCAATCAGTGGCTGGTACTGCTCAAGGATACCGCCCTGGTTTCCCTCATCGGGGTGAACGAGATGATGCGTCAGGCCCAGATGGCGTCGGCCAGTACCTATCAGCCCTTCACCTGGTATGCCACGGCAGCCCTCATCTATTTGGGGATCAGTCTGGTCAGCGAGGCGGGCCTCAAACAGGCGTCACGTTATAGCCGGCGCTACGGAGGTTAGGGATGAAAGACTATCTGATCACCCTGCTCGGCGGGCTTGGTACCACCTTGCAGCTGACCGCCTTGAGTCTGCTGCTCGGGGTGGCCATGGCCGTCCTGATGACCTGGGTGCTGGAGCGCCGCATCCCGTTGGCGACCCAGCTGGTGCAGGTCTGGGTGCTGATCTTTACCGGGACGCCGCTGCTCATCCAGATTTTTCTTATCTATTACGGGCCCGGCCAGTTTGAATGGCTTAAATCAGGGCCGCTCTGGCCGCTGCTCAAACAGCCCTGGTTCTGCGCCGTGCTGGCCCTTGGCTTCAATACGGCGGCCTACTCGACGCGGCTGTTCAAAGGGGCACTCGAAGCTATCCCTGCGGGGGAGGTGGAAGCCTGCCGCGCCTTGGGGTTTACCCCTGGCCAGACCCTGTGGATGAAGGCGCGCCATGCCGCCCGTCGCCTGGTCCCCGCTTATTCTAACGAGGTGATATTGGTGCTCAAGGGCAGCTCCCTGGCCAGTACCATCACCATCATGGACATCATGGGGCTGGCCCAGCGCCTCAATGCCCAGACCTATGACACCCTGGCGGTGTTCACTGTGGCAGGGGCCCTCTACCTCGGTATGAATGGTTTGTTAACAATTGGCTTTCGCTGGTGCGAACGCCGTGCCCTGGCTTTCCAAGGCTAGGCTCCTTATCTTGCCCCCTTGATTGAAGGAGAAACACAGAAAATCTGTGCTTCTCCTTCAATTTTTCACATTTACCTTCCTCTTTCGGCGCTGGCTGTTCCGTAGCTCACAGAACCTGTTATCGCAACTGTTATCAGATTGTTTTTTAGGGGGGGATCCTTTAAGGTTGGGCGCACAACAAGAAACAACCTTAAACCTGCTTAAACATGGAGTTGATCATGAAAGTTGCCGTTCTGGGTGCCGCCGGTGGGATAGGCCAAGCCCTTGCCCTGTTGCTGAAGAATCGCCTGCCTGCTGGCTCCGAATTGAGCCTGTATGATATCGCCCCCGTCACCCCGGGTGTGGCCGTCGATCTGAGCCACATCCCGACTGACGTGAAAGTAAAAGGATTTTGTGGTGAAGACCCGAGCCCTGCTCTGGTCGGCGCCGATGTTGTGCTGATCTCTGCCGGTGTCGCGCGCAAGCCTGGCATGGATCGTTCCGATCTGTTTAACATCAACGCCGGTATCGTCAAGAATCTGGTCGAGAAGTGTGCCGCATCCTGCCCGCAGGCCCTGATCGGCATCATCACCAACCCGGTTAACACCACAGTCGCCATTGCCGCTGAAGTGTTGAAGAAAGCTGGTGTCTATGACAAGCGCCGCCTGTTCGGGATCACTACCCTGGACGTGATCCGTGCCGAGACCTTCGTGGCCGAGGCCAAGGGCCTGAACGTTGATAAAGTGCGAGTCAACGTCATTGGCGGTCACAGCGGCGTGACCATCTTGCCGCTGTTGTCCCAGATTGAGGGTGCCAACTTTTCCGCCGAGGAAGTGGCTGCCATGACCAAGCGTATCCAGAACGCGGGTACCGAAGTGGTGGAAGCCAAAGCCGGTGGCGGCTCGGCGACCCTGTCCATGGGTCAGGCGGCTTGCCGCTTCGGTCTGTCGCTGATCAAGGGTCTGCAAGGCGAGGCCAACGTCATCGAGTGCGCCTACGTGGAAGGCAATGGCGAGCACGCCAGCTTCTTTGCGCAACCTATCCTGCTGGGCAAGCACGGCGTCGAGACCATACTGGACTACGGCAAGCTGAGCGCCTTCGAGCAGGAAGCGATGGATGGCATGCTGGCCACCCTGAAAGCCGACATCCAGCTGGGTGTCGACTTCGTCAAATAAAGCGCCTGACGGTTGAAAAGGGGGGGCTCAGGCTCCCCTTTTCGTTATCTTGGCGCTGCGAATTGCCATCCTGGTTTCATCCTGACTCAAGGGATGGCTCCCTGCGGCCGATACAGGAGAGCAGCAGGAGAACCCATGATGAACGTATTCCCCCTCATTGTCTTTACGTGTGCGCTGGCCGGTCAGGCTCAGGCAGTACCCAGTGACGCCAGTTCGGCCGACACCAGGTTGTTGGCCGCATCTGAACCGGCACCTGCCAAGGCGACTGTATTGCCTGCCGAGAGTACAGTGACATCCAACCCTGGTCAGCCGCTCACCCAGGCCAAGGCCGCCACGCCATCCGCCTTGCCCGGTGCAGGTCTGCCCCAGTGGCCTGCCCCCGTTAACCAGACCTCGGCGGCCCCCGCCACCCTGGTCGAGATCGTGGATCCGGCGGCCAAGTTGCCTCCGGTCTCGGTGGCACCGTTGCAGGTTGTGCCCCTCTATCGTCAGGACGAGCTGCTCGACTGGATTGAGCAAGGCCGCCACCTCAAGCAGGTCAAACAAGACAGGTGTCAGCTGACCCAGGATATAGAGGCGCGGGCTAATGTGATGAAGATCCCTTCCTATCAGTTTCTGTGGGGGGACATGCTGGCCTGGGGTGTCTGTGTGAAGCCCGATGCTGAGCAGGGGGTCAAGTTCCTATGGGCCGCGGCGGATCAAGGACTGGCTCCCGCATTGGAGCAGCTGGGCCGTTACTACTGGAAAGGGATACTGGTGCAGAAGGATCTGCTACGCGCCGAGACGCTGATGCGGGAGGCGGCTAGCCAGGGTTTGCTCAAGGCGCAGTTGGAGTGGATAGAGATGTTGCTGGCGGGGCTCGGCAGCCCTCTGGATTATGAGGAGGCCTACCAGTTGCTGCATGGTGCCGTGATCGGCGACAAGGCACTTCATGGCCGGGCGGCCAGCCTGCTGTCGCGTCTTGCCGCTCGCATGCCCGCCAATGCAGTGGCGCGGGCCAAGGCCATGGGTTGACTCTTTTTGCCCAGTGATGAGAAGAGGGCCCCTGTTTGCAGCAGGGGCCCTCATTTTATAGGAAATCAGCCGCCGTGCCGTGCGAGGCTG
>NZ_AQGQ01000109.1 GCF_000388115.1 Aeromonas molluscorum 848
CTGATGGACAAGGCACTGAGCTTCAACGGCTTCGGCTGCAAGGGGGAGAACCGCTCCCCCAGCCTGAGCTGGCAGGACCTGCCGGCCGGCACCAAGAGCGTCGCCATCACCGCCTATGATCCCGATGCACCCAGCGGCAGCGGCTGGTGGCACTGGCTGGTGGTGAACCTGCCCGCCAACCAGAGCGCGCTGGCCAGCAACGCCTCCGGCAAGCTCAAGCAGGGGCTGGAACTTAGAACCGATTTCGGCAGCCAGGGTTACGGCGGCCCCTGCCCCCCGGCCGAGCACGGCATGCACCGTTACCAGTTCACCGCCTGGGCCCTGCCCCAGGATCTCGAGGTGAAGGCAGATACCCCGCCCGCCATGGTAGGCTACATGCTCAATGCCATGGCGCTGGGCAAAGCCACCCTGACCGCCACCTTCGTCACCCCCTAGGAGCCCGCCGGATGAGCACTCCCCTGCTGCAACTGAATCACTATTTCGGGATCCGCCAGCAGCCCCTGCACCGGGTGCTCATCTATGCGCCGACCATCATCTGGGTGCAGCAGGGTCACAAACAGCTGTGGTGGCGGGAGCGGCGCCTGTCGTTTGACAAGGGAAGCTGGTTGATGGTGCCTGCCGGTCACCGGCTCACCTTCGTCAACCAGCCAGAGCAAGGCAAATTCAGCTCCCATGTTCTGACCCTGCTGGCCCCACCCCCGGCGCAGTGGCTGACAGACTCACCACCCGATCCAGCCTCCCCCATAAAAGATCCCAGGCTGACAGTGACCCCCGAGCTGGCATTTTGCTTCGATCTGGTCTGCTCCATGGCGCAACGCAACCTGAGTGAAGCCACCCAGACCGAGCTGCTGCGCGGCTTCTATGCCGAGCTGCAGGCTGCAAACGGCCTGGCACTGCTTTTTCCCGCCAGCACCATGAGCCTGGGTGAGCGGCTCGCCCGTTATCTGAGCGTGGAGCCTGGCGCCAACCATACCCTGGCGGGAATAGCCCCGCATTTTTCCATGAGCCGCGCCTCCCTGGTGCGCAAACTGGCCGCCGAGGGGTGCAGTTTTCGCACGCTGCTCACTCAGGTACGCATGAGCCATGCCCTCAGCCTGTTTCAACGAGCCCTCACGCCATTGGACGTGGCCCTCGCCTGCGGTTACGACTCCCCCAGCCGCTTCGCAGCCCGCTTCAAGCAAGAGTTCGGCCTGACCCCCCAGCAATATCTACACACCTGCCCCTCAACTGACAGGCAGTCGCAAGTAACCCGTTGTTGAAGTGCTGTGACTTGCAGTCAAATGAGGCGCTCACATCAGGGGCTGACCACGACATGGAGAGAGGTGCAGGCCGACAATCACCCATGGCAATGCTGCTCGCCTGACGGCAGACAGCGTCACTAACCTTGCGCTATGACTCAGTTTTCCTTATCCATCTGACATAAAAAACCCCGCGAGCAAGCTGGCGGGGTTTCTCGTTGACTGTCGTTCACAACCTCTCGTCTGTTGTTACTCGTTGACCACCTCGTTCATCACCAGGTGCACCACGGGATTTTCGGAGAAAGATAGCGATCATCGTTCATCTCATCATCAAAAGTGGTGGCCTGGAACAACATCTGCTTGGTGTTCTCCAGGTGCTGCCACATGGCGAGCTTGGCGGCCTGGGGATCTTTTCGCATCAAGGCCTTGAGGATCTGATCGTGATCGTCACACCAGCTGGCAATGGCCTTGTCGTCGATATGCTCATGCAGCTTGCGCCAGTAGGGGTTGCGTTCGCGGTGCAACCAGAGCTGCTCGGTCAGGATCACCAGCACCGAGTTTTGCGTCGCCTTGGCCACCTGAATGTGGAACTGCTTATCCCATTCAGAGTCGCGGGCCCTGTCTTCATTGCGGGCAAGGGCCTGGATCTTGAGCAGCTCCATGATGTCCTGCTTGGTCACCTGGGTCGCGGCAAATTCGGCGATGTTGCTCTCCAGCAACTGGCGCGCCTGCAGCAGCTCGAACGGACCTGCGGTCAGCAGGGCATCGTCCAGGGTCGGCGCAGGCTCGGCGCTCTGGCTCTCCCGGGCGATGACATGGATGCCAGAGCCTTTTTGCACCGCAACCAGCCCTTCGACTTCCAGCATGATGATGGCTTCGCGCACCACGGTGCGGCTCACCTCCATCTCCTCGGCGATGAGTCGCTCCGCGGGCAGGCGTTCACCGACCTTGTAGCGCTGACTGGCAATCCGCTGTTTCAGCTCGGCGGCGACTTTCTGATAGAGCCGTTTTGACTCGAAGACATCCACATTCATGTCACTCACACCTTGGCCTCTCTGCTGCAAGCGCCCGGCATGGTGCTCGGCGCGATAACTTGTTATACCAATTTAACTCAAAATGAACAGATGAGCCAGAGGCTCACCTGTTCCGCGCACTTATCAATGCATGCCGAACAGGCCCGGCAAGAAGAGGCTAAGCGACGGTATATAGGTCACCGCCATCAGACTCAGCAGCAGCACGAAGAAGAAGGGCAGCATCGGCTTGATGAGGGCTTGCAACTTGACGCCCGAGACCGAACAACCAACGAACAGCGCACTGCCGACCGGTGGCGTGCAGAGGCCAATGCAGAGGTTGAAGATCATCATGATGCCAAAATGCACCGGATCCATGCCCAATTCCGTGACGATCGGCAGGAAAATGGGGGTGAAGATCAGCACCGCCGGGGTCATGTCCATGAAGACACCGACGATCAGCAGTATCACGTTGATGATGAGCAGGATAACCAGCGGGTTATCAGACACATTCATCAAGGCGTCGCTGATGGTGTACGGGATGTCGGCATTGGTCATGGCCCAGGACATGCCCACCGAGATGCCAATCAGCAGCAACACTATGGCCGTGGTGATGACGGAGTCGAGCATGATGCCTGGCAAGTCCTTGAGCTTGACCTCGCGGTAGATGATCACCGACAGCACAAAGGTATAAACCACGGCGATGGCAGAGGCCTCGGTGGCGGTGAAGATGCCACCGAGTATGCCGCCCATGACCACCACGACCAGCAGCAGGCTGGGGATGGCATCCCAGAAGGCGCGCATCACCATGGCAAATGAAGGTCGTTCGGCAATGGGGTAACCACGGCGCTTGGCGATGATGGTGCCCACCACCATGATGCTGACCCCCATCAGGATGCCAGGCACATAGCCCGCCATGAACAGGGTCGCCACCGAGATGCCGCCAGCGGTCAGGGCATAGATGATCAACACGTTGGAGGGGGGGATCAACAGGCCGGAGATGCAGGAGGTGACGTTGATGGCGGCAGAGTAAGCCGGATCATAGCCCGCCTTCTTCTGCATGGGCGCCATGGTGCCGCCCACCGCTGCCGCGGCTGCCACCGCAGAGCCGGAGATGGAACCAAACAGCATGTTGGCCATGACGTTGACGTGACCAAGGGAGCCCGGCATGCGGCCCACCAGCACCTGGGAAAAGTTGATGAGACGCTGGGCGATACCGCCGCAGTTCATCAAGGTGCCCGCCAGGATGAAGAAGGGGATCGCCAGCAGGGAGAAACTGTCGAGGCCGGTCGCCATCTTCTGGCCGATCACCGCCAGTATGGTCTCCAGCGGCAGCATCATCAGGCCGGAGGCCAGGGTTGCCAGACCGATGGAGAAAGAGATGGGCACGCCCGCGAACACCAGCACGAAGAAGGAGCCGAACATGACCAGAGCTATGGTCCAATCCATCAGATGTTCTCCTCTGAGGGGGCAAGATCGGGGCTAGGAGCCAGGCTGTCGAGCAGGGTCTCCAATATGTAGAGCACGCAGTAATAGCTGATGATGAGACCGCTCAGCGGCAACACCATATAGACATAGGCCATCGGCAACTGCATGGCCGGAGAGACCTGGCCCGTGCTGTAGACCTTGGTCACCAGGGTGAGACCGCCCCATACCATAGTGCTGCCGGCAAACAGCAGTACGCAAAAATCAACGAATAGCTGATTGATGAGCTTAGGGGCACCTTTCAAATTGGAGACAAACAGGTCGATGCTGAGATGGCGGCGCTTGCCGGTGGCATAGGCCGCCCCCAGCAATCCCACCCAAATCATGCTGAAACGGGCGATTTCATCGGTCATGGTGCTGGGCTGGGACAGCACATAACGGCTGAATACCTGCCAGACCACGCAGACCACCAGCATGGCCATCACGGCCACGGTGAACCCGGCGAGCAACCTGTCGATCGGTCGCTTGAACTTTTCAAGACGCATTGCAATTCTCCCGGGAGGGCAGCCAGGACCGCCCTCCCCTAATAGTTACTGAGCGGCTTCGTTCTCGATCTTGCTGAGCCACTCGCCGCGCACCGGATCCTTGCGGAAATCGTCATACAGGGGAGCCAGCGCCGTGCGGAAGGCCTCCTTGTCGACCTTGATAAAGGTGGCACCCGCCTCGGTTGCCTGCTTGCGCGATGCCGCCACTTCCTTGCCCCACAGCTCCTGCTCATAGGTTTCTGAGTGCTTGGCCGCCGCTTCCAATATCTGTTTCTGCTCGTCGGAGAGCTTGTCCCACACCTTGGTGGAGATCACCAGGAAGTCAGGCACCGAGGTGTGTTGATCTTCGGCATAGAACTTGGCGACCTCGACGTGACGGGTCTGCACATAGGAAGGTTCGTTGTTCTCGGCGCCGTCTATCACCCCTTGCTGGAGCGCGGTATAGACCTCACCGAACGGGATCGGGGCCGGGGCGGCGCCAAGCAGCTCGATCAGCTTGATGGTGGTCGGCGTGGCGACGACCCGGATCTTCATGCCTTTCATGTCAGCCGGGGTGTGGATCGGCTTGTTGGCGTAGAAGCTGCGCGTCCCGGCCACATAAGCGGCGATGGAGACGAAGCCCTTGTCCCGGGTCTCAGCCATCATGGCATGGCCAACCGGGCCATAAATCACCTTGTTGAAATGGGCCTGATCCTTGAACAGGTAAGGCAGGCTGAAGATGGAGAAGGCAGGGGAGAAGGGCTCCATCTCGCTGGCGCTGGCCTTGGTCATGTCGAGGGCACCATTTTGCAGCAGCTCCAAGGTTTCACGCGGGCCGCCCATCTGGCCACCCGGATAGATGCGCAGCTTCATCTTGCCGTCGGAGGCGGTGCTGATCTCCTTGGCCATCTGGGCCAGGGCCTGATGCACCACATGATTGGTATCCAGGTTGTGCGCCAGCTTCAGGGTGACCTTGTCCATGGCATAGGAAGAGAAGGCGGCCAGGGTCAGCGGAGCGGCCATCAGGATAGCGGCGGCGAGTGTTTTCATTTTCATTGGAGCGGGACCTCAAGTGTGTGTGTTGTTATCTGCTAGACCTCTTCCCTGAGGAGTCAGTCTTAATGTCCTACATCTTTGTGGGGCTAACTGTAATTGGTAGAACATCTATGAATATTGAGAACCATCACAAAAAATGAAGACCTCACAATTTCGCTGTCATAAACCCAACACGGGTCACATTTTGAGCCCACAGGAAGACAAAAAGGGAAAGAATGACTCCGAATGTCGCGCAATATCACAACTTTGGTGAGGCTTCATCGTAAAAGAAGCCTCAATAAGCCCCCTTTTTACCTGAATAGGATTATTTTGTGACCTGGCTGGTATTTTTACGTCAAGGTGACTAGACGAGATGTCTGGCAAGGCGAATAATTGGTCCAACAACTATTCCATTCATCGAGATCCCTCGTACGGAGCAAGCCGAATGACCGCCTTCATGACAGATGACTTTCTGCTGGATACCGAATTCTCTCGCCAGCTTTATCACGGCTTCGCCGCCGGACAGCCGATCTTCGATTATCACTGCCACCTGCCCCCGGCCCTGATTGCCGAAGACCACCGCTTCGCGAACCTGTACGAGATCTGGCTCAAGGGCGATCATTACAAGTGGCGGGCCATGCGCTCCAACGGGGTCGACGAGCGCTTCTGCACCGGCGATGCCGATGACTATGCCAAGTTCCAGGCCTGGGCCGGTACAGTGCCCCAGACCATAGGCAACCCCCTCTACCACTGGACCCACCTCGAGCTCAAACGGCCCTTCGGTCTGACCGGCACCCTGCTGGGGCCGCAAACGGCGCGGGAAGTGTGGGATTTTTGCAACGACAAGTTGGCCCAACCCGAATTCTCGGCCCGCGGCATCATGGGGCAGATGAACGTCAAGATGGTGGGCACCACGGATGATCCCGTCGACGACCTGCGCCATCACGCAACCGTCGCCGCCGACAGCAGCTTCGACATCAAGGTGCTGCCGAGCTGGCGTCCGGACAAGGCCTTCAACATAGAGGCCGACGGTTTCCTCGACTATCTGGCCCGGCTTGGCGAGGTGAGCGATGTCGAGATCCGCCGCTTTGCCGACCTCACCCGGGCCCTGGGAGTGCGCCTGGACCACTTCGCCGCCCACGGCTGCAAGATAGCCGACCACGCCCTGGATGAGGTGCTGTTCGGGCAGACCAGCGAGGCCGAACTCGATGCCATGCTGGCCCGCCGTCTGCGGGGCGAGACACTGACGCTGGCCGATGTGGCGGCCTTCAAGACCGCCGTGCTTATCTATCTGGCCGGGGAGTACAAGCGGCGGGACTGGGTGCAGCAGTACCACATCGGTGCCCTGCGCAATAACAACAGTCGCCGCTTGCTTAGCCTGGGGCCGGACACCGGTTTTGACTCCATCAATGACGCCCCCGTGGCCCGGGCGCTGTCGCAGTTGCTCGATGCCCAGGACCGTCAGGATCTGCTGCCCAAGACCATCCTCTACTGCCTGAACCCGAGGGACAACGAGGTGCTCGGCACCATGATCGGCAACTTCCAGGGTGGCAACATCCCCGGCAAGATGCAGTTCGGCTCCGGCTGGTGGTTCAACGATCAGAAGGATGGCATGGAGCGCCAGCTGACCCAGCTCGCCCAGCTCGGTCTGCTCAGCCGCTTCGTCGGCATGCTGACCGACAGCCGCAGCTTCCTCTCCTATACCCGCCACGAATATTTCCGCCGCATCCTGTGCCGCATGGTAGGTCGCTGGGTCGCCGAGGGCGAGGCACCGGCCGATCTGGCCCTGCTCGGCGCCATGGTCGAGAACATTTGCTTCAACAACGCGCGGGACTACTTCGCCATCGAGTTGAACTGACCCCACAACAGGCGGTGAGGGATCCCTTGCCGCCAGCTGGCACCCATCCGAGTCAAACCGTGCCGCACTCATACCACCCAACCGGGGAGCCCGCTCCCCCATGAGGAATGACAACAAGATGCAACGCCTGAATCGTGACGCCTTTCCGGGGGCCCAGTATCCGGACCGCGTGATCCAGTTTGGCGAAGGAAACTTCCTGCGCGCCTTCATCGACTGGCAGCTGGATCTGCTCAATGAACACACCCGCCTCGATGCCGGCGTGGTGATAGTGCGTCCCATCGACAGCGATTTTCCGCCCAGCCTCAGCACCCAGGATGGCCTCTACACCACCGTCATTCGCGGCCTGGACGAGTCGGGTGACGCGATCAGCACCCAGCGGCTGATCCGCAGCGTCAACCGCGAACTCAACTGCTATCGCCAGTTCGACGAGGTGCTGGCCCTGGCGCGCAACCCCGATATCCGCTTCCTCTTCTCCAATACCACCGAAGCGGGCATCAGTTACCACGAGGCCGACCAGCTCAGCGATGCGCCACCGGTCAGCTTCCCGGCCAAGCTGACTCGCCTCTTGTTCGAGCGGTTCACCCACTTCAATGGCGCTGCCGACAAGGGATGGGTGTTGCTGCCCTGCGAGCTGATCGACTACAACGGCGAGGCCCTGCGCGAGCTGGTGCTGCGCTACGCCGCAAAGTGGCAGCTGCCCGCCGCCTTCCAGACCTGGCTGCGCGAGCACAACACCTTCTGCTCCACCCTGGTCGATCGCATCGTCACCGGCTTCCCCCGGGACGAACATGCCGAGCTGCAGGCGCAGTTTGGCTATCAGGATCAGTTCGTGGTCACCGCAGAGCACTTCTATCTGCTGGTGATCCAGGGACCAGCCTGGCTCGAGCAAGCCCTCTGCCTCGACCAGATGCCCGCCGAGCATGCCCTCAATATCCGCATCGTCTCCGATATCAAGCCCTACAAGGAGCGCAAGGTCGCCATCCTCAACGGTGCCCACACCGCCCTGGTGCCGGTCGCCTTCCTGGCCGGTCTGGATACGGTCGGTGACGCCATGACCGATGAGCAGGTCGGCGAATTCGTGCTGCGCATCATGAGCGACGAGATAGTGCCCACCCTCGACTTGCCCAAGGATGAGCTGCTCTCCTTTGCCCGTGACGTACAGAGCCGTTTTCGCAACCCCTTCATCAAGCATCAGCTGCTCGCCATCGCCCTCAACGGCATGACCAAGTTCCGCACCCGTCTGCTGCCGCAACTGCTGCGCTACCAGCAGCAACAAGGGGGCTTGCCGCCGCGCCTGAGCTTCGCATTGGCGGCCCTGCTGGCGTTTTATCGCGGCGAGCGTGAGGGTCAGCCCTATCCGCTGCAAGACGATCAACCCTGGCTCGATGCCTACGCCCGTCTCTGGCCCGCGGTCGAGCGCGGCGAACTGGCCCAGCGCGAGCTGGTGTGCGAGATCCTCGCCAACGCCGAGCACTGGGGTCAGTCCCTGTGCGATATTCCGGGTCTGGTCGAGCGAGTCGATCACTGCCTGACCGCCATTCGTGAGCAGGGGCTGCGCACGGCGCTGGCCGCCTGCTGCTGAGGAACCATGATGCAAGCCGTTATCCGTATTCACCCCGCTGACAATGTGCTGGTCAGCCTGCGCGACCTCGCCGCCGGCGAGGTCATCGAGCATCAAGGCATCACCCTCACGCTGGGGCTGCCCCTCGCCCGTGGCCATAAAATCGCGCTGGTCCCCCTCGCCCAGGGAGAGCAGATCATCAAGTACGGTCTGCCCATCGGGCATGCCACCGCCGCCATCGCGCCCGGTGAGCATATCCATCACCACAATCTGGCCACCAACCTCAACGATCTGGACGAGTACAGCTATCAGCCTGAGCTGGCCGAGGTCAGCACGACGCTGCCGGACAGGGAGATCCAGATCTACCGCCGCCAGGATGGCCAGGTCGGCATTCGTAACGAGCTGTGGATATTGCCGACCGTGGGTTGCGTCAATGCCCTGGCCAAACAGATGAAACAGCAGATAGAGCGAGACACCGATCTCCAAGCCATCGATGGCGTGCACCTGTTCAGCCACCAGTACGGCTGCTCCCAGCTCGGCCAGGATCACCTCAACACCCGTACCCTGCTGCAAAACCTGGTGCACCACCCCAACTCGGGGGGCGTGCTGGTTGTGGGCCTGGGCTGCGAGAACAACCAGATAGCCGCCTTCAGGGAGACGCTCGGCGACTTCGACGAGTCCCGGGTGCGTTTCATGGTGTGCCAGCAGCAAGATGACGAGGTGGAACATGGGGTGGGGCTGCTCACCGAGCTGCTCGCCCGCATGAAAGAGGACCAGCGCCAGCCGGGGCGTCTAGGCGAGCTCAAGTTCGGCCTGGAGTGCGGCGGATCCGATGGCCTGTCCGGCATCACGGCCAACCCGCTGCTCGGCTGTTTCTCCGATTATGTGATCCAGCACGGCGGCACCTCGGTGCTGACCGAGGTGCCCGAGATGTTCGGCGCCGAGCGCATCCTGATGTCCCGCTGCCAGGATGAGCAGACCTTCGACAAGACGGTGCTGATGGTCAATGAGTTCAAGCAGTACTTCATCGACCACCACCAGCCCATCTACGAGAACCCCTCCCCCGGCAACAAGGCGGGTGGCATCTCGACCCTGGAGGAGAAATCCCTCGGCTGCACCCAGAAGGCGGGCCAGAGCCAGGTGGTGGATGTCCTGCCCTACGGCGCCCGTCTGCAGCGCCCCGGCCTGAACCTGCTCAGCGCCCCCGGCAACGATGCCGTGGCCACCAGCGCCCTGACCGGTGCCGGCTGCCACATGGTGCTGTTCAGCACGGGCCGTGGTACCCCCTATGGCGGCCCGGCCCCCACGGTCAAGCTCGCCACCAACAGCGATCTGGCCAGGCGCAAGCCGCACTGGATCGACTTCAATGCCGGCACCCTGATAGAGGGCACGCCCATGAACAGCCTGCTCGGCCAGTTCGTCGATCTCATCGTCGAGATAGCGAACGGCAAGCCGACCTGCAATGAGCGCAACGACTTCCGGGAGCTGGCCATCTTCAAGAGCGGAGTCACCCTGTGACGGCCGAACTCGGCTGGCTGGCCCCGGTCTGGACCCTGTTCCAGCAGCAACCCCTGGCGCAAGGCATCGGCCTTGCCGCCATGCTGGTCGGGGTGAGTGCCTTCCTGCAGCGGGACGACAAACGCTTTCGACTGAGGCTGTGCCTCTACCAAGCCGCCATCGCCTTCCACTTCGCCCTCATGGGGGCGAGCACGGCGGCGCTCAGCGCGGGGCTCAGCTGTGGTCGCACCATCGCCTCGGGGCGCACCCGCAGCCCCTGGGTGATGCTGTTCTTCCTGGTACTGGTCTGGGTGCTGGGCATTCCCAGGATCACGGAGACGGTGCAGTGGCTGCCCATCATAGGCACCACCATAGGCACCTGGGGCCTGTTTCGCGCCCACGGCATCGCCCTGCGGCTGTGCATGCTGGTCGGTGGCCTGTGCTGGACCAGCCACAACATCTTGATAGGCTCCATCGGCGGCAGCCTGATCGAAACCACTTTCCTGTTCGTCAACTGTCACACCATGTATCGCATGTGGCGACATCCCTTGACGAGCACTCCCTAACTTTTGCAAGGAGTCATGACCATGACCCGACAGATAGCCGTGATCGGCGAATGCATGGTGGAGCTGCGCCGCGCCGCGCAGGGCCTGCTGGCACAGGGCTTTGGCGGAGACACCCTCAACACAGCCCTCTACCTCGCTCGCCTGGGTCAACTAGAGGATCAGCCCCTCGGCAGTCAGGCGCTGCAGGTGCGTTATGTCACGGCCCTCGGGCAAGATGGGCTCAGCAGCCAGATGCTGTCGGCCTGGCAAGCGGCAGGCGTCAACACCGACTGGGTGCAGCGCCTGGCTGACAAGGTGCCCGGCCTCTATCTCATCGACACGGCGGCAAACGGCGAGCGATCCTTTACCTATTGGCGCAATGACGCCGCCGCCCGCTACTGGCTGGAACGCGAACCGGCCGACGCCATCCTCGCCGCGCTGGGCCAATGCGAGCTCATCTACCTGAGCGGCATCAGCCTGGCCATCTTGCCCGCCGCCTCGCGTCAGCGTCTGATGACGGCCCTTGCCAAGGCCCGTGCCCAGGGTGCCCGGCTGGTATTTGACAACAACTACCGCCCCCGGCTCTGGGCCGACCAGGACACGGCAAGAGCGGCCTACGCCGCCATGCTGGCCCAGACCGACATCGCTCTGCTGACCCAGGACGACGAAGTCGCACTCTGGGAAGATCCTTCCCTGGAGCAGACCATAGTGCGCACCCAGGACCTGGGCGTGGCCGAGATCGTCATCAAGCGCGGCGCCGAGCCTTGCCTCATCGTCACGGCGCAGCAGCGCAGCGAGGTCGCCGCCACCCGGCTTGATCCGGCCCTTGTCGTCGATACCACGGCCGCTGGCGACTCGTTCAGCGCAGGCTACCTGGCCGCGCGCCTGCAAGGTAGCGACACCACAGCGGCGGCCCACGCCGGCCATCGTCTCGCCGCCACGGTCATTCAATACCCGGGGGCCATCATCCCCCCCTCTCACATGCCACAGTCCCCATGCCACTGAGTAAGGAAATCGACCATGTCTGATCTCATCGCCCGCCTCGAAGCCCTCAAGGTGATCCCCGTCATCGCCCTGCAAGACGCCAAGCAGGCAGCCCCCCTCGCCCGCGTGCTGGTCGAGAACGGCCTGCCCGCCGCCGAGGTGACGTTCCGTACCCCGGCCGCCGCCGAGGCCATCCGCCAGATGCGCACCGCCTACCCTGAGTTGTTGATTGGTGCCGGTACCGTACTCACCCGCGAGCAGGTCGATGCCGCCATCGACGCCGGGGCAGATTTCATCGTCAGCCCTGGCTTCAACCCCACCACGGTGCAGTACTGCCTGGACAAGGGCATTGCCATCATCCCGGGGGTCAACAACCCCAGCCTGGTCGAGCAGGCCATGGAGATGGGCCTGCGCCAGCTCAAGTTCTTCCCGGCCGAACAGTCCGGCGGCATCCCCATGCTCAAGGCCCTCGGCGCCGTCTACCCGGTGCGTTTCATGCCTACCGGCGGCGTGACGCCAGCCAATCTGCAAGATTACCTGGCGCTGGATTCTGTGATCGCCTGCGGTGGCACCTGGATGGTGCCCGCCAAGCTTATCAATGAGGAGAAATGGGACGAGCTGGCCCAGCTGGTGCAGGAGGCGGTTGCCGCCCTCTGAGCCCGACACCGCTCTTAGCAACCCCAAAGCCCTTGTTCCAAGGGCTTTTTTTATGCGCGCCGAGGGATGGCGGTCATGGCCGCTTGCAGAGTGGCGCTAATTCATGAAACCAATTTATCCACCTCGTTGAGGCGCTCCGAAGACTTGAGGTGCCCACGCTTCTCGGCGCCGTCAGGCTAGGCAGTGTCAGGCTCCAACCATCAGACCGAAATGGAGGCATACTGCGGTTGGCGCCGGCCACTGACGGCCCCTTGGTGGCTTTTTGATGTTGCACAAGCATGCAAGATGCCTCTGAACCCGGGCACGGCCAGGAGATGAAGCTCCCGCCACATGGTCAACAACAACACATAACTCTCAGCAGCCACCAAAAGCCATAATCAGGCGACAACATCAATATAAGTCCATTCGCTCGAAACTGTGAAGCACCGCATATTAGTGATAGTTGTTACCACAGAATGGTTAAAAACCGTCAATTAATGTGTAAGTGAATGAAATTTAAATATATTTACTATCATAATTCTCCACCACAAAGCCCTCCATTTGGCTTCCTATCTTTTCATTCATTGAAATCGTGAACGACACCAAAGCGATAGGTCAATATGGAACTATTTTGTAACTTGTCGAAATATCAGTTGAATCTGTAAGTCATTACAATGATGTCAATGAGGGATGATTACTTAACCATTGATGTGACGGCAAGAGACAGCTTCATCCCCCCCTATGCAACTGGTTTTTAATCGTGAGGTAGTGGTTATGGAAAAGAAACGGATTTACCTGTTTTGCTCTGCCGGGATGTCGACGTCACTGCTGGTCTCGAAGATGAAGGCGCAGGCTGAGAAATATGATGTGCCCGTGGAGATAGATGCCTACCCGGAAACCCTGGCCGCCGAAAAAGGGCAGGATGCCGACCTGGTGCTGCTGGGCCCACAGATTGCCTACATGCTGCCTGAGATCCAGACACTGCTGCCGGGCAAGCCGGTCGAGGTCATCGACTCCCTGCTCTATGGCAAGGTCGATGGGTTAGGCGTCCTCAAGGCCGCCGTCGCATCCATCAAGAAAAGCCTCACTCAGTAAGGAGAACACCGTGAGCACTATCATCGCGTCCCTGGAAAAGGCCATATTGCCCGTTGCCGTCAAGCTGGGTAAGCAGCCTCATATCAACGCCATCAAGAATGGCTTCATCAAACTGATGCCCCTGACCCTAGCCGGGGCC
>NZ_AQGQ01000110.1 GCF_000388115.1 Aeromonas molluscorum 848
CCGTTTTTTGAAGAAAGTCACATAAATGACAGCATTTTCAATTAGGAACAGCTTACCCCAAGCATATATACAGGTTTATCCACAGAAGCGTGATTTGCGCCCCGTTTAGCTACCATTAAAGTAGGCAGGAGGTGGAATGTGGCATCATACTTGAGCGGAAATATCTGTACCGAGTGGCCATGGTAGCGTCATCCAGTAAAGCTGGTTACCATGGTGGTGAATATAGTGTTGCACCTTTTTTGCTTTCATTTACAAAAGGTCTTTAAAGATGAATTTATCCAAGTTTCCCGTTTATATGCAGGCTGCTGTTCTTGCCTTAGTGTTGGCATTGATTGGTTATCTGGTTGCCCAAGCGCTGCAGTTCTCCCTGAAAGCCGAAGTGATCTTCGCTGTCGGCTTGGCGATTGGTGGCTTCGTGGTGCCCCTGCTCCTGAATAAGGCCCCCGCGGCCATGGCAACCCAGGGAGCCAGCCAAGAGACTTGTACCTTATATGTAGGCAACCTGCCCTACCGCGCCAACGAGATCGCCGTGCGCGAGCTGTTCGCAGAGCAAGGCCAGGTGATTTCGGTTCGTTTGATGAAAGACAAGGCGACCGGCAAGCGCCGGGGGTTCGGCTTTGTTGAGATGCCTGCTGCCGATGCGGCCAGGGCTATTGCGACACTCAATGACAAGGAGTATCAGCAGCGCACCCTCAAGGTTCGTGAAGCCAATGACAAGCGGGACAAAGAAGAACGTGAGAACGACGTCGACGCCTGATCTCTCAGAACAGGACTTCGGTTAAGGTAGACAGCCCCCAAGCTTGCAAGGGGGCTGTTATTTTTTTGGCCTCTTCATCAAGTCGTGTGCAATAGGCATGCGCCTCTGGGATCCCGGTTGTCGCAGCCATGGCATGACTGCTCAGCAGATGGGTCACTCGCTTGGCCACCGCCGCCCCCGAATCCACCAGCTGGCAATCAGGCATCAGCTGCCGGATCTCGGCGTCGAGCAAAGGGAAGTGGGTACATCCCAACACTAGCGTATCCGGTCTATCACTCCCTTCCAGCCAATCCGCCAATACATGGCGCAGCAGTGCCATATCAACAGCCTCTCCCGCCAGTTTGCGTTCTGCCTCGATCACGAGTTCGGTCGCGCCCTTGAGCAGCACCCGTTTGCCCGGCGCAAACTGGGCAATTAACTCATGGGTATAAGGACGGGCCACTGTGCCCGGTGTCGCCAATAGGCCGATGCACCCATTGCGGGTCAAAGCCGCGGCGGGTTTGATGGCAGGCACCACGCCCACCACTGGAATAGTCAAGGCGGCGCGTAAGGAGGGCAACGCTATGGTGCTGGCGGTGTTGCAGGCGATCACGACCAGATCGATGGCTTGTTCGGTTACCACCCGGCTTACCAAGCGGACACAGGCCGTAATCAGGGCGGATTCGCTCAGCTCGCCATAGGGGAAGTTGGCGTTGTCGAAACAGTAATAATAGTTATGGCCCGGCAGACACTGGCGGATCTCGCGATATACGCTCAGTCCCCCCATACCGGAATCGAACACCAGAATATTAGCCACCTGCACCCCCTATGCTGCGAAGGGGCGATCATACTCCCGCTCCCCGCCAATAGAAAAGGCCCTGCTGCTGGCAGGGCCTGTTTTTAGAGTGCTAATAAGATTGCTTATATAAGCAGGGTTATCAGAACTTGTAATCCGCGGTCACCCGGAACTCGGTACCGGGACCCGGGTAGTCGACAGCCGACTCGTACTGTTTGTCGAACAAGTTGTCGATACGCCCGCCCAAGGTCAGCTGAGCGGTCGCCGAATAGCTGGCTGCCAGGTTCAGCAAGGTATATGAGCCCAGTTCGACACGCTCGGCCGGGAAGCTGGAGAAATCCTTGTCATCACGCTTGCCGGTATAAAGCAGCTCGCTTGACCAGTCCACGGGACCGGTCTGCAGCTGTGCCAACCAGCTGGCCTTGTTCTTGGCCCGGCGCAACAACTGACGATCTTCATCGTTTTTGTCCTGGGCACGGGTATAGTCATAGCTGAACTCGTGGTGGACAGGTCCGGTATCCAGACCCAATGCCAGCTCGATCCCCTTGATGTCTGCATCGGTGTTATCCGGCTTGCAGCTGGAGAATGCGCTCTGGCAAGCGATCAGGTTCTGGATGCGGTTGCGATAGAGGTTCACCGACCAGTCCCAGGCGGTATAACGACCGGTGAAGTCCAGCTCCAGGTTCTTGCTCTCCTCTGGCTGCAGATCCGGATTCTCATAGCCCGGATAGTAGAGATCGAGGAAAGTCGGCGCCTTGAAGGCGGTGCCATAGCTCAACCGCACATTGTGGTACTGGTCCAGATCCAGGCCGGTGGCCGCAGACCAGGTGTTGTGACGGCCATACTGCTCGTTGTCATCGGTACGACCAGAGAGTTCCATCAGCAGTGCCTGCCAGCGGTAGCTACCCACTGCGAACAAGCCGGTGTTGTCACGGTCGGGGGCATCGAATGCCTGACCATAGCTGCGCGAGTCGGATTTCAACTGCTCCTGCTGCCAGTCGGCGCCGCCGGTCAACACCAACCCCTCGACGCCGCTCCAGCTGTTCAGCCAGGAGAAGCGGGTCAGCCCGGTGTGGATTGGGTTGGCGGAGGACTCGCCCTGGCTTGCCAGCCAGTTCTTCAGCTTGTTCTCGCCATAGCTGGCCTCGAGTCGGCTATTGAAGTGGTCAGCCTGATACTTGACGGCACCATCATACTGGAACGCCTGCACCCGGCTCTGATCCGAGCTGAGGTAGGGATCGTCCATCTCGGTCTTGTTGTTGTAACCCTGAGCGTTGATGTCCGCACTCCAGGCATCGCTGAAGGCATGGTTGAAACCAAGCTGACCATTCAGGCTGTCGAAACCATCCCGATCCGGCTGCTGGGCTGCGGCGACGACGTCGTAACCGTCGCTGCGCTCGTAACCGATCATCAGATTGGCATCAGTCTTGTCACCCAGCGCCTGCACGCTGCGCAGCTGACCCAAACCATAGCCATGACTGCCGACGCCGCCCTTGAGGTGAGTTTCTCCACCCTCTTTGGCCGAGGTATGGGTGATCAGGTTGATGACGCCGCCGATGGCATCCGAACCGTACACGGCTGCACGGGGGCCACGTATGTATTCGACACGCTCTATGTTGCCGAGCGGGATCTGGCTGAGGTCGGGGGCGCCGGTCACCATGGCGGCGATGGGGCGGCCATTGATCAGTACCAGGGAGTGGTTGGAGTTGGTGCCACGAATAAAGAGGCTGCTCTGATGGCCGCGACCACCCAGGGTAGTGATCTGCACCCCTGGCAGGGTTTTCAGCAGATCCGGCAGACTCTGCACCTGGCGGGCTTCGATCTCGGCGCGCTCGATCACTACCACGGGGGCAAGCACCGAGCTGGCAGGTTGTTCCACCCGATTGGCGGTTACCACCATGGTGTCATTGGCAGGCAGGGAAGACTGGG
The DNA here is from genome assembly GCF_000388115.1 of Aeromonas molluscorum 848. GTDB lineage: Bacteria > Pseudomonadota > Gammaproteobacteria > Enterobacterales > Aeromonadaceae > Aeromonas > Aeromonas molluscorum. The sequence goes on from NZ_AQGQ01000110.1 coordinate 3,462, forward strand.
CGAAGGCGGCCGTCGGCAACAGGGCAGCCACCCAAAATTTCTTGGACATCACAGATCCTTAAGTTCGCGTAAGTATCTATTCCTTGGCCGGTTTCTCTCGGCCAGAAATACGAACTTTGGCAGGTCTTCGGACTCGGGGGCCAAGTGCCTAGGCGACGGCTTCCCGCCTTGCGGCAGTGCCCTGATGTCGCTTCGTTCCCCCTTACCGCTGCGCGCCAGCTCCGGATTCTCACCGGATTCCCTATTAAGCATGATGCGCCAAAGCGGGGGGATTATAGGAAAGGGTGGCACAAGAGTATAGCTATTTAGCCATCCATACGTCTTTTGCTCATGAAAATAGAAACCGGTGCCCATGGGGCCCCGGTTTGTCAGAATTATCAGTAGCTTCAGGATCAGTCGGCGTAGTTGGCCTTGGGGGCTGGCGGACGAATGGTGAGGGAAAGCACCAGCGCCACCACCAGCAACACCAGGATCAGGTTGAAGGTCGCCATGAAACCGCCGAACAGGGATGCGACTATGGAGCCTATGATACTGCCCAGGCCGAAGCCCAGATAGATGACGCCGTAGTTCTTGGTCAGGTTGTTGAGCCCAAAGAAGTCGCTCACCAGGGAGGGGTAGACGGTGATGGTGCCGCCGAAACTGAACGCCACGCAGGCCACCGCCACGAAGAACAGGTTGGCATTGAGCGGCACGAACAACAGCAGCACCATGCCTGCGAGGGTGATCAGCTGGGCGATGGTGATGACCCGGATGCGGGACATCTTGTCGGACAGAATGCCCAGCACCAGACGGCCACCCAGATTGGCCATGGCGATGATGGCAACGGCGTTGGCGGCCACCACGGCTGGCAAGCCCACCATGTTCTCGCCGATGTCCTTGGCCACGCCGATGACATAGAGGCCGCTCATGCAGGCGGTGAGGAACATCAGCGCCAGCATCCAGTACTGCGGCTTGCGCATGGCCTCGGCCAGGGTGAAGTCTCGGCTCTCGGTCTGCTGCACTGAGGCGGCCTGCTGGGGCGCATCCTTCATCAGCATGCCGCCCACCAGCACCATGGACATGGCGATCAGCCCCCACAGCTGGAAGGTCGCCTCCAGGCCGTTGTTGGATAGCAGCAACAGGTTGATGTACTTGAAGCCGAGGCTGCCCAGGCCATAGGCGCCGATGGAGCAGGCGGAGATCAGTCCCTTGCGCTCCGGGAACCACTTCACGCAGTTGGAGAGGGTCATCAGGTAGCCGGTCCCGTCGGCGAAGCCCACCAGTATGCCGGCGCAGAGGTAGAGCATGGCCAGGTTGCTGGCGTGGGCGGTGAGGAAAAAGCCGATGCCGAGCAGCACGCCCGCCCCCAGGGTGACGTTGCGCACCCCGAACCGCTCCTGCAGCTTGCCCGCCAGGGAGGAGGCCACCGCCAGCGACAGGCTGAGCAGGCCGAAGGCGAAGGCCACCTGGCTCACCGGCTCGTCCAGCTTGTCGGAGAGCTGGGCGTTGAACAGGCTCCAGGTGTAGACGGATCCCAGCGCAAACTGGGTGATGATGGTACCTATCAGGGTCAGATACCGGGTGCGGTTCATCTCTTTAGTCATGATGCGTCTCGAGGAATGGCCATAAGGAAATTGGGGCCACTATAGGCAAGACGCGACTCGCGCCGATCGATTAAGGCATGAAATGCAGATCGGCGGGCATGAATGACAATCAGAGCCGCATCAGCTGACGGAACGCCTTGATGTTGCTGCGGCTGACCGGCACCTCGAACGGCAGATCATGGAGCCGGATGAGATAGGTGCTGTTGAACCAGGGCACTATCTCGCGGACCTTGTTGATGTTGACGCAGTAGGATCTGTGGCAGCGGAAGAAGCCCTCGGCGGGCAGCCGGCTGACAAACTCGCTGATGGTCATGGTCATCACGTAGCGATCGGTGCGGGTGTAGACATAGGTCAGCTTCTCGTCCGCTTCCGCGTAGTAAATCTGCTCGCAGGGGGTGACTATGATGCGCTCCCCCTTCACCAGATTGACGGTGCGATTGTGCGGGCTGCTCACCTCCCCCTGCCCCGGCTGCGACTTGCCCGCATGCTCGAGCTTCTGCAGCAGATTGATGATGCGCGGCTCGTTGTAGGGCTTGAGAATATAGTCGAACGCCTCCAGCTCGAACGCTTCCACCGCAAACTCCTTGTAGGCGGTGACGAAGACGATGTGGGGCGGATGGCTCGACTTGTGCAGGTTCTTGGCCAGCAGCAGGCCATCGATGGAGGGGATCTGGATATCCAGGAACACCACATCCACCTCGTGATCCTGCAGGTATTTGAACGCCTCCAGCCCGTCCTCGAAGCTCGCCACTATCTCGATGGTGCTGTGCTGGCCTACCAGATAGGCCAGCTCCTCGCGAGCCAGATACTCATCTTCCACTATGATGGCTTTCAGCATGACAATGCCTCGTGAGTGAGACACTTAACTTCCACAATGATGGTCTTCAGCATGGCATGGCCTCCGAGCTCGGCAGATAGAAACAGACTTCGGTACCCGGCTCCAGCCGCTTGAGATGCAGTCCGTCGCCATAGAGCAGCTTGACCCGCTGATGAACGTTCATCAGGCCTATGCTGCGGCTCTCCACCCGACCGGCGGCCACGCCGTCGATCACTGCCTGGCTGATGCCGTAGCCGGTATCGCGCACCGCCACCCGGATCCCCCCAGCCAACTCTTTCACCTCTATGGTGACTTTACCGGGCGCACTGCGGGGCTGGATACCGTGCAGGATGGCATTCTCCACCAGGGGTTGCAGCAGCAGGCAGGGCACCTGAATGTGGACGTCATCCACCTCGAACACCACCTCCAGCTTGTCGCCGAAGCGGGCCTGCTCGATGGCCACGTAGTCACGCACCTGCTGCAGCTCTTCCTGAATGTCGATCAGCTCGTCCCCCTTGTTGAGGTTGTAGCGCAGGTAGTCCGCCAGATTGGCGATCAACTGACGCGCCTGCTGGGGGCGAATGCGGATCAAGGATGAAATGGCGTTGAGGGCATTGAACAGGAAGTGCGGGTTGATCTTGCTCTGCAATGCGGTGAACTCCGCCTTGCGGGTCATCTCTTTGAGCTGCTCGATGCGCGACACCTCCATCTGGGTGGAGATGAGCTGGGAGAGGCCCACCGCCATCTCTCGCAGAGAACTGGTAATGCTGTGGGTGCGGCGATAGTAGATCTTGAGGGTGCCGCTGACGGCGCCGTTTTCCCGCAGCGGAATGATGATGACAGAGTGAAAATCTGACAGGTGATACTGGCGCAGATCGTTGTTGATGATGATCTGGTCCAGCAACACGGCCCGCTGGGTCATGTCGCTGATGGCGTGGTGCTCGTCCAGCTCGTAGTAATCCTTGCCCACCCCCACGTAGGCCAGCACGTCGCGGGTATCTGTAATGGCCACCGCATCCGCCAGGATCTCGCTTCTGATGACGCCGCACACCTGACCAAGGGAGTGGCGATCGACCTTCTGGAAGAAGGGCAGCGTCTTGTTGGCAATGTCGAGGGCCAGCTTGGCCTGCTTGGCGGCAATCAGCTCCTTCTCGTCATCCAGATCCTGCACCAGCTTGATGATGAGCCCGATGCAGACGGTGCCCACGATCATGGGATAGGCGATGTGCCTGACGATATCCACCCCGACCGCATGGGGCTCGGCCAGCAGCAGGATCAGCAGCATGGTCAACCCTTCGCAAAACATCCCCGCCAGAATGCCGTAGAGCCAGAGCCGCGACTTGCGGCAATGAAAATAGATCCAGGTCGCCAGCAGACCGGCAATGATGCTGGCGATAAGGCAAGGGATCGAAGTGTGGCCATCCATGTCGATGAGGTAGCGATGCAGACCCGAGATGACCCCGGCCGGAATGCCGACCCAGGGGCCAAACAGGATACCGCCCGAGATGATGGCGATGATCCGCACGTTGATCAGCGCCCCCTCCACCGGAATGCCGGTATAGGTGCTGAACACCGCGAACAGGCAGAAGATGGCCGCGACCAGCACCAGCTCGGCCGGGGTGTGGTTCTGCTTCTGGAACAGACGCTGGAAGGGCCGGGTGCGGGTCAGGAAGAACAGGGTCATCAGCATCAGGGCCGCCCGTTCGAACACCGCCAACAACATCATCTGATTTTCGAGCATGGATACCTCAGGGGGTCGGTGCGCGACTGGCGGCCTACTATAGGGATTATGGGGCCGGGCCCCGCTGACCAGGATCAAGGCGGGGACATTAACGCGTCACGCCTGAAACGCAAAGACCCCGCTCATTGCAGCGGGGTCTTTGTGGCTACATCCGGCTCGGTATCAGATCCGAATGTGACAGGGATGAGTGCTATGTTGGCCAAGCCCGCACTCTCAACACCCCGCTCAGTACCTGACTTGGTAGTTGGCGGTGATGAAAGATAAGCGCACAGAGTAAAAAGCGTCACCCGACATCAAGTCAGGTGAGGCAATCATCGCTCAGGAAAGGGTGGCGAGCCTCGCGGCGAACCCCATGAAGAAGAGACCAATCAGACCATTACCCAGTTTGGCCAAGCGGATTTTGCGTTGGAAGAAGCGAGCCATCAGGGTGCCACCGAAGATAAGCAGAGTGAGATAGACGAAGCTCATGGCTTCCAGCATGCCCGCCAGCACTAGGTAAGAGAGCCAGGTGTGGGCATAGTTGAAGTCGATGAACTGCACGAAAAAGGAGACGTAAAACAGGATCGCCTTGGGGTTGGTGAGGCTCAGGGTCAGCGCCTTGCCGAAGTAATTCTCCCCCTGAACCGGCTCGGCATTGTGCTTCTGCGCCCTGGCAACGAAGTTGTCGTACAGTATCCGCACGCCCAGATAGAGCAGATAGATAGCCCCCAGGTAACGTACCAGGGTAAACAGCAGGGGCGTGGTCCGAATGAGGGAGGCAACCCCCAGGTAGGCGCAGAAGATGAGCAGGGCGTCGCCGACGAAGACGCCGAGGGCGGCGCGATAACCGGGCCCGATGCCGCGACTGGCACCGGTACGCAATACATAAATGGAATTGGGGCCCGGGGCGATGATGATGAAAAAAAGGCCGACTAAATAAGTCCAGACATTGATGACACCCAGGCTTTCAAACATGTTCCACCCCAATAGCAAAGACGAAGAGATGCGAAAGGAGACGGTACGGCCACCATCTCACTCCCCATCGACCATGGATCCATCCTAACCTTGCGCGAATAAAGTACAAGTCTCCAGCATGAGGCGGCCAGGTTCAGCAGTATTGTCCCGCGACCCAGCCGGACGACCAGGCCCACTGGAAGTTGTAGCCACCGAGCCAGCCGGTCACGTCCACCACTTCGCCGATGAAATAGAGCCCGGGCACCTGACGCGCCTCCATGGTCTTGGAGGAGAGTTCGTTGGTATCGACGCCCCCCAGGGTCACCTCGGCGGTGCGGTAACCTTCGGTGCCGTTGGGCAGCAGTTGCCAATCCCCCAGCAGGGTGGCGATGGTGTCCAGCTCCCGCTCGTTGTACTGGCGCATCGGCTTGTTGCTGAGTTGACCCAGATCCACCAGGATGTCGACGAAGCGCTTGGGCAGCTCGCGACCAAGCACGGTTTTCAGCTCCTGGGCCGGATGAGCCTGAGCCCACCCTTTCAGCGCCGCCAGTATGTCGAGATCCGGTAGCAGGTTGATATGGATCTTCTCCCCTGGCAGCCAGAAGGAGGAGATCTGCAGGATGGCGGGGCCGGAGAGGCCGCGATGGGTAAACAGCATGGCCTCCTTGAAACGGGTGCCATCCTCGGCGGTGACCGCTACCGGCAGACTAACCCCGGCCAAAGAAGCAAACGCCTCCTTGTCGGCCTGATGCAGCGTGAAGGGGACCAGACCGGCGCGGGTCGGCAGCACATCGAGGCCGAACTGCTCGGCCAGCTTGTAGCCGAACGGGGTCGCCCCCAGTTTCGGCATGGAGAGGCCACCGGTCGCCACCACCAGAGATTGGCACACGATCTCCCCCTTGCTGGTCAAGAGCACAAACCCCTCATCGTTTTTGGTAACGCTCAGGATCTCGGTCTGGAATTGCAGGCTCACCCCGGCCCAGTCACACTCGGTCAGCAGTACGTCGACTATCTCTTTGGCACTCTCGTCGCAAAACAGCTGACCCAGGGTCTTCTCGTGATAGTTGACCCCGTGCCTGTCGACCAGGTCGATGAAGTCCTGTTGGGTATAACGGGCCAGGGCCGACTTGCAGAAGTGGGGGTTGGTGCAGAGGAATGCCTGGGGCCCAGTCTGATGGTTGGTGAAGTTGCAACGTCCGCCGCCACTGATCAGTATCTTGCGACCCGGCTTCTTGGCGTTGTCGATCACCAGCACTGAACGGCCCCGGTAGCCCGCCTGCTGGGCACACATCAAACCTGCCGCACCAGCCCCGATCACCACTACATCAATTCTCATCATCACAGTGCCACTCACCTAAAACAGATCTACCAGAGAGGAGCCAATACACAGGCTCCACCCATCACCCCCCCCAGGCCACCAAAAAGAAACGGCCCACAAGGGGGCCGTATTGTACTGACTGAACATTAAGTGTCCACGACTTATCGGGAGACTTAAGCAAGCCTCATCCAGGGATCAGGCGTTGTTGTCCATCACGCTGGTAGGGGACGCCTTGGCCAGCTCTGCCAGCTCCTTGTCGATGAAGTAGAGGCCCTTGCCATCCTCACCCACCAGGTTGAGGCGGTCCACTATGCTCTTGAACAACTTCTCTTCTTCATGCTGCTCGGCCACATACCACTGCAGGAAGTTGAAGGTGGAGTAATCCTGGGTGGTGAAGGCAACATGGGCCAGGCCATTGATGCACTGAGTGATGTGGTGCTCATGCTCGAGGGTGGTGCGAAACACATCGCCCAGGGTGGTGAATTCGTGAGGAGGGGCACTGATGGCGCCCAGTATCGGCATGGCGCCGGTCTCGCTCACATAGGTAAAGAGACGCTCCATATGTTGGCGCTCTTCCACCGCATGTTTGCGCAGGAAAGTGGCGGCACCTTCGAAACCCTTGTCCTCGCACCAGGCGCTCATCTGCAGGTAGAGGTTGGAGGAATAGAATTCCAGGTTTATCTGGTCGTTCAACTTCTCGATCATGGCTTGGGCCAACATGCTGATTCTCCACTGTGATTTGGGTTCGATTGTCGCGACGAAGCGGATCTGGATCAACCACTTGCCGCAGGATTTGTTGCAGTTTCAACCAATGTCTCAGCCTCACCCCCATATGGGCATGGCGAGTCGATGGAGCATGCTGTACTCAAGCGTACCCCTTATTATGGCGCCCATGATTTGGGACCCTCGCTGATGCGCCGCTATTTTCTGCTGTTACTGTGCTGGCTTAACCAGGCGCAGGCCGATCCTTCCCTGTTGAATGATGCTGAGTGGCGCGCCGCACGCGATCCCGCCTTCTACCTCAGCCAGCTCGACACCCTGGCGGGTCAGGATATGGAGCTGTTTCACGCCAGATCCCTGGCCAAGGCACACTTGGGTGACTACCGGGGCGCCCAGCTCGATAACGCCAGGGCCAGGGCGCTGGCCACCAGCCATCAGGAGTCATCCCGGCAGCGGGATTTCCAGCTCTATCAGATAGCTCTCGTCCTGGATACCGCCGCCCCCGATCAGGCCGTTACTCTGCTCGCTCAACTCAAGCCCGCACTGCAAGGCGATGGAGCCCAGCGCGCTCAGTGGCATGCCCTGAATGGCCTGGCACTCTATAAAACCAATCAGCTGCAATCTGCCATTGCCGAGCTCAAGAGTGCCTTCTTGCTCAAACGCCAGCTCAAGCAAGAGAGCAAGACGGCTCAGTTGCAGTACATACGGTTGCTCATCACCCTGGGCAACCTCTATGCCGACATAGGTCTGGGTCAGGAGGCAGAGCAGCACTATCTGGATGCTCTGCAGCGTACTCTGAGTCTGAATGAACCTAACAGTCAGACCCTCATCAAAGCCAACATGGCGCGACTCTATCTCGACATGGATCGCCCGGCACGGGCCCGCCAGCTACTCGATGGCCAGCTGGCCAACCCGACCCTATCCCCCGACTATCGCGCCGCCATGCTGGGTTATCTCGCCATGGCCCTCAATGCCGAAGGTAACTGCTCGGCGGCGTTGCGTCATCTGGATGAGGCTGATGCACTGTATCAACAACTCGGCTACCCGGCCCCCCCGGTCTGCTGACGACCAGGGCTGCGGCCCTGCGCAGTCAGGGCGACACGGGTCGCGCCCTGGCACTGCTCGATGGCGCCAAGACCCTGGATCTCTCAGGCAAGGCGCTCAGGGCCGAGCTGCTGGCCGGGCAAGGCAACTATGCCGCCGCCTACCGGGGGCTCAGTGACTATCACGCCGACTATCGCCAGCACTTCAACCGAACCCTGAGTGAACACGCGGCCGCTTTCCAGGCGCAAATGGATTTGGCCCGTAGCGAGAGCGATAACCACAGACTGATACTGGAGAACGAGCGACGGCGCCAGCAGATAGCCCACCAGCAGAGCGCCCGCAACTATCAGATGATGCTGGTGATGCTGCTGCTCAGCGCCCTGCTGCTGCTCGGCATCACCACTCACCGCCTGCATCGCAGCTCCCGCCGTCTCTACCGGCTGGCCAGCTTCGATCAGCTGACCGGGCTCGCCAACCGACACGCACTGCAAGAGCGGTTGCAGGCCCTCTGGCAGCGGGAGGGACCTCTCTCCCTGATCATCATCGACATAGATCACTTCAAGCAGATCAATGACCAGCACGGTCATGGTGCAGGGGATGTCGCCATTGCCCGTCTGGGGCAGGTACTTGGGGAGTGGGCACCGGATCGGGAATTGATCGGCCGCTGGGGTGGGGAGGAGTTTCTGGTCGCCATACCGCTACCGGCGCAAGATTGCTGGCACCTGGCGGAGCAGTTGCGCCAGCGAGTGGCCACCGAGCGGGAACCCGGTCGCCCCGTGATGACCATCAGCCTGGGGGTCGCTGGCCGGGAAGATCCTCATGAGACGCTCACTCAGCTCATCCATAGGGCTGACATGGCCATGTATCAAGCCAAGCGCCAGGGGCGCAACCAGACGGTGCTGGCGGCGCCGCCGCAAACTGTGGTCAGTCTGTCTCGCAGCCTGGCCTAGGGTTGCAGCTCGCCGAGCGCCTTGATGTTGACCGGTGCCTCGTAATCCACGCCGGGTAGGTCGAAGCCGTTAAGCTGCAGAAAATCTCGCTTCAGCCCGGCGAAATCCCCCATGCTCGCGAAGTTCTGAGGGGTCAGCTTGGCCCAGAGTGCCGATACCGCCACCTGCACCGCCGGGCTGAGCTCATGGTCATCCATGCGGATCAACCGATGACCATCGGCCACCACCCCTTGAGTGCCGTACATCTTGCTGGCAAACAGGCGATGCATCTGTTCGATGCACCCTTCATGCAACCCCTGCTCCTTCATGACCCCCATCAACAGACCCAGATAGACGGGCAGCACGGGAATATAGGCACTGGCCTTGGTCACCAAGGCCTTGCATACACTGACCCAGGCGTGGCCACCAATATCGGCAAGCTGCAGGTTGATCGCCTCGGCGGTGCTATGCAGGTGCTCCTTGGCATAGCCTATGGTGCCGTCTCGATAGAGGGGATAGGTGGACTGCGGACCTATGTAGGAGTAGGCCACCGTCTGAACCCCGGGGGCCAGGCAGTCTGCGGCCTGCAACGCCTGCAACCAGAGCTGCCAATCTTCTCCCCCCATGACGGTAACCGTATCGCGGATCTCCTCGGCACTAGCCACCGGCAGTGTCTGTTCTTCGAGGGCATAGCGCTCCAGGTTCAGTCCCAGGCCGGTGAACGGGTTGGCCCGTGCTCTTGAGTACCGAGCGCACCTGACGGCCATCGGCCATTACCC
>NZ_AQGQ01000111.1 GCF_000388115.1 Aeromonas molluscorum 848
ATAACTCCAAGCTCAAGACCTTCGTGCGCGACATGCGCCCGGTGATCGAGATGGGGCCGGACGCCATCATCATGTCAGACCCCGGTCTCATCATGATGATGCGTGAAGCCTTCCCGCACATGCCTATCCACCTGTCGGTACAGGCCAATGCGGTCAACTGGGCCACGGTGAAGTTCTGGCATCAGATGGGCCTGACTCGCGCCATCCTCTCCCGCGAACTCTCCTTGGACGAGATCGAAGAGATCCGCATGCACGTGCCGGAAATGGAGCTCGAAGTCTTCGTCCATGGTGCCCTGTGCATGGCCTACTCCGGCCGCTGCCTGCTCTCTGGCTACATCAACAAGCGCGACCCCAACCAGGGTACCTGCACCAACTCCTGCCGCTGGGACTACAAGGTTCACGAGGGCAAGGAGGATGACGTAGGCCAGATAGTTCACCGTCAGGAGCCCATTGCGGTGCGCCCGGACAACACCCTGGGTCTGGGCAAACCGAGCGATGCGCTGGTCTTGCTGGAAGAGGCCAATCGCCCCGGTGAGTACATGACGGCGTTCGAGGACGAGCACGGCACCTACATCATGAACTCCAAGGACCTGCGCGCCGTCGAGCACGTCGAACGCCTGACCAAGATGGGCGTGCACTCCCTGAAAATCGAAGGCCGCACCAAATCCTTCTACTACTGCGCCCGTACCGCCCAGGTCTATCGCAAGGCCATCGACGATGCGGTCGCCGGTCGTCCGTTCGACGCAACCCTGATGGGCACCCTTGAGAACCTGGCCCACCGTGGCTATACCGAAGGCTTCTTGCGCCGTCACAACCACAGCGAGTACCAGAACTACGACTATGGTTACTCCATCTCCGACACCCAGCAGTTCGTCGGCGAGATCACCGGTCGCAATGGCGACATGGTGGAAGTGGACGTGAAGAACAAATTCCTGGTCGGCAACAGCCTGGAGTTGATGACCCCGCAGGGCAACCTCAGCTTCAACCTGGAACAGATGCAAAACCGCAAGGGTGAGCTCGTCGACACGGCGCCGGGCAACGGCCACATCGTCTATGTGCCCGTTCCCCAGGAGATCGACATCAGCCACGGCATATTGCTGCGTAATCTGGGCGATCGTCAGGACAGCCGCAACCCCCATACGGCGGCCTGAGATGGCGCTGCTCATCACCGACAAGTGCATCAACTGTGACATGTGCGATCCCGAGTGTCCGAACCAGGCCATCAGCCTGGGTGAGGCCATCTACGAGATCAATCCAGACTTATGCACCGAATGCGTCGGTCACTATGAGAAGCCCACCTGCATCAGCGTCTGTCCCATCGACTGCATTATCTGGGATCCCCTGCGGGTGGAGAACGACGCGCAGTTGATGGAGAAGTTTGTGAAGCTGCATCGCAGCTAACTTGCCAGAGATGGTCAAACAATGAGGCCGGGCTTATGCCCGGCCTCATTGTTCTCCGCAGCCAATACGGCGTCGCCATGCCGACGTGAACGGAGCGACCAGGGCCTCGACTCGAAACAGGGTGCCAGCGAATACAGGGGCCGGATAAGGTTAGCGCTTACTTATTCTTGTCATCAACCAGGGCGCGCAAGGCCCCATTGTGGATCTGCTCCTGCTGGAGTTTGGCCTGCGCCTCATCAAGCTTGGCCTGCTTCTTGGCGATCTTGTCAGGCTTGCCCTCCACCCGGGCACTCTGCAACTCGCTGAGCCGTTCATCTACCTTGGTTTTCAGCTCGACCAACTTGCGATCGCTCTCTTTGAGCAAAGCGCCATCGTCACAATAAGCCTCAACATTATTGAGTGCCTGCTGCAAACCAGCGACTTGGCGATCGTTGTCATGGGCCCGCGCCTCGCTCAGGGCAGAGACCAGGGCGTCACGCTTGGCAGCGCAACCCACCGCAGGAGCCGCCATCACAGGCCCCGCCAGCCAGAACCCCAATGCCAGCACGGCTATGCTCTTGTTCATTTTCCACCTCTCGTTCACCGTTGTTCCGTGAATGATGCTCATCCAACTTCAAGCACACTGCTCATTCACCACCTTTTAAATGGTGCTCATCTGACCTCAAGGTCACCTTGCAGGTCAAGACTGCACGAAAGTGGTGCGACAGGGTTTGCGCAACATCATGATGGGGACCATTGCTCCGATCTACAATGGGGCTTTGTCATCAGGAGTTTCCATGAGCCAACAGATACTGATCATCGCCAGCGGTGCCCCCTATGGCAGCGAGTCCCTGTTCAATGCCTTGCGCCTCGGCTTGGCACTGCAGGAAGAGGGGGCCAGCCTCAGGTTGTTTCTCTTATCCGATGCGGTGAGCGCCGCCATTGCCACTCAGGCCCCCGCCGAGGGTTATCACCTGCGCCAGATGCTGGACATCTTGCTGGTACAGGGGGCGGAGGTGCGCCTGTGCCAGAGCTGCTGCGATGCCCGTGGCATTGGTGCCCTGCCTCTGATCGAAGGGATCCGCATCGACCACCTGCCGACCCTGGCTCAATGGACACTCGCTGCCGACAAGGTGCTGACCTTCTAGATCGCCAGGGGTAAGTCATCACTTACCCCTGAGCTTCCCTGCCTTGCCTCCTTGGTATTGCCCGTCCAAAAAACAATTCAACAATGACTAATCCATAATTATTTCGCTATGTGGTTTCATGCGCAACAACCCTTGACTTTCCCCCTGCCCGTACATAAAGTGCCCAACCTTTGAGGTCTTTTGAGGTCCGTGGGCCACTGGGGCCCATGCCCAGCAGAATGACTTCCTGGCCCTCGGTATCCGTCATTGATGCCAGGCCTTTACTGATAAGAACAATAAATCGGTCGCTTCAAGCGACCGTTTGGCTATTTCGGGATGAATAAGCAAAACAGCACTCCCTCGACCTTCCGTCGAGCCTTTTTCTGCCTATCGTTCCGGAACACTTATGTCATTGATGAACATGAATATCGGTAAGAAACTGAGCGTCGCCTTCGCGACCTTCGGTCTGATGATGGTCGCCATCGGCGGCTTCTCCTTGTTGCAATTTGATCGTATCAACAGCCGCTCCCTGGAGCTGACCGATGCCATCATTCCCAGCATCAATCGCGTCAATAACATGGGCCAGACGGTAGCCAACTTGCGTCGCTTCGAACTGAGCTACCTGCTGGTCGATGAGAACCCTGCCCGTCAGGCGGAGTACGGCAACCAGATGCGCAGCGAAATCAGCAAGATCACGGGACTGTTGGCGCAGTATGGCAAGACGCTGTTCGATGCCGAAGAGACACGCCGCTATCAGGCAGTGAGCGCCAACTGGCAGCGCTATCTGGCATTGCACGATGCCGTCATGGCACAGCTGGCGCGAGGGGAACACGCCGCTGGTACGGAGCAGTTCCTGGCAGGCGCCCCGACCTATGTCGCGCTCCATGACGCCGTCGACCAGTTGATCGCTCAGAACCAGTACTATGCCAAGCTCGGACGCGAGGAGTCCCAAAGCGCCTATGAGAGCGCCCGCACCAGCATCTTCATCACCCTCACCATCGGCATACTGCTGGTCATCGCCTTTGCCACTCTGCTGACCCGGCAGATCCGCGATCCTATCGTGTTGCTGGCCAAGCAGGCCAAGCTGATTGCCGGTGGGTATCTGGGCCGCGGAGAGCTGTGTGATTACATCGATGCCGGCAAACTCAACCGGGATGAAATTGGCGAGCTGGCCCTGTCGGTACGTCAGATGAAGGAGGGGCTCAGCGATCTGGTCAACGAGATCTCCACCTCAGTCACCCAGCTCAGTGCCTCGGTGGATGAAGTGAGCGCCATCTCGGAGCAATCAGCCCAGGGGATGCGCCAGCAGCAGAGCGAGATCACCCAAGTGGCGACCGCCATGAACCAGATGCAGAGCACAGTGCTCGAGGTCTCCCGCAACACCACTGATGCCGCCAATGCCGCCCAGCATGCCTCCCAGGCATCCAGTGCCGGCCAGGCCGTGGTGCAGAGCGCCATCGGCAGCATCGAGGGCGTGGCGGGCAAGATAGACGAGGCGGGCCAGGTGGTGCAGCAGCTCGAGCAGGAGAGCGCCAACATCAGCCTGGTGCTGGATGTGATCCGCAACATCGCCGATCAGACCAACTTGCTGGCCCTCAACGCGGCCATCGAAGCGGCCCGCACCGGTGACCAGGGCCGAGGCTTTGCCGTGGTCGCGGATGAGGTACGTACTCTGGCCAAGCGCACCCAGGACTCCACCGCCGAGATCCACAAGATGATAGAGAGCCTGCAGAGCCGCGCCGAACTGGCCGGGCAGGCCATGAACAGCAGCCATGCCCAGATGCAAACCAGCGTCGAGCTGGCACAGGATGCTGGCCAGAGCATCGCCAGGATCAATGAGGCGGTGACCCGGATAACCGACATGAACACCCAGATTGCCAGCGCCACCGAGCAGCAGAACTCGGTCACCGCCGAGCTCAACCGCAACATAGTGAACATCCACAATGTATCGGACGAGAATGCCCAGGGGGCCCAGCACACGGCCCAGGCCTGTACCGAGCTAAGCCAGCTGGCCAGCCACCTGCAGCAGCTGACCCGCCGCTTTACCTTGTAAGGCGCCGGAGAGAAAAGAGGCCGGGATCTGGGATCCCGGCCTCTTTCTATTTGTACTCTCCTCATGATGACTGGTGCGTCGCCTGCTCCACCTCGGACAATGCAGGTCGCGCAATGCGAGTCCCCCACTCATAGAGCGCCAGGATGGCAAGACAGAGCAGGGCCATGAGCCCATAAAGCCAGCTGCCTCCCCAGTTTGCCACCATCCAGCCCCCCAACAAGGCGCCGATGGCAACCCCCATGCCAGACATGGAGGCCGCGCCGAAATAACTGCCTTTGAGGTGTGCAGGAGCCATCTGATCGATCAACACATTGAGCAGCGGGAACAAGATGCACTCCCCCACACTCAGCAGCACCACCGCCACCAACCAGTGCCACCAGATGGCGGTATCGCCGAGGGCAAACAGCAGCTGGGCGCCGAGAAAGAGGGCAACCCCGAGCTGCAACCTGTGCTTGATGCGCCAGTTTGCAGTCAGATGCAGCAGCGGGAACTGCAATATCACTATGGTTAGCGCATTGGCCGTCACCAGCAGGCCGATGAGCCGTTCTACCTCCGGGGTGCCTGCCCGGGTCAGGTACTGGATGAGCGGTGACTCAAACTGGGCATAGACCAGCATCAGCAACAAGTTGGCCAGGGTCAGCAGCAAGAAGCCGCGATCCCGGGCTAGCACCCTCAGCACGGCGCGCATGCCGGGACCGGCCGTGCTGCCAACCTGACAACGGGCCAACCTAAAACCGATGAAGAAGGTGACTCCGAGCAGCAGGTAACTGATGCAAAGCAGCAGGAAGGTCTCCTGGCGCGCACTCAGGCCATAGGTGACGCCGATCAGGGGACCAATGGCCGCGCCCAGATTGAGCAGAAAATAACGCAGGTGCAGCGCCAGCTCGCGGGCCTTGGGCTCCGCCAGGCTGTCGGCCATCAACGCCTTGCCCGGTGAGTCGATGAGCCCATAGGAGAGACCGCTGCCAATCACCCCGAGCGCCAGCCAGGCGACTTGGTGGGAGAGGCCCAGCAGGCCGAAGCTGACCGCCGAAACCAGACAGCCGAACAGCAGGATGTTGCGCCGCCCCCACTTGTCCGACAGCCAGCCGCCATAGAAGCTGACCAGGGTCGAGAGTGCCGCCGTGGCCCCCAGGATGAGGCCAATCAGGGTCGCCGAGAGGTCATAGTCGCGATAGAGCAAGATGGAGAGGAAGGGCCAGACCATGAAGAAGCTGGTGCGCACCATAAAGGTCCCCAGGATCACGATCCAGACTAGCGGGGGAAATTGCCTGAGATAGGCCCACGACATACTGCAACTCCTTATGACAGCTTGAGAGCGGGTCGTCCGTTATAACAATGGGCTTCAAAAGAAACAATGGCATTGGCACAGATAAAATCCAGACACAAAAAAGCCGACCCTGAGGTCGGCTTTTTCACAGCACAGATGCCTTATTCGGCAGCTGGCTCTTCGGTGGTGGCAACAGCCACATCGGCGGCCGGAGCGGCTGCTTCGGTCGGTGCATTCGCTTCCTTGATGGAGAGACGCACACGGCCTTGACGGTCCACTTCCAGTACCTTCACCTTGACCACGTCACCGATGGTCAGGTGGTCAGCCACGTTCTGTACGCGGGCATCGGTGATCTGGGAGATGTGCACCAGACCGTCTTTACCTGGCAGAATGTTGACGAAGGCGCCAAAGTCGGCCAGACGCACAACCTTGCCTTCATAGATGCGGTTTACTTCGATCTCGGCGGTGATGGCCTCGATACGACGAATGGCTTCCATGGCAGCTTCGTTGGCTACGGCAGAGATGCGGACAGTACCGTCATCATCCAGCTCGATGTTGGTGCCGGTCTCTTCGGTCAGGGCACGGATCACTGAACCACCTTTACCGATCACATCCTTGATCTTCTCGGGATTGATCTTGATGGTGTGAATGCGCGGTGCAAAATCGGAGATCTCGCTGCGCGGTGCCTGGATGGCTTCGTCCATGACCTTCAGGATGTGCAGGCGAGCGCCACGAGCTTGCTTGAGGGCAATCTCCATGATCTCTTTGGTGATGCCTTCGATCTTGATGTCCATCTGCAGCGCAGTGATACCCTGGGTGGTACCGGCTACCTTGAAGTCCATGTCGCCGAGGTGATCTTCATCACCCAGGATGTCGGACAGCACCACGAAACCTTCTTCTTCCTTCACCAGACCCATGGCGATACCGGCAACGGAGGCCTTGATCGGCACACCCGCGTCCATCAGCGCCAGGGAGGAACCACAGACGGAAGCCATGGAGGAGGAGCCGTTGGATTCGGTGATCTCGGACACCACACGTACCACGTACGGGAACTCGGCGGCGCTCGGCATCACGGCAGCGACGCCGCGCTTGGCCAGACGACCGTGACCGATTTCACGACGCTTGGGGCTACCCATCATGCCGGTCTCACCGACGCAGTACGGCGGGAAGTTGTAGTGCAGCATGAAGCGGTCGGCGCGATGGCCGGTCAGCTCGTCGATGTTCTGGGCGTCACGCTCTGTCCCCAGGGTCGCAACAACCATGGCTTGTGTCTCACCGCGAGTGAACAGGGCGGAGCCGTGGGCGCGCGGCAGTACGCCGGTGCCGACGTGCAGGGCACGGATCATTTCCGGATCGCGACCATCGATACGCGGCTCACCACGAACCACACGGCCACGGACGATGCGGCTTTCCAGATTGTGGAACTCTTCGCCAATCTTCTTGGCATCGGCTTCCACACCGGAGGCGATGACCTGCTCGACCACACGCTGCTTGATGGCACCGATGGCGGCGTAGCGCACGGCCTTCTCGGTGATGCGGTAGGCTTCACCCAGTTCAGCGGTTGCCAGCTCGGCAATCTTGGCCTTCAGGGGCTCGTTGACGGCAGGCGGAGTCCAATCCCAAGGCTGGGTAGCAACTTCGGCTGCGAATTCGTTGATGGCGTTGATCACGACTTGCATCTGCTCGTGGCCATAAACAACCGCGCCCAGCATCACTTCTTCAGAGAGGATGGCTGCTTCGGATTCCACCATCAGTACCGCGTTGGCAGTACCGGCAACCACCAGGTCCAGATCGCTCTGGGGCAGTTCGGTGGTGGTCGGGTTCAGCACATACTGACCGTTCATGTAACCGACGCGAGCGGCAGCGATAGGGCCACCGAACGGGATGCCGGAGGTGGCCAGGGCGGCGGAAGCGCCGATCATGGCAACGATATCGGGGGACACGGCCGGGTTCACGGACATGACGGTGGCAACCACCTGAACCTCATTGAGGAAGCCTTCCGGGAACAACGGGCGGATGGGGCGGTCGATCAGACGGGAGATCAGGGTCTCACCTTCGCTGGGACGGCCTTCACGACGGAAGAAACCACCCGGGATACGACCAGCAGCATAGGTACGCTCCTGATAGTTGACGGTCAGCGGGAAGAAATCGCGACCGTGGTCGGCCTCTTTCTTACCAACAACGGTCACAAATACGCAGGTATCGTCCATGCTGACCATGACGGCCGCAGTGGCTTGACGGGCCATCACACCGGTTTCCAGTGTGACGGTGTGTTGACCGTACTGGAATGACTTTACAATAGGATTCACGTGAATTTCCTTTTGACAATTTGGCTCTTTAAATTCGCGTGCAAGTATACTTGATCCGAACCAAAAGGTAAGCGCTTACCTGAATTGAGTGATAAGACAACAGCTTGCAAGGCAATAAAAAAGGGGAACCTCGCGGTTCCCCTTTTTCGCAAAATCTGATTGTCGATTAACGACGCAGACCCAGCTTGGCGATCAGAGCAGCATAACGCTGAACGTCCTTACGCTTCAGGTAGTCCAGCAGCTTACGACGCTGGGAAACCATGCGCAGCAGACCGCGACGACCGTGGTGGTCTTTGGAGTGCTGTTTGAAGTGACCTTGCAGATGGTTGATCTGGGCAGTCAGCAGGGCAACCTGAACTTCAGGAGAGCCAGTGTCGTTGGCGCAACGAGCGTTGTCAGCAACGATGGAAGCTTTGATCTCAGCATTTAGAGACATAATGTTACTCCGATAGAGTGTTTAAAGAATCACAGCCAATCTCTAATTCAGCCGTGAAATGAGGGCGGTATCATAATCGCAGCGCCTGGCTAACGCAATGGTTAACTCGGTCACGGCCTTATCCGCCATTAATCTTCGTCGTGATAGCGCACCAGACGCTTGGGAGCGACACGCCCTTCGTCGTCTATCTCGCCCACACCGATGAACTCACGCTCCGGACCGACCGTCATGCGGACCTGTCCGCTCGAGGGGGCACCCGGAACCTGCACGGCCTGGCCCTGGTTCACATAAGCGGCCACGGCCGTCAACATGTTCACCTCGGGCAAGGCAGCGACTGCGGTATCCATCGGCAGCAGCAAGGGATCAAGCTGTTCGCGGCGGGGGCGTGCTCTCGGCCTTGGTCTGCTCGAAGATGCACTCGAGCTGCTCCAGAGTCAGCATCCGCTCATAGGGATATTGAGCCACTTGAGTTCGACGCAACGCTGTGACGTGAGCGCCACAGCCGAGCACTTCCCCCAGATCATCGACCAGGGTACGAATGTAGGTACCCTTGCTGCAATGCACCTCAAGTTTCACCTCATCGCCCTCAAAGCTGAGCAGCTTGAGCTCGAAGATGGTGATGGGACGCGCTTCTCGCTCGATGACGATGCCTTCACGGGCATATTCATAGAGCGGGCGGCCATTGTGCTTGAGGGCCGAGAACATGGACGGCACCTGCATGATGGGACCGCGGAACTGATCCAGTGACTCGATCAGTGTCCCCATGGCCACGTTCACGGCACGGGTGGTCACCACCTCGCCGTCGGAGTCGCTGGTGTTGGTGCGCTCGCCCAGCTTGGCGGTCACCTCATAGCGTTTGTCCGCTTCCAGCAGATACTGGGAGAACTTGGTGGCCTCACCGAAGCAGATCGGCAGCATGCCGGTCGCCAGGGGATCCAGGGCGCCGGTGTGACCGGCCTTGGCGGCGTTGTAGATGCGCTTGACCTTCTGCAACACATCGTTGGACGTCAGCCCGGTTGGCTTGTCCAGCAGCAGGATGCCGTGTACGTCACGGCCCTTGAAACGACGTTTACGAGACATCTCAGGCTTTATCCTCTGTGCTGTCATCGGCAGCGGGCACTTCGTCTTCACGGCCGGCTTCGGCCATGCGACGCTTGTCGTCACGCACGGTATTGGACACCAGGTTGGAGATACGCATCCCTTCGACCAGGGTCTGGTCGTAGTAGAAGCGCAGCTCAGGCACCACCCGCAAGCGCATGGCGCTGCCGAGCAGGCTGCGGATGTAACCGGCAGCCTCGGTCAGGCCCTTGAGCCCTTCCGCGATGCGCTCGGCATCGATATCCAGCTGCAAGAAGGTGACATACACCTTGGCATAGTTGAGGTCCTTGGACACTTCCACGTCCGAGACGGTTACCATGCCGATACGTGGGTCTTTCACCTCACGTTGCAGAATGAGCGCGATTTCGCGCTGGATCTGCTGGCCGACCCTGTTGGTCCGGCTGAATTCTCTGGCCATATTTCTATCCTGCGATAAAAGGGGGCCGCAGCCCCCTATTTTGTCTTGCTCTCGGCTTACAGAGTCCGTTGAATTTCAACAGTCTCGTAAACTTCGATCTGGTCGCCTTCGCGTACGTCATTGTAGTTCTTGACCGCGATACCACACTCGTAACCGTTGCGGACTTCGTTGACGTCATCTTTGAAGCGACGCAGGGATTCCAGCTCGCCTTCATAGATAACCACGTTCTCACGCAAGACGCGGATACGGTTGGAACGTTTGACCACACCTTCGGTGACCATACAGCCGGCAACGGCGCCGAACTTCGGTGACTTGAAGACGCTACGCACCTGAGCCAGACCGATGATCTCCTGACGATATTCAGGAGCCAGCATGCCGCTCATGGCCTGCTTCACTTCGTCAATCAGGTCATAGATGACGGAGTAGTAGCGCAGATCTAGGTTCTCGGCCTCGATAACCTTGCGAGCGGAAGCGTCGGCACGGACATTGAAGCCAACCAGGATACCGCTGGACGCGGCGGCCAGCGTGGCATCGGTTTCGGTGATGCCACCAACCCCGGAGCCGACAATCTTGACCTTGACCTCTTCGGTGGACAGCTTGACCAGCGCATCGCAGATGGCTTGCACCGAACCCTGTACGTCGGCCTTGATCACCACGTTCACTTCGGACACTTCGCCCTCGGTCATGTTGGCGAACATGTTCTCCAGCTTGGCCTTCTGCTGGCGAGCCAGCTTGACTTCGCGGAACTTGCCTTGACGATAGAGCGCCACTTCACGGGCTTTCTTCTCATCACGTACAACGGTGGCTTCGTCACCGGCAGAGGGAACACCGGACAGACCCAGGATTTCAACTGGCAGGGAGGGGCCCGCTTCCTTGATCTCGCGACCCAGTTCGTCACGCATGGCACGAACACGGCCGTATTCCAGACCACAAAGGACGATGTCGCCCTGGCGCAGAGTACCTTCTTGTACCAGTACGGTAGCAACAGGACCGCGACCCTTGTCCAGGAAGGACTCGATCACGACGCCATTGGCCATGCCATCGACAACCGCTTTCAGTTCCAGTACTTCGGACTGGATCAGGATGGCTTCCAGCAGCTCGTCGATGCCTTCGCCAGACTTGGCGGAGACGTGCACGAACTGGCTATCACCACCCCAATCTTCGGACATGACGTTGTAACGGGACAGTTCGGTCTTGACGCGATCCGGATCCGCTTCTGGCTTGTCGATCTTGTTGACCGCAACCACGATGGGCACACCGGCCGCCTTGGCGTGCTGGATGGCTTCGATGGTCTGCGGCATGACGCCGTCATCGGCAGCAACGACCAGGACGACGATATCGGTCGCCTGGGCACCACGAGCACGCATGGAGGTAAACGCGGCGTGACCCGGGGTATCCAGGAAGGTGATCATGCCACTGTCGGTTTCGACGTGATACGCACCTATGTGCTGGGTGATACCACCGGCTTCCCCTGCGGCAACCTTGGCTTTACGGATATAGTCGAGCAGCGAGGTCTTACCATGGTCAACGTGACCCATGATGGTCACGACCGGTGCGCGCGGCTTGGCTTCGGAAGTCTCGTCACGATCGGACAGTACCGCCTCTTCCAGCTCGTTCTCACGACGCAACACCACCTTGTGGCCCATCTCCTCGGCAACCAGCTGAGCGGTTTCCTGGTCGATGACCTGGTTGATGGTGGCCATGGCGCCCATCTTCATCATCGCCTTGATGACTTCGACACCCTTGACGGCCATCTTGTTGGCCAGCTCGGCCACAGTGATGGTTTCGCCGATGACGACATCACGGTTCACCACGGCAGCCGGCTTGTTGAAGCCGTGCTTCATGGCGTTAGGCATGGCCATCTTGCCGCGCTTGCCCTTGCGAGCACGCGGATCACGGGAGTTGCGATCATCTTCGCGGCGACCCGGTTTCTTGGGAGCACTCTTGGCGGCGGCGGCAGTACGACGGCTGGTCTCTTCTTTGCGATCCAGTTCATCTTCTGCTGCTTGCGCATGCTTGTTGGTGGTCAGGTGGTAGTCGCTGCTCTCTTTGGCGCGAGCGGCCTCTTCCTCTGCCCAACGGGGGCCGTTCTGTTCCGCCATGATGCGAGCCTCTTCGGCTTTCTTCGCGGCGAGTTCTTCAGCCTTGGTCAAGGCTGCTTGTTCCTGTTGGCGCTTCAGTTCTTCTGCTTCGCGCTTGGCCATCTTTTCTGCCTCTTGCTGAGCTGTGCTACCGGCTGCTTTAGCGGGCTGTTGAGCCTGCTTGGCCTTTGATTGTGCCTCGGTGCGCGCCTTTTCCTCAGCTTCACGACGAGCTTGCTCAGCCGCCAGGCGAGCCTTCTCTTCAGCCTCACGGCGAGCCTTTTCTTCGGCTTCGTGACGAACTTTTTCTTCTGCTTCCAAACGCGCTGTTTCCTCGGCTTCCGTCTGGCGCTGCTCATCTTCGAGCGCCGAACGTCTTACATAGGTGCGAGACTTACGCACTTCTACCTGCACTTCTTTATTCTTGCCGCCAGTACCTTGAACATTCAAGGTGCTCTTGGTTTTGCGCTGCAAGGTCATGCGGGCAGGTGCGAGAGTCTCGTCACCTCCATGCTGTTTCTTCAGATGGGCCAGCAGAGTCTGTTTCTCAGACTCGCTGACCAGGTCGTCGGCCTTGCTCTTGCTGATACCGGCGTCGACAAACTGCTGGAGAAGACGATCAACCGGTGTGTCGATGTCAGTGGCAAGTTGTTTGACTGATACTTCTGCCATTCATTATCCTCCGTTTGATCTTAACTAGACTGCTCTTCTCCGAACCAGCAGATGTTGCGAGCAGCCATAATCAGCTCACCAGCTTTCTCTGCGGTCAGTTCTTCAATATCAGCAA
>NZ_AQGQ01000112.1 GCF_000388115.1 Aeromonas molluscorum 848
ATAAGGAAATCAAGATGTCTGCCAACGTCGACCTCAACCACAGACCCGAACCGGATCCCACTCCTGGTCGAGATTGCCGATTACGTCTGTCAGCAGCCCATCAGCAGCCAGCTCGCGCTGGATACCGCCCGCTACTGCCTGCTCGATACCCTGGGCTGTGGCCTGCTGGCACTGCGCTTCCCCGAATGCACCAAGCATCTTGGCCCCATAGTCGCAGGCACCCATGTGCCCCACGGCGCCCGGGTACCCGGCACCCAACTCTGCCTGGATCCGGTCAAGGCGGCTTTTGATATCGGCACCCTGATCCGCTGGCTCGACTACAACGACACCTGGCTGGCCGCAGAGTGGGGACACCCCTCAGACAATCTGGGCGGGATCCTCGCCACCGCAGACTGGCTCTCCCGCACCCGCATCGCCGAGGGCAAGGCGCCGCTCACCATGCACGAGGTGCTGGTCGCCATGGTCAAGGCCCACGAGATCCAGGGAGTACTGGCGCTCGAGAACTCCTTCAACCGGGTCGGCCTGGACCATGTGGTGCTGGTCAAGGTGGCGAGCACCGCCGTGGTGACACACATGTTGGGGGGCAGCCGGGATCAGGTGATCGATGCCCTCTCTCAAGCCTGGGTCGATGGCCAGAGCCTGCGCACCTACCGCCATGCCCCCAATGCCGGCTCGCGCAAGAGCTGGGCGGCCGGGGATGCGACCTCTCGCGCCGTGCGCCTGGCACTCATCACCATGAAGGGGGAAATGGGCTATCCCGGGGTGCTGAGCGCGCCCAACTGGGGCTTCTATGATGTGCTGTTCAAAGGCAACCGCTTCGCCGTGAACCAACCTTTCGCCAGCTATGTGATGGAAAATGTGCTGTTCAAGATAAGCTACCCGGCCGAGTTTCACGCCCAGACGGCCGTGGAGTGCGCGCTCAAGCTGCACGACGAGGTAAAAAATCGCCTCGATGAGATAGACAGGATAGAACTCAGCACCCATGAGTCGGCCATACGCATCATCAGCAAGGTGGGGGATCTGAACAACCCGGCAGACCGGGATCACTGCCTGCAATACATGGTGGCGGTACCACTTATTTTTGGACGGCTGGTGGCCGAAGATTATGAAGATGACGTAGCGGCCGATCCCCGTATCGATGCCCTGCGCGCCAGGATGCAAGTGCGGGAAGACCAGACTTACAGCCGTGAATATCTGGAGGCGGACAAGCGATCCATCGCCAACGCCATCCAGATCTTCTACAAAGATGGCAGCCACAGCGCCAAGGTCGAAGTCGCCTATCCGGTCGGCCACCAGCGCCGTCGGGAGGAGGGGATCCCCCTGTTGCTCGCCAAATACAGGGCCAACCTGGGGACTCGTTTCCCGGCCAAACGAGTCGAAGCCCTCTATCGACTCGGCCAGGACAAGCAGGCGCTGTCTTTCATGCCGGTCAACGAGTTTATGGATCTGCTGGTGATCTAAACCATCCCCCTCCCATGATGAACTGCCCGCCTCACGGTGGGCATTCTTTTGCCTGTGTAAATCAACGGCAACATCTTGAGGATTGCCCGGACAGGCTTCATCTCGGCCAGACAAGCTTGGGAGAGATGCTTTTGGGATAGAATGATGGCTCCTTCAGCTCAATGAATGGGATTTTTTGAAAGCAGAGTTGCACCACTGTATGTTCATACATATACTTTCCCTATCATCGATGAGGAGAAGATCATGGCCGTTGAGATCAAATACGTTGTCATACGTGGGGGAGTAGAGAAGATGACCTTTGCCAGCAAGAAGGAGGCCGATGCCTATGACAAGCTGTTGGACACCGCCGACGAGCTGATGTCGCTGCTGGCGGGCGCACCGATTGAACTCGATGCCAGCCAGCAAGAGTGTCTGGCTTTTTACCTGGCCGAGCAACGGGATCTGCTGCAAAACATCTTGCGTGGTGGCAAGGCCCAGCCAGTGGTGACCAAAGAAGAGAAGACCAAGGAAAAGCCGCTCAAGAGCGTCGCCTGACAGGGGCAGGGGGGCATTCATCTTGTTCCCCGCTACCGCTCGAATTAGCAAGCAGTTACACGACCATTTTGTTTAGGTCCCTGTTGTTTACGCAGTCATATCACACCCAGCCATTGCAAACCGATGCACACTCCCCAAGTCCGCTTTCAAGCCATAACGCCACGGCGGACAGCGATCGCTCGGCTAGCGTGGTGAGCCCCGCCATCGCCCAACCAGGCCACTCGCCATTCAGGGCCATCATGCCATTTGCTGGGCAGCAGGCTGTTCCAACATAGGGGTAAATGCAATTATTTGCATATTAAGTCATCATTAAATCTATTTACCCCGAGAAATCTCTAACCAAAGCGCATTCATAATCACTTTGCTGCATATCGACAGCAGGCCTCTTTTTGAGAGACCTCTACCCAGCAGGGGTTGCATTCCCGCTTCATTCAGGCAAACACCATGCAGATACAGATCCCACTCCCACCCGCCATGCCGCTGTTCGACGGACTCGCCTATCTGGAGTCAGGCAATGCCCAGGTCAATCTCCATCTGGCTCAGCTAAGTCTCAATCAAGTACCCGATGCGGGACTCGTCTACGAGCTTGCCGTCGACTGGTTGCTCGAGCAGCGTCACAGTGAAAACAACTACAAGACCTATCGCAGCGAGCTCACCACCTTCCTGTATTGGTGCTTTAGCGAGCTGGCCATCAGCCCGAAAGATCTGACCCGCCGCATCATGATGCGCTATCTCGACTACTGTCAGGCGCCGCCCCAGCATCTTATCGCCTATCGCAACGTGGCCCAGTTCGTCAGCGACAAGGAGTGGGGAGAACGGTTGCCCAATCCTCACTGGCGCCCCTTTCTCGGCAAACGTGAGCTGGGCCGCGAGCTGCCCTATCGCCTGAGCGAGCAGGCCATGAAGACCAAGCTCGCCATCCTGTCGGCCTTCTTTCAGTTCCTCATCCAGGAGGAGTACATGGAGAGAAATCCGGCCCTGCTGTTGCAACGGGTCAAGCGTCCTGTCGCCTGCGATCCTCACGAGCAGGGGCAGGCGTTTAGCGAGCTGCAATGGTCCTATGTGATGCAGGCCGCCGACACATTGGCCCGGGAGCAGCCGGAGCAACACGAGCGGACCCGGTTTTTGACCTGCCTGATGTATGCCTGCTACCTGCGGATCTCTGAAGTTGCGGCCCGACCCGGCTTTACCCCGGTCATGAGTCAGTTTCGCCGGGATGCCAAGACAGGGGTCTGGGGCTATTTCATTCCCCGCAGCAAGGGTGGCAAGCGACGCACCGTGGCCGTCTCCCAGGCTTTGCTAGAGGCACTCACCCGCTATCGACTTTTTCTGGGCCTGAGCCCACTGCCCACACCCGATGAACAGACGCCGCTCTTTGTGCGTCACAAGGCCGCCGCCCATGGCCGCGAGCAAGGCGAGCTCAATGCCAACCTTGGCATTCGCCAGCTACGCGATCTGATCGACACCCTGATAGGCAAGGCGGCCAGCTTGGCCGAGGTCGATGGCTTTCCCCAAGATAGCGCCGAAATGCGCGTGTTGACGGCGCACTCCATCCGCCACACCGGCATCACCCACGACATCAATCTCAATGGCCGCCCTTTATCCCATGTGCAGGCTGATGCCGGCCATGACAGCATAGATACCACCTCCAAGTATCTGCACACGGCCAACAGTGAACGCCATGAGAGCGCAGCCGCCAAACAGCTCGATCGCCTGCAAGGTGATCAATGAGGGGAAGCAATAGGCAGTGAGAGATAACAGATTGATCCTATTGATTGAGCAAGAGGCCTTGTTTGATACAAGCCATGGATCGGGGGAGGGAAAGCATCTATCGCGCGATCAATCGATAGACGAGGGTATTCGCGTTGGAGGAGAAGGACAGGCGCCCATCGTCCTGCGCTCTTTTCTCAATATGGGGTCGGTGGGCAGGCCGAAACCCTCTTTTGAATGCCTATGTCCTCTCTGTGCCCATCCCTTGCTCTGCAAAACAGGCTTTTAAGGCTTTCCTAGCACTGGGGGAGGCGAACGCCACAGCGCCGCACAGGTCTTAGCCCCCCGGGTAGTAATACGGGGGGAATTCAATCCTCCTTTGCTAGATCCTGGGCTCGGCCCATTGAAAACCCAGCCCGAAGGGCTGTTATCAGGTTAGGGCAGGGGATTAATACTTGAAAAGCCACTTCATCAGACTCATCTTGTACTCTCTTTCTATCTTTCAAGGAGTTATCTCTGTGAGTGCAACCTTTAACCCCTATGAATCAGCTCTTCTTGCTGTTCTCTTTGAGCTTCCTGTTGACGAGCTTGATGATCTCATTAAGCGAGTTGAGAGTGGCTTTTTGGGGAATGCCATTTATGTGAATGTAGGGCCTGAATTCAAATCATCGGTTGTAGACGCTTTGCGGCTATCTGCGGAAGAATCCCGCCGCTTGCGGGCACTCTGATTTTCTATCGGTGATGCCGATAACCCCATTTATCGGCGTCTTTTCTCTAATGAGGAATTTATGAATATTGTTGAGCTTAAGAAGCATGTTAGTGATTTCCGTGGAGCGCTGGATCGTTTGGACTGGTTCTCTATGCCTAGTAATTTTAGGAAATTCCCCTTAGGTACGTGTGGTGCCATCAGCGATATTCTAGCTGAGCATCTCTATAAGCAGGGTATTCAGGAAATCGAGTACGTTTCCGGTGTTTCCTGTCAACATAGACAAAACTCCCATGCTTGGTTAGAAATTGCTGGATACATAATTGACATTACTGCAGACCAATTCCCTGACTGTAATGAACCTGTCATCGTGACTGATGACCATACATGGCATCATCGTTTCAAAGAGTCGGTGAGAAGACCAGCAGGTTTTTTGAATGGTTTTAAGTCAACAAGTCGTCCTACCTTGAACGCTGTCCGTGACCTAAACATTGTCTACAAAGCTGCTCTCGCTTGCCTCTAATTTTTGTTCTTCCAATGTCTAGATGGGCGGACGAACTTGATTAACTGTTGGTGGCATTGGGATCACACTGGGCCAGCAGTTCTTCTAATGTGTAGCGCGGCTTGCCACGCAGTTTGGCGCGAGCACGCTCCACATCATCAAACGCCGCAGTCAGCAGCGCCGGATCACCATCTTCAAGGGCTGCCTGCAGATAGGCAACCATATCGGCCTCAGTGGCCAAGCAGTCAACCGCATCAAAGCGGCTCCATTGTTCAGTTCTCTTCATTCCGTCCTCCTGCACCCGTCATTGCGCATAATGTATATTATGTTAAATTGAATATATAATCCGAGCTGACTCCATCCTCTTGGCGTGTTCATGCGGGCTTGCCATAAGCCCTCCATTGCCTGCTTGGTCGAAGCCTTCTCTGGTCGCATGTCGGCGGTCCCGTGGGTTCGGGTGTTCTCATCGGAGCCGCAGGCCTTGATATGTACGCTAACGAACAGACACCTGTTCCTCCCTTCGCCATAGTGCCTAAACAAAACACGTAAACAGATGCCTGAGCGCATTGCCTCGATGACGTGGCTTGGCTGCTCAGGCATGGCGCCAGGCGATCGCTGCTATCGGCTTGCGAGCATGCCGGGCCGCGTCTTGTCTCCCTCATCAATCGAACTGCCTGCTCGCAACCTGGTCGCGCCATATCGTCATTAAGGCTGCCAGGACTCACCCTCATCATGCACTTCGATGGCGCCCTCGGCGCCGCCGTTTACGAAGAGACTTAGCTCATGTCAGACCAAATACGAAATGGATTTATTTCCCGGGATCACGGAGCAATGCCCCGTGGCGCAAACGTGGGAGATCCCCATGAACGGTTGGCGCACTAGGCTATTTGGTTCCAAGTCGGTCAGTACCCTCTGGCAGAACAAAGATCCCATTCGTGAGGAGCTGTTTGGCATAGAGCGGCTGGAGTCCCATGCCATCACCCTGGCAGAGGCCCAACCAGTCACCTCGCATCCTCTTGCGGTGCACTCCTTGCACTTGAGGTTGAAGGAGAATGAGGCTGTCTTGTCATCCGCCTACCTGGCCAGCGCGGCTGAACTCGAACTGGGAAATGAGCTGACCCATGCCGCTGAGTGGTTTATCGACAACTACCACCTGGTCGAAGCCCAGCTCTACGAGATCCGCAGCAGCCTGCCCCCCAGTTACTACCGTCAGCTTCCCAAGCTCGCCGAAGGCCCATTTGCCGGCTATCCCAGGGTCTTTGGCATTGCCTGGGCCTTCGTGGCCCACAATGACAGCCATTTCGATCCCGAGATCCTGAGTCGTTTCATTCTGGCCTATCAGCGCGTGCAACCTTTGACCATCGGGGAGCTGTGGGCGGTGTCCATCACCCTCAGGATCGTGCTGGTTGAAAACTTGCGCCGCCTGGTAGAGCAGATAACTCTTGGCCGCCAGATCAGAGCCGAGGCAGATGCTCTCTGTACCCGGCTGCTTGCCGCCGGTTGCGCGAGCAGCGCGCTGAACGAAGAGATAGCCTCACGGGCCAGCGACCCCTTGTCTGAGCTGTTCGCCGCCCAATTGGTCAAACAGCTGCGCGATCAGGATCCGAAGATCACACCAGCCCTCGGCTGGCTCGAAGCTAGGCTCACGCAGCAAGGGCTCTCCGTCGAGGAGGTCGTGCTGCATGCACAGCAGCGACAAGGTGCCTCAAACGTCACTATCCGCAATATCATTACCAGCATGCGCTTCATCTCGGACATCGATTGGACCGAGCTGTTCGAGAAGATGAGCCTGGTGGATCAGCAGCTGCGGACCAGCAGTCACTTTGCCGAGATGGATTTCCCCACCCGCGACCTCTATCGCCGCGCCATCGAGCAGCTTGCCCGCCACTCTCCCCACGATGAGCAGGATGTCACGGCCAGGGTGCTGGCCGCCAGCCAGCATGCCGCCGAGACGGCGCAGGACGATCTAGCCCGCAGAGCGCAAGAACCCGGGTATCATCTGATTGCGCAAGGCAGGTTGGCACTGGAAGCCAGTCTCGGCTTTCGCCCCCCTCTGCGCCTGCGCCTGCATCGCTATCACTCCCGGCTCGGCATTGCCGGCTATGTCGGGGTCATTACCCTGCTGACACTGTGCCTGCTGGTGGGCGGTCATGGACTACTCATGCAAACTGGCGAGCCTTGGTCCATCTGGCATGCGCTCTTTATCTTGTTCGCGTTCTTGCCCGCCAATGCCGCGGCCATCGCACTGGTCAACTATCTCATCAGCTGCCATCTCTCTCCCCTGCCCTTGCCCGCCATGGATCTCAGCCAGGGCGTCCCGGCCTCGCTGCGCACCCTGGTGGTCATCCCTACGCTCCTTACTTCCCAGTCCGAGCTGCTGGCGCAAGTGGAACAGCTGGAAATCCACCACTTATCGGGGATCAGTGGCGAGCTCAGCTTTGCCCTGCTCTCCGATGGCGTGGACGCCCCTCATGAAATCATGCCCAATGATGCCGCCCTGCTGGACGAGGCCAAGCTCGCCATTGCTCGCTTGAACCGCAAATATGGCCCGGGGCCATCGGGGGATCGCTTCTTTCTGCTTCACCGTCATCGCCACTTCAACCCCAGCGAAGGCTGCTGGATGGGGTGGGAGCGCAAGCGTGGCAAGCTGTACGAGCTCAATCGTCTGCTGCGCGGAGCCGTCGATACCACCTTTATGATGCAGGAGGACAACCCCCCTGCTCTTCCCCGGGACGTGCGCTATGTCATCACCCTGGATGCGGATACCCGCTTGCCGCGGGATACCGCCAGTCGCCTGATTGGCAAGATGGCCCACCCCCTCAATCATGCTCATTTCGATGCAAGCCAGCAGCGCGTCACCCATGGCTATGGCATTCTCCAGCCCCGGGTCACTCCTTCGCTTCCCCTGGGTCAGGATGGCTCCTACTATCAGCGGCTCTACTCAGGCCCCGGCGGCATGGATCCCTATGCGGCAACGGTGTCGGACATCTATCAGGATCTGTTTGGCGAAGGCTCTTTCACCGGCAAGGGCATCTATGACGTCGATGCCTTCACTGCGGCACTGGCAGGACGGGTGCCGGAGAACAGCCATCTGAGTCATGACTTGTTCGAGGGGATCTTTGCACGGGCGGGGCTGGCCTCGGACATTGAGGTCGTCGAAGAGTTTCCCTCGCGCTACGACGTCAGCGCCAAACGCCAGCATCGCTGGACGCGAGGCGACTGGCAGTTGCTTGCCTGGGTCTACCATCAGCAACGCGGACAACATAGGTTGCCATTGATTGGCCGCTGGAAGATGTTTGATAACCTCTGTCGATCCCTGCTGGCCCCAAGCGCCTTGCTGGCCCTGCTGGTCTCCTGGCAACTACCGCTGGCCGTCGCCACGACGGCAGATCTGCTGCTGATTGGCGCCCTGGCCCTCCCCATCTTCTTGCCGCTGCTCTTTGCGTTTATTCCCCGCCAGCGCAACTTCTTATGGCGTCACTACCTGGACAAAATGGGCAATAACCTGCAACGGGCCTTCATGCAGACGCTGTTCAGCCTCACCTTTCTCGCCGATCAGACGTGGCGCATGGCCGATGCCATAGTGCGTACCCTGTTTCGCCTTTCTCTATCTCACCGCCACCTGCTGGAGTGGACCACCACGGCGCAGACAACGGGGGCGCCGCGCCTGACCCGCTGGGGCTTTTACCGACTGATGACGGCGGGTGTGCTACTGGGACTCTGGATGAGCACGGTAACCTTGCTCAGCGCGCCCGGCGCCTGGCCGCTGGTCGTGCCCTTCGGCCTGCTCTGGTTGCTGGCTCCCCTGCTGGCCTGCTGGAGCAGCCAGCCGCGCTATTTCACGAAACAGATGGCGTGCAACGCACAGGAGGCGATGCAGCTGCGGCTGATTGCGCGCCGCACCTGGCGCTATTTTGAAACCTTCGTGACCGATCTCGATAACCAGCTGCCACCGGACAACTTCCAGGAGACCCCCAACGAGGTCATCGCACATCGCACCTCCCCCACCAACATGGGGCTCTATCTGCTCGCAGCCCTGGCGGCCAATGACTTCGGCTGGGCCGGGCGCGGCGCCACCATCAAGCGGCTGGAAGCCACCCTGGCCGTGATGCAACGGCTCCCTCGCTTCAAGGGGCATTTATTCAACTGGTACGATACCCGCACCCTGCTCACCCTGGAGCCAGCCTATGTCTCTTCGGTTGACAGTGGCAATCTGGCCGGTCACTTGCTGGTCGTTGCGACTACCTGTGAACATTGGCAGCAGCAGACTGATAACGGCGAAATGGTCAGTGGGATAACGGATACCGCTCTCCTGGCGGATCAGGCGCTGCGCGCCTATCCCCGGCAAAATGAGGATGCCATCAAGGGCCTCGCCCTCTACCTTAAGGAAGTGCGTCGCCAGTTGGCCGCTCAGCTCTCGCCGCAGCACCTGTTGCCGGATCTCCAACACCTGACGCAGCAAGCGGCCAATGCGGCCCACCAGCTTGATCCCAAGGAGAGTCCAACCGAGCGGGGCGAGCTTCTCTTCTGGTTCGCGGCGCTTGCCCGCGTGGTGGCAGAGCATCTTAAGGATCAGACCGAGCTCAATGCCCAGGCCTGCGGGCAGCAGGCCCGGCTGCAAGCCCTGGCGGAACATGCCCGCGCCCTTGCCATGGGCATGGACTTCGCATTCCTGTTTAATCCCGATCGCAAGCTGCTGGCCATAGGCTATTCCCTCTCCGACAACCGGCTCGACAACAGCTGTTATGATCTGCTCGCCTCGGAGGCGAGACTGGCCAGCCTGTTTGCCATCGCCAAGGGCGATGTGATCACCAATCACTGGTTTAGACTCGGGCGCTCGGCGACCCCGCTGGGTCAGGCCGCCGCGCTCATCTCCTGGTCTGGCTCCATGTTTGAATACCTGATGCCCTCCTTGGTGATGCGGGCCCCCATCGGCTCGCAACTGGAACGCACCAACCGCCTGATCGTCGAGTTGCAGATCCACTATGCCCACTCCCTTGGCATTCCATGGGGCATCTCGGAATCGGCTTACAACGCACGGGATATGGAGTTCACCTATCAATACTCCAATTTCGGCATACCGCAGTTGGCCCTTAAACGTGGTCTGGCCGAGAGCCGCGTCGTCGCACCCTATGCCACCGGGCTCGCCGCCATGGTCAACCCTGTCGCCGCCCTGAAAAACTTCCAGCGCCTGGCGGGTCTCGGGGGCGCCGGACGCTACGGTTTCTACGAGGCCCTGGACTTCACTCCCTCGCGACTGCCCGACAACCAGAGCGTCGCCATAGTGCAGAACTTCATGGCGCACCACCAGGGAATGACCATAGTGGCCATCGCCAATGCCCTCCATGCCGGGCAGATGCGTACCCGCTTCCATGACGACCCCATCATCCAATCCTGCGAGTTGTTATTGCAAGAGCGCATCCCCCAGGAGATGGCCATTGTCCGGCCGAGGGCCGCCGAGATGAAGGCATCGCTCGCCCCGAACAGTCAGGATGTCAGCTCGGTGCGCCGTCTCCCGTCATCGCGCCTGGGGGCGCCGGTGACTCACCTGCTCTCCAATGGTCGCTACAGCGTCATGCTCACCAGTGCTGGGGCCGGCTACAGCCGTTGGTGCAATCTTGCCATCACCCGCTGGCAAGAGGATGCGACCCGGGATCATTGGGGCTCCTTCCTCTTCCTGCAGGATGTGAACAGTGGCGATACCTGGTCACCTTGCGCCCAGCCCCTTGGCAACTCGGATAGCAACGGGGAGGTTGTTTTCGCCGAAGATCGCGCGCAATTTGTCCATCATCACGACAAGCTGACCACCACAATGGAGGTGCTGGTGTCTGGTGAGGCCGATGGCGAGGTGCGTCGCATCTCGCTGAACAACCGGGGCCGCAGCGTGCGCAGCATAGAGATAACCTCCTATGCCGAGGTCGTGCTGACCACACCGGAGGCAGACAGGGCTCACCCCGCCTTTAGCAAGCTGTTTGTCGTCACCGAATTTGTGGCCGAACTCGGCGCCCTGCTTGCCACGCGGCGTCCAAGAACCGCCGAGGAGAGCGAAGTCTGGGCCGGCCATTTCATCCTTGCCGAGGAGCCTCTCACCGAGCCCCTGCAATACGAGTCCGATCGGGCGCAGTTTATTGGCCGGGGTCACACCCTCGCCTCGGCCCGCGCCATGGGCCGTGACGCTCCCCTGTCAAATACCGTGGGCACAGTGCTCGACCCCGTGTTTTCACTGCGCCAGCGCGTGCACATCCTGCCTGGCAGCAGCACTCACCTTGCTTTCTGGACCCTGGTCGCCCCGTCACGGCAGGCGCTGCTCGATCTCATCGATCAGCACCACAATCGCCACTCGTTCCAGCGCACCAAGACGCTGGCCTGGACACAGGCCCAGGTGCAGTTGCATCACCTCAATATTCAGGCAGCCGATGCCGCCAATTTCCAGCGCCTGGCGGCCCCTTTGCTCTATGCCGACGCCAGGTTCCGCTCCCCATCGAGCACCATAGTCCGGGGCCTGACACGGCAATCAGCCCTCTGGCAGCAGTCCATTTCCGGGGATCTGCCCATCATGCTGCTGCGCATTGACGACATTGAGGATCTGGCGCAGGTTCGTGAACTGCTGCTGGCCCATGAATATCTGCGCATGAAGCGTCTGGCCGTCGACCTGGTGATCGTCAATGAGCATGCCTCCACCTATGTGCAGGATCTGCAAAATGGCATCGACACGGCCGTGCGCAGCAGCCAGTCCCGGCCACGTTTTCATACCGAGCTGGCGCAGGGATCCGTCTATGCCGTGCGCATCGACTTGATGAGCGATGAGGTTTGCGCCCTCTTGTATGCGGCGGCGCGGGTCGTTTTGATAGCCCGCCGGGGTTCGTTGCAGGAACAGCTGGCCCGTCAGCCCGCCCTCCCCCCATTTGCCCAGCCAGGGGGCGGAAGCAGGTTGCGGCATGTCCCCGCCCTCAAGCACCCGCATCACCCGGAGCTGGAGTGCTTCAATGGTCTGGGTGGATTTGCCAAGGCAGGGCGCGAATATGTCACCCTGCTGTCGGCAGACCAGCACACCCCGGCTCCCTGGCTCAACGTGATTGCCAATCCCCAGTTTGGCTTTCAAGCCTCCGCCGAAGGGAGTGGTTATACCTGGGCCGACAACAGCAAGGAGAACCAGCTTACCCCTTGGTCAAATGATCCTGTGACGGATCCGGCCAGTGAAGCCATCTACCTGCGCGATGAAGAGACCCTGGAACTGTGGAGCCCTACCGCGCAGCCCATTCGGGATGGTGGACCCTATATTGCCCGTCATGGCTATGGTTACAGCCGCTTCGAGCACCAGGCACACGGCATCCACAGCGAATTGTTGCAGTTTGTCCCGGTCTCGGACCCCATCAAGATCTCGCGTTTGACGTTGCACAACCTGACGAATGAGCCCCGCCGCCTGTCGGTGACCTGTTACGTGGAGTGGGTGCTGGGCGCCAGTCGCTCCGTCAGTGCCCCCTTTATCACCAGCCAACTGGATGACAGCACGGGCGCCATGCTGGCACAAAACCCGTGGAATACCGCCTTCCCGGGCCGCGTGGCCTTCCTCGATCTCGGTGGCAAGCAGACAAGCTGGACCGCCGATCGCGCCGAGTTCCTCGGATTCCGTGGCCACTCGGCGGCGCCTGCGGCGCTGACCAGCCGCCATGCCCTGTCCGGTAAAACGGGAGCGGGACTGGATCCCTGTGCGGCACTGCAGATGCACATCGACCTCTTGCCTGGCGAGCGTCTTGAATGTGTGATCCTGCTGGGGCAAGCCACCTCGAACGAGCAGGCCAGCACCCTTGTCACCCGTTATCGTCACGGGCTCGATGAGGTGCTGGCGCAAGT